>NZ_HG942076.1:182355-194278 GCF_000612665.1 Neobacillus dielmonensis
AAACGCCAGCTCGGGCATTTATAGCCTTTATAATTGACCGACCGACCGGAAAAACCGTCAGCTCGGGCACTTATAGCCTTTATCAACGACCGGGCTCTCGAAAAAAGTGCCAGCTCGGGCATTTATAGCCTTTATAAATGACCGTTCGCTCAGAAAAATCGCCAGCCCGGGCATTTATAGCCTTTATAAATAACCGACCGACCGGAAAAAACGCCAGCCCGGGCATTTATAGCCTTTATAATTGACCGACCGACCGGAAAAAACGCCAGCTCGGGCATTTATAGCCTTTATAAATGACCGACCGACCGGAAAAAACGCCAGCTCGGGCATTTATAGCCTTTATAAATGACCGGGCCCTCGGAAAAACCGTCAGCCCGGGCACTTATAGCCTTTATAAATGACCGATCGCTCCAATAAAGTGCCAGCTCAGTCACTTATAGCATTATAAATCACCAAATAATGGGTATTCGAATTTATCAGTTATAGACTTTTCCCTGCGGATTAAACTTCGAAACAGTCAAAAACAAAGCAGCTTGTCGTTACAGAAACAAGCTGCTTTCAAAAAATGACGGAAATACCGCCCAAATAATCATTCTATTAAGGATTGCTTAAAGTGGAACCAGGAGAACCGTCCCCATGGAGGCCGTCCCCATGGAGGCCACGGAGGCTTTCTTCTGGAACGAGTTGGTCGATGTAGTAGATGTTGCCCCAGCGGTTTGGTGTGAAGTTGGAGGCGAAGCCTACGCTGAGTTGGGCTTTGTGTGGGTGCCGGGTGTCTGGGATGCGGATGGCTAGGCCTTCAGGTTCTCTAAAGGTGATGGCGGATGTTCCCCCTAGGAATAGTTCTTTGTCTACTACTTGCCCTGTGTTCCAGTTGACGGATGTGATGTAGGTATTACCATTTGGTTCAACTGAACCGCCGCTTCCATAGGAATTTCCTTCAAGAAGATACAAATATTCTCCGTAGGTGGCAAAGCCTTGGAACGTACCCATTTGCGGCTGAAATACGTCGGCGATTGGTTCATAGTTGCCTTGCTTCACTTGCTCCAAGTCAAATAGAGCAAAGTGGAAAACCTTATCTGTGCCGCGATAGCGCATCGTTAACGTATTGTTGGAAGGATCAATATTGACGGTCGTACGGTCCGCCCCCTCAATCAACCGATGCTTCTCCAGCTGCGGCGAATCAGGAGTCAGAATGGCACCATCTTCAAACTGGAACCTGGCAATCTGCGTGCCCCAGCCGTCACTTCCCTCTGTAACAGAATCCGTTTCAGTCCATAAATAAGGAGTACCATTTTCATCTACCTCGACTCCCATTTGGACACCATGACCAAATCCCTTCAAGTACATATAGCCCAATTCGTTTCCTTCCAAATCAAGCTTTGTCAGCGCTAGATCGCCATCTTTACCGCGCTGCGTTCCAGTCACCGGTGCTGCTTCTCCCGGTAGCTGCTGGCCGCCCGCCATTAATTGAAGAGTATAAATCGTTTGGTTGACATTATCAAAAGCAAACGACTGCAGCACGGTCCCATTATGCAAGGCCTTGTCACGGATCAATTCCTGGCTGTCTGCAGCCAAATCAAATGTTTTTGTATGAAGGATTGGCCGCTTGGCATCGGCATTAGCCGGCCCCGCTGCGAACAGACTTAGCGCCATGGCACCTACCGCCATCCCTGTTAACATCTTTTTCCCAAACCTTTTACTACTATTTCGTTTTACCATAAGGCACCTCCACTATTTATTAAGCTCCCATTTCCTGATCATTGATTTGTTCATTCAATCGACCGGTCTTCTTTTTCTCCACAAAACTAGCGACCTTTGCTAACAGCAGGGAGATGATCACGGAAAAAATAACGATTCCGTAAAATCCGGCCCCAATGCCAATCCCGACTCCCCCGGCGAACAGAATCATCGCTGCCGAAGTCAGCCCTTTGACCTGGATGCCATCCTTCAGAATCACTCCTGCTCCCAAAAATCCCAGCCCCGCCACAATTTGGGCCGTGAGCCGCATCGGGTCCATCCTGATCAAGTTGTTCATTTCCCCATATTTGTCTACACTGTAAATCGAAATCAGCGTTATTAAGGTACTGGCCACACACACATACATATAGGTTTTGAGTCCGGCTGGCTTATTCTTGGCTTCACGATCCCAGCCAATCACAAATCCCAATACCACACTCACGAGTACCCGCAGATACATCTCATGGTCTTTTGCAATGGAGAAGATCGTTTCCATCGCGCCACCTCCTCCTCCATTTACTCCGTTCGCTGCCCCTCAGCCTGTTTTTTAAGAATAGACAGCGCTGGCACAGGATTATTGCATGTCATTAACTTAGCGCCACACTCCAATCCATATTGAACCTGATGTTCATCATCAGGACAGTAACACCACACTAAGATTCCCAGGTCACGAAACTCTTTCACTCGTTCCGGTGTTAATAGCTTCATGCTGATTCCCACTGCCCACATTTTCGAATACGTCCCATTCTCACCTGGGACAAAATGGAACATCACTTCACCCGGAAAGCCTTGGGTTTTCAACCCGTACGTATCGTGAATATGCGCGACCACATTGGCATCAAAGCTTGTGAACACACAGCGTGGTAAAAAGCCATAGTCCTTGAGCATGCTAATCGCCTGGTCAGCCACTTCTATGGCATCTTCACTCGGCTTCACTTCTACATTTAATAGAAGATCCGGGTAGGCTTCCAGCAGTTCACAGAATTCTGCTAGCGTAGGAATCTCCTGATGCCCAAACCCTGTGAATACATCACTTGCATCAAACTCCTTGAGTTCCTTCACCGTATAATCACTGATCTTCCCTGAACCGTTGGTGGTCCGGTCGATGGTGGCATCATGAATCACCATCAATACTTTGTCCTTCGAAAATCGAAGGTCGAATTCCAGCATGTCAACGCCAGCCTCAATGGCTTTTTGAAATCCCAAAAGAGTGTTTTCTGGATACATTGATTTATAGCCTCTGTGTCCTGCCACGATAATGGCAGGGTCATTTTGCAGTCGTTCGATCACGTCAGAACCTTCCTTTCTGTCATAGAAAATAGAAAAGAGCCTACCGAAAACAGATCGCACATGATGTGTTAATGGTGTCTGCATTTCTGATAGGCTCTATTTTTCAAAGATTACTGTCCTAGAATTCTCTCTGTTTCTTTTGTAAAGGTATCTAGAGATTTATCAATGTCGGCGTTGTCATACATGATGGCTTCAATGGCTGCGAAGAATTCATGCATCACTTCCGGCCAAGCGGTATCTTTATTGGTATCGGTTGCATATTCCAGCTGTTCATAGGCTGTTTTGCGGTTCGGCTCTTTCGCCCAAAGATCCTGAATCGGTTTGGATTCTGCCATTTTCTTCGTAAACGGCAGGTAGCCTGATTCGACAATGAATTGCTGTAAGCCTTGCGGGTCAGACATCATAAAGTTCATAAACTGCCAAGCAGCTTTCTTGTGTTCGCTGCTAGCCAGCATCGCAACGTTACCGCCGCCTGTTGGTGTTGCATAAACATCATTTTTCGGAAGGAACGCAGTCTCATAGTCAAAAGTAGCTTGTTGGGCAATACCGCCAATCGATCCTGTGGATTGGAACATCATGGCCACTTTTCCGCTTGAGAACATTTGGTTGACGATGTTTCCGGAATCTGTTTGTGGCGGATAGAACAGGGCACCGGTATTTTGCATATCTTTCAGGTATTGGAACACATCTTTACCAATGCCATTTTTCACAAAATCAACAGAGGTTTTCTTATCATTGAAGAACTTGCCTTTACTTTGCGAAATCATCGCAATCGGATACCAAGTGTCATACGGCATGGTCAAACCATAGCGTTTCACTTCGTTTCCTTCTTTTACGACTAACTTATTGGCTACTTCTTTTAACTCATCCCAAGTCTTTGGCACTTCAAGACCTGCTTCATCCAACATCGTTTTATTCACATGAAGGATCGGGGTTGAACGGTTTAATGGCAAGGAAACTAGCTTTTTATTAAAAGTAGAATGTCCCATCAGGCCTTTAACAAAATCAGACTCTTTTACATCACTATCTTTGAAATAAGGCTTCAAATCTTCCAACACTTCGGCTTCTGCAAACATTTGAACATAGGCGCGTTCGATCATCGCGATATCAGGAGCCGTGTTAGCAGAAATAGCTTGTTGAAGTTTGGTAGACGTTTCATCATAAGTACCTTGGAACGTTCCCACAACCTCCACCTTGTCTTGACTTTCATTGAACCGTTTGATCATGGCATCCAAATACTCGCCATTAACCCCTCCGAGAGAGTGCCAGAATTGAATCGTAACCTTTCCTTCCGGTTCCTCCTGTGCAGGCTCTTTCGAAGTGTCCTTAGGAGTCCCCTCTGTTTTCTCCTCATTTCCACATGCAGCCAATATGCCTAAGACCAAGAACAAGGCTGCAAAAATCGAGAAAAATTTCTTCATAATACCCCTCCATTGTTTGCTTGAAATGTATTTCATAAGAGGACTAGTTTTTATTTAATCCCCGAATAAACAAAGGCTCTGACAATCTGTTTAGAACAGAATAGATAAACAATCAGGATTGGCACCACCAGTACCACGTTACCCGCCATGATGATATGCCAGTTGCTGATGCCCTCTGTCTCACGCAGCATCGAAATCCCGAGTGTCAATGGACGAACCTCATTGGAGTCTGTCATGACCAGCGGCCAGAAATAATCATTCCAGTGGCTGACAAAGCTGAACAGAGCAACGGTGGCTAAAGCCGGCTTGGACATCGGCACCATGATTTTCCACATGATTTTAAATTCATTGGCGTTATCCAGGCGTGCCGCCTCAATGATTTCCTCAGGAATCTGCATAAAATACTGCCGCAGCAGGAAAATTCCGAAGGCATTGGACATAAACGGTAAAATCTGCGGCAGCAACGTTTTGATCAGTCCCCAGTCCGCCATCATTAAATAAATCGGTATGAAGGTGAGCTGTCCCGGAATCATAAACGCAATCAGTACAAGAGCAAACAAAACATTTTTTCCAAAAAACTCATATTTTGCAAAAGCATAAGCCGCCGGAATCATCACCAGCAATTGAATAATAATGACAGAGATTGTCACAATTAATGAGTTCCTTGCATAGGTGGCAAATGGTCCTGACGTCATAGCGTCGACAAAGTTTAGCCACTGCGGGACTTCCGGAAGGATTGTCGGCGGAAACTTCATCGTTTCCTCCAACGTCTGCAGCGAGGTGGAAATCATCCACAAAAACGGGAATATGAATGCTAGTAAAATAACAACCTTTAAAACGGTATCCACTGTCAACCAGATATTATTGTGTTTCTTCATTGCAGCACCCCCTTGCCAAAATCATGTAGTTTGCTTATTGGTAATGAACCTTTTTCGCCATTAACCGGAAATAGATAATTGTTAATATTCCAATAATTATCATCAGAACAACACCTGCTGCCGCGGCATACCCAATATTGGTTGTCCGGTAACTATAAATATAGTAAACAAGCGTATTGGTGGCATTATTTGGTCCGCCGCCGGTCATAATTTTGACCGTATCAAACACCTTGAAGGAACCAATCGTCATGATGATCAAGATAAAGAATAACTGTGGTGAAATCAGCGGCAGTGTAATCTTGCGGAACACTTTAACCTTGCTGGCATTATCCAGAGCCGCTGCTTCATAGATGGTTGGTGATACCCCTTGAAGTGCTGCCACCAAGATGAGTGTATAGTAGCCGATAGCCTGCCAGACAGAAACGATAATAATTGACATCATCGCTGACTTGGAACTCTGCAGCCATTGCGAGGTCGGTAGTCCTAAACCTTTCAAAATATAGTTCAGGAATCCCAAACTAGGCTCCATCATCCATAGCCAGATTAACGAGACAGAAACAATTGAAATGATATGCGGTGTAAAAATCCCCGCCTGGACAATCGCATTGACACGGGTTCTTTTGCTTAGCCAGACCGCAATCAAAAGCGAAAGCGCTAGCGTCAAGATAACCACGCCGGCCGTGTAAACGACGGTATTCGTCAAAGATTTATAGAAGTCTTGTCTGCCGAGAATTTGAATGTAATTGTCAAGCCCGACAAACTTGCTCATATTTCGGTTCATCAAATTGAATTTGAATAAACTTAGATAAATCAAGTAAAACAGCGGATAGATGACAAATAGACCAATGCCGATCATGGCGGGACCGATCATGACATACGGACGAAGTTTTTCCCATAGTTTCCCTCTGCTCATATTAATAACTCCTTAATGCCTCAATATAGGAAGAATAGCTTGGATGACTAGTTGGTATTCGATTTCCGTCTTCGCCGAAGAAGTACATTTTCTCTGTTGGTACACTAACGTAAACTTGTTGGTTAACGGTAAATCGATCTTCAAGGCTTTTAATCATAAAGGAGGTATCTTTGTAATTAATCTTATAAAGTGTCTCAGACCCGAGCATTTCTCTCGTGACCACTTCGCCGCGAATCGAGAATGGTGTCGTTCCCGCTTCCGTCGAGCCAATCGCACTTTCCGGGCGGAAACCAAACTTGACGCCCCCCACACCCAACTCGTCAATATTCATCGGCGGGACACCGATAAACTGTGCAACGAATATATTGCTGGGCTCGTGATAAATGGTTTCCGGCGGCGCCTCCTGCTGGATCAGCCCCTGATTCATCAGGACAATCGTATCTGCCATTGACATGGCCTCGACCTGGTCATGTGTCACATAGACAAACGTGGTTCCCAGTTTTTTATGTAATTCGATCAAATCAATGCGCATCTGCGCTCTCAATTTAGCATCAAGGTTGGACAACGGCTCATCCATTAAAAACACAGACGGCTTTTTCACCATCGCCCGCGCCAATGCGATCCTCTGACGCTGTCCGCCGGATAAGGTAGATGGTTTACGGTCAAGAAAATCGGTCAGACCGACTGCAGCACTGATGCTTTCGACCAGTTCCGTTCGTTCTGCCTTTTTCACCTTGTTGTTTTTGAGGCCAAATTCAATATTTTCCCTTACAGACATCGTTGGGTAAATCGCATAGTTCTGAAACACCATGGCAACCCCTCGTTTGCCCGGTGCGATATCAGTAACGTCCTTTCCGTCAATCAGCACCGCCCCGGACGTCTGGGGGCCAATCCCGGCAATCATCCGCAACAGGGTCGTTTTTCCACACCCTGATGGCCCGACTAAAACGGTAAAGGTCCCGTCTTCAATCTTTAAATTGAGATCCTTAATAATCTCCTTTTTATCAAATTCTTTGGTTACATTAACAAACTCGATGGATGCCAAAAGCTGTTCCTCCTTTTTCCCAATTGACACATACACTTCTTTTTATAAAAATTTGATAGGACAGAAAGCCCTTTCATTATAACTCGAACCAAAACGAATGGTCTTTTAACATATGAATCTAGTAGTCTTGTTGAAATGACTTATAATAGCCGCGTTCATAAAAAGGCCAAACCCCAATGCTCACTTTAAGTTTGATGTTCGTTCGTTTCACGCACCTAATGTTCATTTTATTACTATTAATGTTCATTAATGCTTGTATTAAAAATATCCTATATTTTTCACACTGTCAATGTGTTTTTAAGATAATTTACAGAACATTTATAACATTTTTACTACAACCCATAAAAAAAGCGGAAATAGAGAAGTTACACTAAATAGTGATAACTTCTACTCCCACCTCGTTAAACAGCTGCACTTGCGATTCGGACACTTCAACTCCTGTTATGAGCTTGTTGATTTTGTTCACGGGAGCGACCTTATGAAGCGATACCCCGCCCACTTTCGTGTGGTCCGTCACCACGATCACTTCTTTGGCAGCCTCGATCATCCCCATCTTGGCCGGCACTAGCTGTTCCTCAAAATGTGTAAGCCCAAAATGCTGATGAATGGCCGGCGTGCCTACAAACGCCTTATGAACGTGAATCGTTTTTAAGACCTCATTCGTGTACATGCCGTTAAGCATAAAACTTTCCGGATATAAAATCCCGCCTGTCACAATCACTTTAATTCCCTTGGCATCTTTCAGTTCAGCCGCAATATTGATATCATTTGTCACAACGGTGATATCTTTTTTGTCCACTAAATGTTTAGCAATCTGAAGGGTAGTAGTGCCAGAGTCGAGAATAATATATTCACCCTCATTGACCATCTCAGCAGCCCTTGCGCCAATCCGTGACTTCTCTTCTACCCGTTCGGTGGCCCGGACTGTAAAGGACGGCTCATCACTAATCCCCTCTGGCAGCACAACACCGCCATGCGTCCGCCTTAGTCGTCCTTCCCGCTCAATCTCGGTTAAATCCCTGCGAATTGTGGCTTCATGGACATTAAATTCCTCTGCCAGTTGGGCAACAGAAGCCACATTATTCTTTTTGACATACTCAATAATCTTTAATTTCCGTTCAGCAGCTAACACGACCATCACTCCCGTATATTAAAACCCACTAGCATTCTGCTTATTTTTATTAAAGTTATACTTAGATTATTTTCATAAGTGACATATTGTCAAGCATTTATGCGCAACCATCAAAAAATATACATCTTTTAAAAAAAAGATTCTATTAAATTTGGCTGTTGATTTCCGCTCCATTCGCTACCAAAACAAAAAATGGCCTATCCTCCGTGTCGTAAGGAAGATAGACCATTTCCTTGTTCGTGTTATGACCAATCAAACGCCAATATCTCTTTCTGCCAGCCCCGGTGCTGGGATGCAGAATCCATCGCCTGTTTAAAATCCTGGACCGATTGAACCGGTGTAAACGTCGGCGGGATAATTTTCCGTAGTAATGTTTGATATTTCTCGTCAGCCATTGCGGAAATAACCGCGCGAAAATCCACACTGGAGCTGCGGCTGCTGCCGTAAGCCGATAATCCTTTTTCTAAAATATCCCTGGTGTTAATCGGTACTCTCTCCTCTGTTACACCCATAAGAATGAGAGAACCGCCGCGTTTAAGCAGGTCAATCCCTTGATTAATCGCGCTTTCGCTAAACTTTCCGCCCGTGCATTCCACCACAATATCCACTTTGTCCGCGCCTTTAAAATCATAGGTTTGGACTAAAGAACAGTCAGCAAATTCAAAATGAGCAAGTTTTTCCGGAATCGCTCCAAAAACTTTTAAGCGGTCGGGACCTAGTTCATAGATTTGATGAATTAAGGCTGCCGTCAAATAACCAACAGGTCCGTCACCAAACACGGCCACCTTCATATCTGGCGAGAAGAGCCTCTCCTTCACACGGCTGACCGCCCGATAGGATACCGTACATAGTTCACTCAGAACGGCAATCTCATCCGGAATCGAATCTGGAATCGGGATAACACACTCTGCCGGTAACACCAGACGGCTCTGAGCGATGCCATCATAACCGCTGCCTAAAAACTCATTCTTCTCATTATAGTTATCTCTAAATTCTTTGGTGGAAGTCGAGCTGCAAATTTCTGACTCACCTTTTCCTAGTAACGTGCCCGGGATATTCGGCACAATCACCACACGCTGGCCCACCTCGAACTCCGGGGATCTGCTGATGACTACTTTGCCAATCCCCTCATGCAGGAGCGCCATCGGCAATTTCTTTGCCAACGCTTCTGGCCTTCTTTGTCCCATATAATAGCGCAAGTCAGCATGGCAAATACTTGCAAGTGTCGGTTCGACGACCACTTCTCCTTCTTGAACATGGCGTTCAATGGTGACTTCTTCTACTTCCCCCGGTTTTACAAGTCTAAATGTACGTGAATGAACGGTTGGTACTGCTTTTAATTGCAATATTTCTCCTCCTCCTTTGTTCACTTGGTGCTAGTTTCTCAGGATGTTTTGTTCACTTTTGTTTGTATTAGTTTAACTTTTACTCATTTATTCCTGTCTTTACATAATATCTTGACAAAAAATGAGTTGTCAAGAGGATTAGTGCAAAAATGAAGAATTTTCTAATAACTTATTGCGCACTTTTGTTCATTCTTGTTATGATGAAGGCATGATTATTCAAACTAGTTTTTATGTAAGGTGGTGTCATCTCAGTTGAAGAATTCAACTTTTTCCATTGGAGTCGATTTTGGGAGTGAATCTGGAAGGGTGATTGTGGCCGATGTCCAAACCGGGGAAATCATGGGAACCCATATTGTCCCGTATCAGCATGGAGTAATCACAGAGCAGTTGCCGGGGACTAACATATCTATTCCTTATGGAAGTGCCCTTCAGCATCCGCAGGATTATCTTGACGTCCTAGAAATAGGAATACCTTGTGCCGTCGCCAAAGCAAACATTGATGCTGCGCAAATTATTGGATTGGGGATTGATTTTACAGCTTCAACCGTTTTACCTGTCGATCGCGACTTAAATCCATTGTGCTTTTCCCCCCAGTTCCAAAATTCCCACCATTCCTGGGTCAAACTATGGAAACATCACCATACCAAGCCACAGACTGAGAAAATCTATCAACTTGCTACTCAGCGAAAAGAAAAATGGCTGCGGCGGTTAGGGTACAATATATCGGAGGAATGGGCGATTCCGAAAATCCTCGAGGTTTTTGATGATGCCCCTGAGCTTTATGCCCGCACTACCTATTTTATCGAAGCGGTTGATTGGATTGTTTCTCTATTAACTTCCACCATTACCAGAAGTAATTGTTCGCTTGGCTTTAAAGCATTTTGGAATGAACAGGATGGATTTCCAGAAGAGTTTTTTTATGAGCTAGACCCCGAATTCGGCGCGACGATTGTTTCCAAATTGCAGGGGCACATCAAACAGGTTGGAACCTGTGCCGGCACGCTGACCAAACAGTGGGCAGAAAAACTTTCCCTGCCGCAAGGTCTGCCGATTGCCACAGGGATTATTGATGCTCACTCCGCTCTGCTGGGCAATGGAGTCTACCAATCCCAAACATTGCTAATGGTGATGGGCACTTCTACCTGCCATCTGATGGTGAGCCCGGAACTTAAGGAAATCCCCGGGATATCCGGTGTTGTAAAGGATTCCGTCATTCCGGGATTGTATGCCTATGAAGCAGGCCAATCCGCTGTCGGTGATTTGTTTGGCGCCTATGTAAACAAGCATATTCCGCCAGCCTATGTCGAGGAAGCTGATAGATTAGGTGTTTCCGTATTTACATTATTAGAAGCGAAGGCCGAGCAGCTGTCGCCTGGGGAAAACGGACTGATTGCTCTCGATTGGCATAACGGGAACCGCTCTGTTCTTTCTGATGCTGATTTATCAGGGCTTTTGATGGGGCTGACGATCCACACCAAACCGGAAGAAATCTTTCGTGCTTATATGGAGAGTACTGCCTTTGGGGCAAAAATGATTCTAAACACCTATCAAGAATGGGGCATGGAGATCAAGGAGGTCATCGCATCAGGGGGACTGCCAAAACGAAATCCCCTATTAATGCAGATCTATGCAGACATTCTGGACAAACCGATCAAAGTAGCCCAATCCGAGCAAGCATCCGCCATCGGCGCCGCTATCCTCGGATCAGTGGCAGCTGGAGGAAAAAACGGAGGACCAAGCAGCATCATCCAAGCCATCCAGCAAATGGCCTCACCAATTGAAACAACCTATTATCCCAACAAAGAAAACACACAAACCTATCAAACCCTGTACACCATGTACCAAACCCTGCACAACTACTTCGGCATCCAACACCAACACATGATGAGAACACTCAAACAGATGAGGAGCCATAGGGACGTGCTCCAGGGGGACGGTTCTGTTGGCGCATTGTGAAACCACGGCTCCAGGGGGACGGTTCCTCTGGCTCACGAAACCAGAGGGATGGGTTCAAAACCACTGAAAAACATTACCGGTCACCAGATGAGTCTGCGTGGCCTAATTCTATTTTTTCAGTGTTTACGGTCACGTAGAGGCTGTCTACGTAACCTATTTCTAGTTTTTTCAATGCATACGGTCACGTAGAGGTTGTCTACGT
>NZ_HG942076.1:194345-297744 GCF_000612665.1 Neobacillus dielmonensis
CATTTCTAGCTTTTTCAATGTTTACGGTCACGTAGAGGCTGTCTACGTTACCCATTTCTAGCTTTTTCAATGTTTACGGTCACATAGAGAAGAGGCATTCAGGTAACCTCAATCTGTATTTTTCAGCAGGGTCGGGATTAAGAGTCAGTGATGAAATAATAGATATCATTTAACAAAATTAACTAAACGTTTAATTAAAATTCACACCAAAACCTAACAATCGTTTGTTTAATTTGGCTGCAATCATTGATAGGTAGTGCCTTTGAATGCTATCTATCCCAAAAATGTTGTCAGTTAAACAAACGTTTAGTTAAAAGGGTCGATAAATCCGTTATGACAGCAATCATCCCAATTATAAAGAATAAATTTGTCAGTTAAATAAACGTTTAATTAGGACCGTAACTAATCCTCTTAAGAAAGATTGATGCATGAGAACCGTCCCCCCGTTCCCCAGGTTCACTGTTTTTCCAGTCTATATTGATAGGGTGACATGCCGGTGACTTTTTTGAAGACACGCCAGAAGTGGACGTTGTTGGTGTAGCCTACGATGTTGGCAATTTGGTTTATTTTTTTTGTGGTTTCGTTGAGGTATCGTTTGGCTTCGTTTATGCGGATGGCGTGTAGGTAGTCGATGAAGCTGCAGCCGGTGTATTTTTTAAATAGTCTGCTGATGTACTGTTCGTTTAAATGAAAATGGTCGGAAAGGGAACCCAATGAGATGTCGTTCGCGTATTCATTGTTGATAAAGGTGATGATCTTTTCGATTTCTGGTTTGCCTGACTTTCGTTGGGGATTCATCGCTTTCGTTGTTTTTTGCGGGCTCACCGCCTCTAACAACCTGTTACTTTCAATTAATAGTTGTGACAACAAGGCTCTAAGATAAATCTCCCTCCCCTTGCGTTTCATCTGATATTCCTCGAATAACCTCTGCATAATATTGTGGATCAATTCCCGCTTATTTGGAGGAATTGGCACAATATGCGGGCCATTTTCAAACAGTGATCCTAACAGGATCCGTTCGCTTGCGTTCAAAAAACACTCGCGAAAATTCATCACAATTCGCTCGTACTTCTGCTGGTTTTTCAAAACTGTTTTATGGATGACATTTTTATCGATAAAGACCAGATGCTGGCGCTTCACCTCGTACATTTCCCCATTAATGAGATAAATCCTTTCCCCTTCACACTGATAATAAATTTCATAATCCTGGTGCAGATGGTGGGTGGTCATCGATGGACGACACCCCTTAAAACGATCTATATAAAAAGACTGTTCGTGCAAAGAAACGCTTACTTTTTGTACCAATGAATATACCCCCTGTCACACTAAGACACCGAGCTGAGATTCCATACCTTTTTCCATGCTAAGCCGCCCCTTTCCTTCACCTTTTTAGTAATCCCTACTTTCAGCCCACTTCAGAAAAGAAATCGTAGTAAATTAGTAACCCTTCTTCCGAAATTGTAAACATTAACGCCTGACCCATACAAAATATGTAATAAAAAGGTTGCTATACTTTTATTGTTTAGGGGTTTAGTGAAGTAAAGTACTTAATTAGGAGCCCAAGCAAATGAAAGGTTTGCATAGTGGGCGGAGGTGATGATGAGAAACTCTGGTTTTTCCATCCAGACCTACATAAATTTTAAAAATGATAGAATGGTGGGATTCACTATGAAATTAAAAAAGACAATGAAATGGGTTTTGGCTTTATCCTTTGTTACTTCCCCGCTTTTGTACAGTGGACAAGGAACAGCGAAAGCAGCAGAAATCAATTCAATCCCCAATACAACAAGATATTTCAAGAATTATGACAATAGCTTTCTATCCGTCTCTGGTTATGCCTCATTCGGGGTTCATGACCGCAGCCAATACATTGACACCCCGTATTATCGCCAGGTAAAAACCGAAAGAGAATTTTTACAGGCGATTGTCGATGCCCAAGCAGGAAATGTCAAAGTCATTGAAGTAGCCAAAGACTTGAACTTTGGCTGGAAAAATTTAAATCTTAGTGCAGACGAAGCCAAAAAGTATCGGTTTATCACCAAATACCGGGACCCTATGTATGGATTTACCAATCCAAAACTAGCTGCTTCCGGTGTTTCACAGTTAAAGATTGATGGTGTCGATGGGCTGACGATTTTTTCAAAAAAAGGGAAAACGATTCGGTCCGCGGAACTCAATTTACAAAGATCAGCAAACGACATCGTCATCCGAAACCTGAACTTCGATGGTATGTGGCAATGGGATGATACCGGGAAACATAAGGAAGTAGGCTGGACCTTTATTAAAATTAATGGGGCCAATAATGTATGGATTGACCATTCCAAATTTACACTGGGAGCCGATGGGTTAATTGATACGGAAAATGGCGGATCCAATATCACCATCTCCTGGTCCCAATTCGGATTACCAGCCAATGAACATCCGGCAGAAGATAGCGACATCTATCAAACGATTCAGTTTATGGAGCAAAAATATGCCGCTGGGGAGTTAAATTCCGATAGCGTGTACTATAACATGCGCAATGGCGGGGCGACCAAGGAAGAGATTATGGCCTATGCCGCCTATCACAGTAAGGTCCATCTAACGGGGTCCGGTGATAAAGACTATGTGGATTATGTGTCAGGCAGTGGTTTGAATTACAAAGATGGCAATCAACGAATCCGGCTCACACTCGCCTATAACACCTATACCAATGTCGGGCAGCGGGTGCCGATGATCCGCCAAGGCACCGGCCATGCCTATAACTTGTATCTAGATAACTCCACTCACTATGATATTTTGGAAAAGGTTGCGGCGATTGCGGAATTTGGAACCGACCAATTGTCACGAGCATTGAATGCGCGAAATGGTGCTTCTGTTGCAGCCGATACCTCCGTTTTTAATGACATTAACGAACCGATTACCGGTGCTGAAATTCAAGGATTAGATACAGGTTACATGGAGGCCCCTTGGGATACGTTATTCCATAGTGCTTATAACCGTAATTTGATTGTCAACTCCCGAGTCACCAATCAATATGGGTCCTATACCGGAAGCAGTTGGGACAATAATGGCGAAAACCTGTTTACCAAAGGATTTACCTGGTATGACAAATCCACGATTGGAAATTGGGCTTGGTCCTCTCATATTGTAGGAAGCGAAAATATGAGCAAAATGAACCCGCCTACAGAACCATTCAGTTTCGAATATCGGGATGATGAGAAGCTGCCTTACACTTATAACGTGCTTCCTTTAAATTCTGTGGTGCCAACAGTGACAGAGTATGCCGGTGCAAACAAAGTGAACTTGAGTCCGATTGGTTGGTTAAAAACCACCTATAGTTCTAAGGGGAATAATTAAAGACAATCTGTCTTGATAAAAACGCTTGGTTTTTAAAACCAGGCGTTTTCTTTTTTCCAAAATACCAAAAAGCGAACCCGCCTAATAAGAGAAAAATGTTTACCCAAATGTCCCTGTCAAAAATAAATATTTCACATTATATAAAGTAAGGAGGAGTTGATAAGTTATGGTCAAAAAGGTTTGGTGGGATCCTGGTCACGGCGGAAGCGATCCAGGTGCTGTTGGAAATGGATTAAATGAAAAGGATCTAACATTAAAGATCGTTCGATACGCCATGACCTCCTTAGAAGCAAACTATACGGGTTTTGAACAAAGAGCCACACGAACAACTGATGCGACTGTTGAATTAACCAAACGGGATGATGGTCCCGATGCTTGGGGAGCAGACGTATTTGTAGCGGTTCATATTAATTCCGGCGGTGGAACAGGCTTTGAGAGTTACGTTTACACAAGTCCTGATGCAGGTTCCGTATCACTCCAAAATGTTTTACATCCTGAAATCTTAGCCGCCATGAAAAAATTTGGCGCCATTACAGACAGAGGAAAAAAACGCAGTAATTTCTTTGTGGTACGGGAAACCAATGCACCCTCGATTTTAACGGAGAATCTTTTTGTTGACTCCAGTGATGCTAATTATTTAAAAAATGAAGCCTTCTTGAAAGCGATTGGGGAGGCACACGCAAGAGGTGTAGCAGCCTATTTAGGATTAAGCAAAAAGGAGGTAACACCCGTGTTGGAACAAACACCAGTTAGAGTGATTATTCCGAATTCGGCATTTTGGCAAGTAAAATCCTTAATCCCGCAATATATGGATCGTGGTTATAAAGCATATGGAGAACCACAGCTAGACTATAGCACGGCCTATCCAAAAGACAATGACCCTTGGGCGTTTATCATTGAAACCACTTTAGCTTTTGCGAATCAGCTAGTCAATGAGTTTAAAAGAATGGGGTATGATCGGGTTTACATTGAAAACAGATAAGAGCACCCCCTTCCTACTATCTTTTCATAATAGGTTAAAAAACGTTTGGTTTTTGAACAGCCAAGCGTTTTTTTATTTTCCTGAACTGTCATGTTAACTTATCCACCCAAGCCTCCCAACCCTCCTATATTTCAATTAAATTAACCTAACGCCGATGTTCTGATAACTATTTGTTTTTTCCTAAAAATACCTATATTCCCAATTTACGTTAGATATGATACAATAGTACTGTTCAAAAATTGAACACGAAAAGGAGGGGGCTCAAGATGCTTAACTTTAAAATTCTAGAAATCTTATTAAAAAACCCAGACATCTCGCAGAGGGAACTATCCAAGCAGGTTCATCTTTCTATTGGGAAAGTAAATGCCTCGTTAAACAGACTCCAAATAGATGGATATATTGAAATAAACAAGTCAGGTAATAGATATGATTATCATGTTAGCGACAAAGGTAGAAACTTCCTTCTACAAGAACTTGAAATCCTTCAAGAATCAAAGGTTCCCCTTCAGACTATTAAAAACAAAAAAGTCACACAGGCTGTGATTTTAGCTGCTGGCGAGAGAAAGGAATTTAACCAACCCGTTTGTTTACTTGACATCGAGGGATCCAATCTTCTAAAAAGAACAGTGACGATTTTAGAAGAAAACGGAATTGAGAAAATCATCATTGTGACGGGTTACCAAAAGGACGCTATCGAGAATGATGAGTATCTCAAAGGGAAAGACCCTATCTTCTTCGTTGAAAACCCCCGCTATCTATGGACTGGCAGCATGGCCTCACTAGCCGTGGCGGCAGAACATGTTACAGATGATTTTGTCCTGATCGAAGATGATATTTTACTAGAAGAAAGAGTAATGAGGGAGCTACTCCAGCACGAAGACCGGGATTGTATGCTGCTGACAAAAGAAAGTGGATCTGGCGATGAAGCATACGTCGAAATCCGAAACGGTACGATCTATGAGATCTCAAAAGATATTTACCGCTTAAACCGCATTGATGGCGAAATGGTGGGGATGACAAAAATTTCGTACGAAGTCTTTAACGAGATGCTAGAAATTTTTAAAAGCAATAAAAATCCTTATATAAACTATGAATATACCCTTCTCGATGTCTCACGAACGATTGACTTAAGCTACCTTAAAATTCCTGACATGATTTGGTATGAAATTGATAACCAAGAAAATTACCATACCGTTGTAGACAAGATTTTTCCTTTATTAAAGGTGAAGGAAGAAGCGTACAAAGAGCATCAGCTAAAACAAACAATTGCAAACGCTTTAAAAATAAAGGTCAATCAAGTCACAGCCATCTCTCCCCTCGGCGGCTTAACCAACCGAAACTATAAGGTGACCATCAACGAAAAGGACTATGCGGTCAGATTTCCTGGTAAGGGTACCGAGTCCTATTTAAATCGACAGGCTGAAAAAATTCATTCTTTCATTGTCAGCAACCTTGGAGTTCATCCTAAAATTGTTTACTTTGATGAGCAGACCGGTTTGAAACTGGCTGAATATATTCCTAACGCTGAAACACTGAATTCTAAAACAGGAAAAAGACAAGACAACCTCTCTTTGGTTGCGAGAATTTTTCAGAAAGTCCATCATTCTGGTGAAAAATTTGTGGATAGATTTGATGTATTTGAAAAAATTACCGAGTACGAAACCATTCTTCATGAGTTTAATGGCAAATTACCAGATGATTATGATGATGTAAAAAGGCAAGTTCTTGAATTAAAAAGTGAATATCAGTCCCTCCCTTTTGAATTGGCACCATGCCATATCGATCCGCTTGCTGAGAACTTTGTCAAAAGCGGCGAAGACCAAATGTTTTTAATCGATTGGGAGTATGCAGGCATGAATGATCCGCTTTGGGACATTGCGGCTTATAGCATTGAAGCGGAGCTGTCGTCATCTGAGGAAAAGCTGTTCTTATTAAACTACTTTAATGGAGAAATGACTGATGAAGAAGCCAAAAGGCTTTGGATGAATAAAATTTTCCTAGATTTTCTGTGGACGATTTGGGCCTTAATGAAAGAAGCCTTAGGGGAAGATTTTGGTTCTTACGCTGCCACCCGCTATCATCGCGCAAATTCTAACTTAAGAGAGTATGACAAGCTACAAAAAGTAAGAGGTAAACGGGAGGGGCAGATTTTATGAAAATCAAAAGTGTCAGTGATGCCAGAAAAGGGTTAGGGGCTGGGGTTCTGGCCGGTGCTACATGGGGAGTAGATACAGTGCTAGTGGGGATCATTATGGCCAGCACTCCCTTTATCGACTCAGCGGAAGCAATATTTTTAGCGCCATTTGTCGCTACCTTTATGCACGACTTTTTCTCAGCCGTCTGGGCCACACTTTACATGCTAGTAAAAGGCCAATTAAGAGAAGTTTTAAAGTCGCTAAAAACAAAAAACGGCGTCGTCATTGTTGTTGGGGCCCTTTTAGGCGGACCTGTTGGGATGACCTGTTATTTATTAAGTGTTAAATATATTGGTCCTGCTTACACAGCAGCGATTACCGCGGTATTTCCAGCCGTCAGTGCCCTGCTAGCGGCATTAGTATTAAAGGAAAAAATCAATGCCCGGGTCTGGTTTGGTGTGGTCTTAAGTGTAATCGGTGTCATTGTCCTAGGATATGTACCATCAGCATTTTCGGTGGGCAGCAATTTCGGATTAGGGTTACTTTTTGCATTCGGTACAGTCATTGCCTGGAGCTTAGAAGGAATCATTTGCGCATGGGGAATGAAAGATGGAGATATGGACCCTGAGCACGCCATTAATATTCGGCAGGCCACTTCGGGAATTTTTTATGCCATCATTATCGTTCCATTTATTCAAGGATATGACTTAGCATTCAGTGTCCTGACCTCTCAGGTTGGATGGATTATCGCGATCACCGCATTAGTCGGCACGGCCTCCTACGTTTATTATTATAAAGCCATTAACATCATCGGAGCTGCACGAAGCACTTCTTTGAATATTACCTATGTGGTCTGGGCAATCGTTCTCCAGCTGCTATTTATGAGTACGCCTGTAAGTCTGCAACTCATTATTGGTTCCCTCATTGTGATTATGGGGTCGATTTTCGTCGCGGGGAATCCTAATCACTTAATGATTTAGAAGAGAAATTAGCATTATAACTGTAAATAGAAAGGCTGAATGCTATGAGAGCCATTATTTTGGCAGCAGGGATGGGAACCAGACTCCGGCCATTAACGGACCATACGCCAAAATCGTTAGTGGAAGTTGGCGGTGAACCGTTGGTGGAAAGGCAAATCCGGTTTTTACAGGAAAAAGGCATTACCGATATTATCATCGTAACGGGCTATTTAAAGGAAAAATTCAATTATCTAAAAAGCAAATACAAGGTAAGACTAGTCCACAACGACAAATATGAAATCTACAATAATGTTTATACCATGTACCTGGTCAGAGAATATCTGCAAGATAGCATTGTTACTGAAGCCGATGTTTATATGAACAATAACTTTTTTAAAACTAACTTGGTCCATTCCACATATTTTACAGGGCTTAAACAAAACTTCGCTAACGAGTGGGTTCTCCAATTTGACAGCCAATACAAGGTGACGAACATCACGGTTAGGAGTGGCACAGATTATATTATGTCGGGTGTATCCTACTGGTCAAAAGAGGATGGGTGCTTTATCAAGGAAAAGCTTGAAGAGATCATTGCCTCTGGCCAATTTAAGGATTTATATTGGGATGATATCGTGAAGGAGCAAATCCACCACCTTAACGTATACGTTTCAATCATCAACCCAGACGACTGGTTTGAAATTGACAGCTTAACTGATTTTCAACATGTTAACGAATATATGATGAAAAAAAGAAACGCAGTCACGAGTAACTGACCAGTATGAACGATTATAAGCCTTAAATTTCTCTGGCAAATTTTGAATACTTGGGCATACTTACAATGAACCGATATGAAAAAGGAGAAAAGAGCCATGGCAGATGAGGCAATACTGGATGAAAAAAATGAAGATAACACGAAAACGGGTAAAGCAAAGATAGGCGATATGGTCGAAATCAAAAGAGGCAAACGAAAAGGAGAAAAAGCAGAGGTTATTTCCCTTCGAGAAAACTCGGTTATCGTGGAACTTGGAATCAACAAAAAAACCGGAGAACCAATTAAAACGGTCGTCAACCATAAGAATTATAAGCGAATGAAGTGAAGGCTCCATGGGGATCCCACTGGCTCCATGGGGACGGTTCTTCTGGAGCCGTCTCCATGGGGATCCCACTAAGTACCAAGGGACGTTTCTCCTGGCTTGATTGCTACTAGAACCGTCCGAAACCATGACTTGGCAGTAACGTTAAAACTAAATAAACGTTTAGGTAAGGATTCATCAAAACCTAACAATCGTTTGTTAAGTTGGGCTGCAAGCATTCATAGATATAGCATTTGACTATTCCTCTCTAAAAATATGTCAGTTATACAAACGATCAATTAAAAGGCCTGAAAGTCCGTTAATACAACAATTCCCTGAACAACTAAGAAAAATTTGTCAGTTACTTAAAAGTTTAATTAAATTTCACGAATCCTAAGAATAAATGAAACACTAGAACCGTCCCCCTGTTTCGCGGAGGACACCCTTACCATTAGCTAACCGTTCCTACTGCCAAGCCTGTAGTGGACTTTCACCACCAAGTTATCGCCCATGCCGGGCGCACCATAAAAAAGAGGCTGACGTGGGTCAGCCTCTTTGCATGATTATTTACCAGTCACAGCTGTATAAGCGTTTGCTTCACCCGAACCAAAGTATGCGTCATATCCCGGTTTGCCGTAGTCTAATGCTGTTTTTTCAATAAGAGCCTCGACCTGAGCTGGTTTGTAATCCGGATGGGCGGCTTTGATTAATCCGGCGATCCCTGCCACTTTTGGAGAAGCCATCGAGGTTCCGTGCAGATAGGCGTAGCCTGGATGCTCAGGATCGATGGTCGTGAAATATGGCTCTAAATACGTTGGCCAAGTGGACAATGCCCGATAAGTGAAATCACGGTCATTTAAATCTCCCGATGCGGCATATTTAGGACCATTGTCTCCGCCAGGCGCTGCTACCGTAATAAAGCTATTGCCATAGTTCGAATAAAAGGCCAGTTGGTCCTTTGACCAACTATTTGAAGAAGAAACCGTAATAACGCCTGGAAGGCCTCCTGGTGTTTCAATGGTCACACCTTTAAAGACAAGGTTGGTATCGCCATAGTTTACATTCAAATAATCGGTAAGTGATTTTTTATCCGCGTAGTTTAACTCTTCATTGCCGGCAGAAGCCACAAGTGTTACATTGTTTTGAACGGCATACTTAATGGCCCTCTTCCAAAGCAGAACATCAGCAATGTCAGAATAGCTCGTGCCATCGAACTGATATTTTAGGTTATCATAGCCGCCGATTGACATATTGACCACATCGACTTTATCTTTTGCGGCTTGAATCATAGCGGAAACGATCGGTGCAGTTGGGGCACTGCCAGAGCTGTCAAAAATACGATAAGCTCTGATTCCCAAATCTGGGCCGACCCCTTTAATTTTTCCATTACCCGCAATGGAACCGGCTACGTGTGTGCCATGACCTTCACGATCCAGTACATCGGTTTTGTCACCTGTTTCTGATGTATCGTCTCCGTTATAGCCGCCTTTAGGAACGAAACTTTGCCCGCCCACATAGTTTGCTTTCAAGTCAGGATGGTTGGCGTCAATACCGGTATCGATTACCCCGACAATGGCTTTATGAGTAACCTTTCCATTTGTTGCTGTACCGCCGGACTCAATTTTGAATGACTTTCCTTCATTTGTTAAATGACGGATATCCCACTGTGAGCTCCAAAATGTACCATCCTTATCAGGAGTGAGGGTAACAGGCTGACCATCTGCTTTTGCAGGCTGCTCGTCGTCCAGCTTATACCTCATTTCCACATTGGCCGCGCTGATACTAGAATTAGATTTTAGGTTGCTGAGAAAATTAGGATTTGATGAACGGACTTCCAATCCGCCAATTTCCGGAATGGCATTGATGACTTCCCCACCAGCCTTATTGATGTCTTGCTGATAGGTTTTTGGCAGAGATGATTGTTTGTAAGCAATGAGGTAGGTTTTTGCAGGTGCTTGTGCAGATGCTTGAAGGTTGAGAGAAGATAGAGAGATTGCTAGAATACTGCTGGCTACGACCGCGATACCCTTGTTCCTTTTTTTCAATAGACTAACCTCCTATTAAATTAATCTAACACCTTCATTTTAAGGTATGTTCCATTTTATGGAAATAGAAATCTCTCGATAAAAAGTGACAGGCACCATCCAAGGAATTCCCAAATCAGATTATCTTCTTTGAGGTGGTTCCTCTCAGCAAATTGGCAATAATATTCAATCGTTTTCTGTGTCTGCATGATAAAACTTTTGGAAGGTTTTCAAGGTTCAGAAATGGGAAGGGCGTCAGATTGTCATTTTTGTAGAAAATATAGTTGCTGTAAAGTGTTGATAGGGTTACGATGTATGTATTTACTTACACGGAGGAGGTCTTGAGGATATGGGACAGGGGAACTGTTAAATCGCTGTTGAAATACATGTCCTGAATAAATATGATGATTAGCGTAAGGAACCGACTCTTGTTTTTTTCTTCCCATGGATTTCTCCCTTCAAACTACTTAAAATATGGCCCAAGAGATATTTCACTCAATTATAAAAAGTACTGAACGCATAGAGCCTCATCTATGGAAATAATATAACACCGGAAATCAAGGAAATAGGAATTCTTTCAATTCCTACAGGATGATGAAGTGTATAATGGAAGCGAGCTACCCGACTGTAAGGATGGAAAATTCGACAAGTGGAAAGAATAATTCAGTTGTAAATAGCCACTAAAAATAAAAAAACTACGGATAAGGAGATTATCAGTAGTCTTTTCTAATATGTATGTAACCTACGGTACCCTTATCCTAGCTATTCAAAAAGTCCAATGCCGCCGCCTTTTTTGAAGATTGTTGAACTTCTCTTTCTGCGATCATATTTAGAATTTCTTGTACTCTCGCAATATCTACTACATGGTAGGAGCTGCTTCTCTCTTTTCTATCAGTATCAGAAAATACGGTAATACCCCATTCAACTTCTCCTTCGATGAATTCCCCTTTTGATTCAATAAATTGAATAAAGGTATTTGATTCAACACTACGTCCAGTTAAATTACTGTATGCATTTTCATCAGTACAAAAGAAGAGCCTTTCTCCTGTCTTTAATTTTTGCTTTAATTCCTTTATTTTCATTTGGAATTCATCAATTCTCTCTTCCATGTCTATTCTCCTTTATAAAATTCCTCTCAATTACCGGTGCATAAGTTCTATCATCTACTAATTAATCAGTATAATATTACTAGAATAATAAAAATTATACAGTCAAAAATACCCGATCACAATACATTTTCCCAAAATTTGTCGAAAGTGTTTTTGTGTGTATTTATACCTTAACTTTAACAATCCTTTTATGGTTATACCTGAAATATGGTAGTAAAAGGTGGTATCGGATCCACGGGGACGGTTCTCTTCTGGGGCCATCTCCAGGGATCCACGGGGACGGTTCTTCTGGGGCCATCTCCATGGGTCCTAGGTACCACAGGGGTGGTTCTCCTGACTTGATTGCCACTAGAACCGTCCCCATGGTATCAGTCCCCCTGTTTTGTTCCCATTATCTAAAAATATTTGATAATTACCTTTAAATTTTTGACTTAAAATGAAAACGTTAACATTTATAATGATAAAAAGTAGTAATTTTTGTAGTGCCTTAATTCTGCCGTTTATCTTGAAACAGCAGGGCCAGTCAGCATAGTTATGGATGATGTCAGTTTTAAGTTATTTTATAACAGGTAGAGGAGGATCATCATGTACAAAAAGCTTCTAAAACTGGCTGGGGTTTCTTCATTGGCAGCCTCACTGTTGTTAGCCGGCTGCGGCAAAGATAGCTCGTCCGCAAGCAGTACTACCAAAGATAAGGCAGCAAAAACCGAATCAGACGAAAAGGTTACCATTACATTTTGGGACGATAACGCAGGCCCTCAGCGTACCCCGATATGGGAAAAAATCATCAAAGACTTTGAAGCAAAGAATCCGAATATCACCGTTGATTATGTGGGACTACCGAAGGATTCCTCCAAATCCAAATATGACACGGCCATCGCGGCAAACGATACCCCAGACGTAGCGATTGTCTATCCGCAATGGATCCCGGAATTTGTCATGCGCGGCGCCTTGCTTCCGCTAGACTCCTATTTTAATAAATGGGACGAAAAAGGAAAAATTGACGCAGGTAGTATTAAATTTAACAAGGATATTGCGCCTGATAAGAAATTATACGCTGTTTCCTTTTCCCAAAACCAGGACATCCTTTGGGTTCGTCCGGACTTGTTTAAAGCAGCCAATGTGAAAATTCCGGAAACATGGGATGAATTCTTTACGGCCGCTGAAAAAATGACCGATCCATCTAAAAATGTCTATGGCTTTACCCTTCGCGGCGGCGTTGGCGGGTCTTTCCAATTACAGCGGATGATGTACGCTTATTCTGGAATCACAGACTATATGAAAAACGGCAAAAGCACAATTAACGATCCAAAACACGTTGAGTTTTTAAAGAAATATTTAGGCATGTATAAAAAATATACACCGCAAAGTGATATCAATGCTGACTATAAAACGATGATGGCTACCTTTGGTACAGGCATCGCCGCAATGGTCCAGCATAACATCGGTTCCTACGGGGAAAATGCCAAGGCCTTTAAACCGGAGCAATTCCAGGCCATTCCACTGCCTGCGTCAATGAAAGGCAACTATGTAGCAGAAGGCGGTAATACCGTCGGACTGGGTATTTTTAAAGGGACGAAACATGCGGATGATGCGTGGAAATTTATCGCGTTTGTCAACTCCAAAGAGAGCCAGAGCTATTGGAACCAGCAGGCAGGACAAATCCCTACCAACTCTGATACGTTTGGGGAAGATTGGGTGAAACAGGCTCCGCACATCCAGACGGCAGCCAATGTCTATTCAAATCCAAAAACAAAATTATACATTCCGCCATTCTATCTTCCGGAATACAGCACGATCCTGAACACGGTTGTAGACCCGGGCGTTCAGGAAGTATTGAGCGGCAAAAAGACAGTGGAGCAATTCTTGGATGAATGGGCCAACGCCTTAAATGAAGCGCAGAAAAAATACGATGAACACATGAAAAAATAATTGGATCCATGGGGACGGTTCTCCTGGCATCGTTGCCAGAAGAACCGTCCCTGTGGTATCAGAGGAGTAAAGTTTATGAGGAATGAAACTAATTTTCCCGGAAAGCAAACATGGCAACCTGTACTAGACTATACGGAGGAGCTCCACCAAAAATGTACGCATGAAGCCTCCTCCCCGTTTATTTATCCATGGGAGGAAATTGGAAGTGGGTATTGTTACGGGCCGGCATTCGGCCATTGGGATATTATTCATGAAACAATGGATGCGATTCACACACGACCATTGCATGCACGTCAGCAGCTCTTGAACAATCTTCATAATCTTTCATGTGACGGATTTCTTCCCGGTGTCATTTACCTCACAAACAATGAAGTAAGATGGGGCACGGACCAAACACACCCTCCAGTCTGGATTGCTGCGGTAGACCGTTATATGGAGGTAACGAAGGATGAATCCTTGTTGGAGCAGTGCTTCGAGGCTTTGCAGCGTCAGGTGGGATGGTTTGAACGGGAACGTAAAGCAGACGGTGAAGGATATTTCTATACCGATATTTTGAACCACAAGTGGGAAAGTGGTGTGGATGACGGTATCCGATTTAATGATACTTCTATGGGGAAATTTGCCTGTGTGGATGCCACATCCCATGTTTACTCCATGTATCGGACTTTGGAGAGATGGGCTGATAAGCTGGGTTATTCCAGTTCTCAGTACCGAAGCCGTGCTGACGAGCTGCAACAATTCATTCAGACGAAGTTATTTGATGAGGAGTCTGGGTTTTTCTATGATGTTTGGGCAGTAGATAGTCCAGAAAAACGGCACCTCTGCTTTGAAGGAATCTGGCCGTTGGTTGTCGGGGCGGCATCCCCCGCACAGGCACAACGAGTGATCGATGAACATCTCCTGAATCCGAACAAATTTTTCACCAATCATCCGATGCCAACCGTAGCCATCGATGATCCAGGTTTTGAACTTCGCATGTGGAGAGGCCCTTCCTGGAATAGTATGACCTATTGGGCCGCACGCGGCTGTATGAACTATAACAGAGACGACGCTGCCAAACTCATTCTGGAAAAAGCATTGGATGCGACTGCCGAACAATTTGAACGTACCGGTACGATTTGGGAGTTTTATCATCCGTTTTTGGGAGAGCAAACCGAATTAGCCAGAAAACCCTATACGGAATTTAATCAACCTTGCAAAGATTACCTGGGACACAATCCCCTTATTACAATGGCATATCTTTGGATGGAATGCCAGTAATCCACAGGGACGGTTCTCCTGGCTCTATCGCCAATAGAACCGTCCCCGTGGCTCCCTGCTTCATTTAACGGGAAGATTTACAGTAACCCGCGTCCCTTCTCCTTCATGACTTGTAATCCGAATTTTCCCGGAGTGGGATTGGACAATCCATTTGGCGATGGAAAGCCCTAATCCGGATCCTTCTAAGTGACGGGTTCTTGCCTTGTCCCCCCGGTAATAGCGATCAAAGATGTATGGAATATCTTCCTTCGGTATCCCAATCCCCGTGTCCGCTATTTCAATGATCGCGCGCGAATTTTTTACACTGCTTTTAATGGATATCACGCCATTCTCCTTGGTGTATTTGACGGCATTATCCAATAAAATAACAAACAGCTGTTTCAGCCTCTCTTTATCTCCCTTTAAGGAAATGGGAGAAAGATCCGCTGTTACTTCAATATTTTTCAAACTGGCTAATGCTTTAAAGTTTTTTACTATCTGATGAAGAGTGTCATCCAGCTGGATCGCCTCTTGCTGCAGCTGCAATTGGTCAGAATCAGACCGGGCCAAGGTCAGCAAATCGGAGGCCATCTTGGACAGATAATTTATTTCCTGAATGGCCTGATGGATGGTCTCACTTTCCTGTTCGACACTATGATTGGGATGGCGAAACAAGTGTTCAAGATTGAGTTTTAAAACCGACAGCGGTGTCCTTAGTTCGTGCGAAGCATCCGCCACAAATTGCTGCTGCTTGTCCCAAGACCGCTTGATCGGGATTAACGCTTTACTGGCCAGGTAAATCCCTGCCAGAATCGCGATAAATACACTTAATAAAGAACCGAAACCAATCACCATCAACAAATGGGAGAGCATTTCTTTTTCGTGTTTCAGGTTATAGACCACTTGAATTTTCTGATAGGGAGCATAGTTTTGATTATCGGAAACCGAAATATTGATATACCGATAGGATTGATCCCCAACAGCAGCCGTTTGCAGCCCCTCCTGATCAAGCAGACTGGAAAATTGTTTCCTCAGGGCATCAGAAAAGGAGTTTGTTGGCACCACTAGGCTTTGCTTCGTTCCCTTCCCCCAAAGGATATAGACAAACCGGCTATTTTCCTCCCGCTCCGGGTTAAACTCCCTGTCAATTCTCTCTCTTTCGCGAAGCAAATGGCTTTTCTTTTCTGTAAGGTTTTTATCCACTTGGTGGTATAAGCTGTAATACGTATAAAAATAAATAAGGGCGCCAAAAATATTTTGCAGAATAAAAAAAACGAGTGAATTCAGTATCACAAGCCGGCGTTTTGTTTTTTTAAACATGGATTATACTACTCCTTCAGCATATATCCCACACCACGGACCGTCCGAATCAGGTGTTCATAGTCAAAGGGGGCTAATTTTTTCCGTAAATAGTGGATATATAAATCCACAATGGCGTCGGTTGTTTCAGATTCTATTCCCCAAATACGTTGAAAAATTTGATCTCTTGTTAAAATTTGTTCCTTATTTTGAATCAAATAATAAAGCAATTCATATTCTTTGATCGTCAATTTTAAAACTTGGTCACCGATTAAGCCCTCATGCTGATTGGTATCCAAAAGGATGGGTCCATAGGCTATTTTCCCTTCCAGTCCGATTTTCCCTGCCCGGCGCAGGAGTGACCTGATTCTGGCTAAAAATTCTTCTGTCGCAAAAGGCTTGACGATATAGTCATCGGCCCCGTAATCAAGACCCTTCACCCGATCCTCGATCCGATCCTTAGCCGTTAGAAACAAGGTTGGTGTTTGATTTCCTTCCGCCCGCAATTTCCTCATTAAGGTAAAACCGTCCATTTTTGGGAGCATAATATCAAGCGTGATCAAATCATACTCACAGGCTAAGGCCAGCATATACCCTTCTTCGCCATCTTCCGCTTGGTCCACTTCGTATTGTTCTTCCTGTAAAATGGTCGAAATAATTCTTCTTAACGGCAAATCATCTTCTACAACCAATACTCGCATTCTGCACTTCCAACCCCCTTAAGGATTTTCAACCACGATCGTCTTCCCAGCATTTTGCCGATACATTATCCACTAATCACTCTCCGAGAAGTTTTAGATCGCATCTGCCTGCGTTCTGCTGCTTTCGAAGTTGATAACTTTTTCCAATAACTATAGATATTCCCTATCATCAGCCCGATAAACAAATACGTCAAGCCGCCGAAAATGGCATAGACAATGATTCCCGCAATTGCTGAAACAATGCCAAACACCACTTGATTCTGATATTTAGCCGGTGAAGTAGGCGGGTCGGTCAGCATAAAAAAGCTAAAGAACAGGGCGGCGTTAATAAAAGGAGGCCGAAGTGCATCTGCCGCTCCCCCTATCTCCAATAAGCCCAGCAGCAGGAGTAATAGAAAAAACGTCCCCAGATAGGCAAAAACTTGAGGAAATTTATTGACCCGCTCCGTTACCAGGTATCCTCCTATTAAAAGAAAGCCAATCATCCACCAAGGAAGGTCGCCAAACGCTCCCCACCAGCTCTGCCCTGGATGAAAAAGAAAAATCGATAGCAGCAAGCCAAAGGCAGCCGGATTAAAAATCGGTTTCTTCTTATAGACGAACAAATGCTTGGACAGGATGGCCATTACAGCGGTCCCTGCCACCATGTACCACGGGGTGGTGAAACTTAAAACCAAGGATATGATCAGTCCGGTAATGACCGTACTATCCTTGCTGCTTTTTCGATTCTTCAACGCGCAATAAATCGAGTCTGTTACAAATGCGGCAACAATGGCAATGAGACTATTGACGATCCCCATTAGTGTGATGGATCCAATCGAAGCAATGAATAAAAAAGCGGCGATGCTGATGGTGACATATCCTTTTGGTGTTTTTAGCCATTTAGGTGCGTTCAATTAAATCCCTCCCGTTCTAACAAGTTGTAATTCAGGTGTAATCCAGATTCCTTGTAAATTGGCGTCTTCGATTAGCTGTTTTCCTTTTTCTCCACCGAGCAGGAAGGAGGACGTCGAAAAGGCATCGGCCATCATGGCAAATGGGGCCATGACGCTGACACTGACCCATTGGTTGGGTGATTGTTTGGTTTTTGGATTCACAATGTGATGCAAATCAGCGATTGCCGGATTCCTCCGCTCGTAACTTCCTGATGTGCAGATGGCTTGATTGGTGATTTCAACTGTATCAATTAACTGATCTTTTTGAAACGGGTGCTGAATCCCGATTTTCCACGGCTGCCCATAAAAATCAAGCCCTCCGGCAAACAGGTCACCGCCAGCGTTAATGAGAAAGCCGTCAAACTCCTTCAATTCCTGGGCAGCCAAATCAATGGCAAAACCTTTGGCAACAGCACCCAAATCGATGACCAAAGGTTTTTTTAACAGTAAGGTACGGGGTTGCCGATCCATAACGATGTCTTGATACGAAACCGAATCGGCAGCAGGGCTGTCCATTCGGTCTCCCGTTAAATAATGCCGGTTAAATCCGTTTTTCTCCATCACTTTCCCGACCGTGGGATCGAATAATCCTTCCGTCATTCTGGCCATTTCAATGGCAAAATGAAGCGGCTCGAAGAAAAAGGGACTGATTTCAACGGGTGTGCCGACATTTTGGCAGGCCCGCATTAACTCACTAGAAGGGCTAAACCGGCTGCAGGCTTGTTCCACTTGGTAAAAGGCCTGAAACGCCTGATTTATCTTTTCGGCTGCTGCTTGATTCGATTTTCCTGTAACAACTTGTATATCGACTACAGTATCCATATACAATTTGGTTTTTCTCATGGTTTTCCCTCCTTCTTGGCCCTATGCGTTTTGGGCTTGATTCAGGGCCTCTTGTACCGCATCTTGGAAAGCTTCCGTGCTATAGGTGGCCCCGGATACATTTTGGACTTGAGGGCTTTGATTCTGAAGGACTTCTTCCGGCAGTCCTACTACGTCACGTTCCGAATAATGCATGGCAAAATCACTGATTTCCACATCGGTGATTTGATCATTTTTTATGGTTACCTGTACTTCAATGGAACCACGGCGATTCATTCCCATGCCGGTATAGGTTCCGTCTTTATACCGTGATTGGGTTTGCCTGCTGGTGACGTCAGTGTGAGTGGAAGTTGGGCTGTTTGATTGAACAAAATTTGCCATATATGGTTTCGGCTGCCCATCAGCCGCCTGCGTTTCTGTCGTATAATACCCAGCAGCATAAACCGCTGCAATGGCAGTGGAACATAGAAGGACCCATTTTTTGTCCATTTTTTTCATCTCATCATCCTCCTGTTGGATGGCTGAATTCTTTTCACTCATTCAGTCTAACTCGGGAAGATTAGAATTTTCTTAGAAACAGGGAGACGGTTCTTGTGCATGAAAGGTAAAATTGAATAAGGGTCGTCATTTCTGACCACCCCTCTCAAAGAGTCCGTCCGTGCGAAACTTCGCATACGGGCCTCCCCCTCGTTATTGCGATAAAACTCAACCCTAGAAAACTACACTAGATTTTGTCGGATAGACATCTCGTGCTCTTGGATTACTGCCTTGAGTTCTGATACCGATCTGGTTGGACAAGGTCGGCGAGGCATTCACTCTATCCCTGCCCTCCTAACACTTTTCAGATATTTGGACCTCCTGTTCTCTCGCACAGTCTCCTGCCTTCATGTCAACTTGGGATTTACAGCTCTGGTCAGAGTTTTTCCTTCCGTCCCTCCGCACCGTTCCTCGCGGACATCGCACTGTCTGTTAGCTAATATTTCCCGACTGAACGGCAGTCGTATTCAGGACTTTCACCCTAAAGTAGCACGTGGGACATGCGCACAAAAGCAACCGCTTGGATTTTTCCGAGCGCTGTTTGCGTTCCACTGGCACCTGCATGATATGAACAGCCCTCAAGCAAGCCTATTGCAATACTAAAATAATTATATTATTATGATGACCCAGGATAACTTATTTTTTGGCAATATGAAACATGTACAATCTTACAATCTTAAAAAGAAAGACTTATATTGGAATGCAGACGGCAGCGAATTAAACTTCCCATTTGCCGCTGGTTTATACCAATCGTTTGTACCTGTGAAAAACGGAGCGTATTTGGTTACCCATGCAAAAGGCAATTTCTACTTAAGCTATACTCAGCTTAATAGTGATGGAACGGCAACAATATTAGCGACCATTGATATTCCTGCAAGCCTGGAAATTAAAAATGCTTATATATCTGCAGATAGCAAAAATGTAAATGTCTATGCCGTAGTGGAATATAAAGGGCAACCAACTATTCAAAAATATACCTACTCTAGGATAGACAATTAATAACGTGTAAGCTAAAAGGTGAGACATCAATACTATCCATAGATAGAACAATCGAAAAAGAGTGCTTTCTCTAAACTGGCACCCGTGTCAGGACATATGAATAAACTAGTCATTGTGCTAAAAGATGATCCTTATATTGGTTAGGGGTCATCTTTTTTTTAATTCTATTTACAGTAGGAAAAAGTTGTGTAAATAACCCTTATTGAAATTTGCACTTCTACACCTGTGGCCTTTTGGTGCGGAAATGCTACATAGTGAATGACAATCGGTACATTGTTTCTCCCATGTTTCTTGGCAAGGACTCAAATATCCAAGTCTTTCTTCAAGATATTCTCTTACTACCATACTTTTAAATTCATCATTATATTTCCCATAAACAACACCCCAAAAGCCAGAGTTTACTCTAACTTTTCGGGTGCAGTACATTCTTCTTTTGTGTCGTTGCCACAAGAACCGTCCCCGTGGTATCCCCTTGAACTTGCCGGATCCAATAGAACCGTCCCTGTGGTATCAAAGTTTTTTAACTCTAATAGGGGTTACCATTAAGAGTGCAAGGATTAAGGTAATCCATGCGTTGCTATAGGAAAAGAACCCCATTGCGGCAAGCGGCAATCCAGCGGCAGGAATAGGCAATCCACTAAAGTATCCAATGGTTGGTTTCACATTAAACCGAGCCAATCTTAATGCCCCCATGATGGGGAAAAGGATAAACGCCAAGGAAGTTAGAAGTGACGGAGCTGCTATTGTATGAAATATAAGTGCAGGCGCAACACCAAAACTAACAATATCCGCTAAAGAGTCCAATTGTACACCCAATTCACTGTTAACTTTTAATCCTCTCGCAACCCTTCCATCAAGCAGGTCAAAAATAGCTGAACAGAATATAAATACCGAGGAGAATTCTATAAAGCCGCTCATATTAAAGGTGATGGAAAGAACGCCGCACAATAAATTTCCCATTGTAAAAAAGTTTGGTACCGCTTTTGCTACTTGAGTTAACAAAATTGTTCCTCCTGACTTTAACAAAACCGCTCATATAATTAGCATTTTCTATAAATTCTACAGTTATTCTCCAAAAGATAAATATAGAATCAAGAATCTTTGTTCTCCAGTGCTTAACAGTAGTAGGTACCCAATTTTCTCAAAGCAGTGTTAGCTAGGTGACCAGAGGGACGGTTCCTGTGCTTCAAAAGTAAAAAATGAAGCAGGAGAACTGTCACCCTGCTTCAAATTATTTGTTCCAATAGGCTTTTGCTTCTTGCTCGAGTACTTTTAATCTTTTGTAGTAGTCAGGGAATTCGTTAAGGTGAGCTAGTGCAATTTTTCCTGTAATGATTGGATTATCATCAGAAACATTGGTTTGGCTGGATACTTTTCCATGTTCAAGCTCTGTATTTACTCCCATCCAAAACTCATCTAGATCAAATTTAACTTTGTTAAAGTCAATCCCTAACAGTAATGCTATTGCTGCTGCTTCTTCTTTAGAAAAGGATTTAGCCCTTGTTGGATAACGATTATTTTTATAAATGTTTGGTCTTTCGCTGGTTGGATATGGATAGTGTGAACCAGAATTATAATAATTGAAGTGGTTAGAATATGATTATTATAGTAAGACAAAACTCATCACCCCTAGTAAGCTAGTTATCACACTATACGTTAGTTACCTGTTTATGAGCATGTTTACCAAAGGTAAAACAAATCCTAACCTGCTTCATTAGCACAATTCAAAAAGGCTGCCGCAACAACCTGATTATTGAAGTAAAGCCCCCTATAGTTTCTGTACAAAAATCCTTTATGCTGCTGTGTCATTAGCTAGGTAAAAAAATCCCCTTTTATTGCTTCAGCTTCGTTAATCTTTTCACCATTAGCTTGAACAGAGGAAGCCCGCAATTACGGGCTTCCCCCTTTAAACAACTTAATGGTTTCGATTCTCTTTTTTAAAAAATTTAATACCATAGACAACAATTTAAATGTTCAACATGGCATTTATAATAGGTTGGCCCAGTAAACGGTCCCTGCATAGCTGTTTGATTAATTATATCCGAAAACTGGCAGCAGCGAGCCTTCGGTTTCTGCCTTTTAAACCAAATAAAAACGTCGAAAGTACTTAGGATCCCTTCAGGAAGTGATTTAGAGAGGAGTTTACTTCCCAGAAGGCTAATAGTTCTTCCCCACTGCGTACCCAACCATCTTCATGTACTCTGTAAGGGTATGCATGATACTTTTGTTATTGCTCCACCACCGTTCCGGGTTAAAATTCCGGTCCTTAGCTCCCGCATAATAAAGCTTGATTGTTGTATCCTTAAACTCACGGTCAAAAATCAGTTTGACCCGTTTCATATGATAATTGGAGGAAACCACGATGACCGAACTAAAGTTATAGGGTTGAATCACCCGCTTAGTAAACTGTGCATTCTCATAGGTACTATCTGAAAGGTCTTCCAGGATAATTGCCTTTTTTGGAACCCCGAGCTTTATGGCATGCTCCTTCATTAACTCAGCAGCAGTCACATCGTTGTAGATGGGGCCGCCGGAAATGACAAAATACTTTCCGTATCCTGTTCGGTAGAGTTCCGCCGCCCGTTCCACTCGTTCCCCACGGTCGCCGCTCAACACAATAATCGCATCTGACTTTTGGATGGAATCCTCAATCAAAAGAAACTTGCCGGCATTTAGGATAAAAACAATCAGCAATACTAAGATAACAACAATAAGTCCTATTAATATAGCACTACGTCTTCTCACAATATTCCACCCTCACATTTATGCATTATCACACTCGTAATTCCGATTCTCTTCTATATAAGGATAATTTTACCACAACCTATTACCCAGTATTTCATTCGATTATAAAAAAATATTACACTAGCTATCTGCCGTTTTTATACAAGTCCGGTGTAATTGCCTTTTTTCCATCCCCCTGTCCTTTTACCCTCTAAATCTATATATAAAAGGCGAAAGGAGGTGAGGCGATATGGCACAAGGATTCCTTGAAAGCACAAAGCTTCGTTTAGTTTTTCAAACGGGGATGGATGACGAAGGCAAGCCGATTCTAAGGTCCAAGACGTTCAGCAACGTCACCAAGGCTGCCACAGCTGATCAGTTGTATCAAGCTGCCAATGCTCTCTCTGTTTTGTCTATCGATCAGTTAAACAAAGTGGAACGCAATGACAGTACGGAAATTATGGGGTAATGACACGGGGAAAATGTAACGACGGGAGGTGAAGAAAATGGCAAAAACATTGGAATTGCAATTTGGCACAGAGTTTGGAAAAACGGCCCGGATCTCGGTCGAAAATCCGAAGGAACCGGTCGATGAAGAAGCCGTAAAACAATCCATGGCACAAATCATTGCAGCCGACATATTCGTAACAGCCAGCGGCAAGCTAGTTGCCGCGAAAGGTGCAAGAGTCATCGACCGCAATGTCGTGGAATACGAACTAGCATAAGATGAAAGATCGGAGAGGCCGGATTCAGCAGAAACCGGTCTTTTTTATGGTAGCCAGAGGGAGCCAGAGGGACGGTTCTCGTGGTCCTAACAGATTAATAGAGAAAGGAGTGAACAGCCGTGGAACAGATTATTCCGCTCATCAGCGAGGTGGGCTTTCCCATCGTAGTGACCCTATATCTGCTTTACCGAATTGAATCAAAGCTCGATTTAGTGGTCCAGTCGATCCAGAGTCTTCCCGAACGAATGAAGGGATGACAAAATTTCCTGACGAGGCTATTCCTACTAAGGATTGCAGTTCTTTTTTGGGGAGGCCCCTCTAAAAAATAAGGCTGAGTTCATTGTAGAACCCAGCCTTATTTTTTGCAGAATGTTCGTTCCTTAAGCCTTAAAATTACTTCTTGCATTAGGTATGGAGCTTGCCTTTAATGTCTTAAATAGGTTTACTGTAAATAGAAGTGTGCCAACCACAACTGCTAAGGAACCGACAATCATGACAGGAAGTGCAGCGGAAATGCCCCAAGACTCACAAAACAAGCCAATTACCATAACAGGCAATCCGATATTATGAAGCCAGAAATGAGTTTTAGCTAATTTGGTATCAGCCGCAAATGGATAAATGGAATAAATGATGCCAAATAAGGCGGTTGAAACCCAGCCCAACAAATTGATATGGGCATGCATAGAGGTATATCGAAAATCATGAATGATTCCCATGGTCATCCCTACTAAAACCCCTATTGAAAAATAGACTGCTGCAATTTTGATCAGTGTTTTCCCCATTATTTTTCCCCTTTTTCTAGTTTTTACTATAAACACCATAAAATTATACTATAAATCTATATATATAAAATATTTTTCAGTTCTTTTTCTATAACTTTTTTACAATTTTCGGTATTCATTAGTGCCACAGGGCTACACAGGGCTACACAGGGATCCACAGGGACGGTTCTCGTGGTTCTTTTTGGGAAGAAAAAAGGATTAGAAAGTCTCCTAATCCCTACTTAGTCATGTTGAGCCTGCCTTACTTCATGAATGAATCTTTCTCGGCTTTATACCAATGGAAGCCACTACAGATAATCAGGCAGTTATTTGGTTTCTGAGCTGAGTTTTTCAATCTCCTCTCGAGTCAACCCAGTCAATTCAGCAATTTCTTGTGTTGACTTGCCCTTTTCTTTCATTTTTTTGCAACCATTCTTATCGCTTCCATTTTTCCCTCTTGTCTTCCTTCTTTTTTCCCCAGTTCTCTCCCCCGTCTCTCATAAGAATTGATAATCTCCATTGGGAACCACAGGGACGGTTCTCTCGGTCTCAACCTAACTCCCATCTTCACCTACGCTTTTGAAATCAGCTTCCGTGAAACGCCCAGGATTCTTGCTGTTTGGCGCTGCGACAACCCTTTAATTCCTTTTGTTTTCTTGAAAATTTCCTTTCTTTTGTTTCTCGACAAACTTTTAACTTGGGCAATTTCAATCCCATTTAGCAGTATCTTAATTGCTTCCCTTGCTTCCTCATCCGTCAGTTTTGAACCTTTTATCTCGTATTCCAGACACTGGTCTTCATTAACAGTTTCATTAAATTCTCGAAATCGCTCTCTGGCCAGCTTCCGATTCTCTGAAAACTTTTCCAAAATGAAATCTGGATCCAGCAGGTCCCTTGCAGTTTTATCCCCTATACCGTTATAGGCAAGATAGCTGCTCCACCTCCATTCCGCTACTTTTTCGACCATTCCGGCCTTTAACGGATTTTGGTGGATATACCTAACCACGGTAAAGAGATAGGGTTCGGTTTCTACATTCTCGCTGTGGAACCGATCCTGAAAAAGATGACCGCAAGTTCCATACCTCAGGTTATAACAAGAGACAAAACTGATACCAATCCGTTTCAGCGTAACCGATACATCCTCATCCCCTTCTCGAATCAGAAGATGTACGTGATTGCTCATCAAACACCACCCATAGACTCCCATATTCGTTTTCAACTTATATTTATGTAAAATATCAAGGAAGTTTTGGAAATCACGGTCGTCGTGGAAGATCTCCTGTCTATTGGCCCCTCTCCACACAATATGGTAGATACCACTGCGGCTCTTTTTTCTAGCTTTACGAGGCATATCCATCACCAAAGGGAAAAAGTAGTAGTAAATGTTGATTTATTTCCATGAAATGCATTAAACCTCCTTAAAAGATTTATTAAACATTGGGAGTTGATAAAAAGATGGGATGTGCAGATAATTATGGCTGGTTTGTGCTAGAAAAAACTAAGGAGAAAAAGGAATGAAATGGGGTAACAGGCTTGAAGAGAAAGGAAAAGGTAAAATAACCATTTGACAGGGAAATCCAAGAGGAGATGAAGAATGAAACTACTCTCTATAATCCCCCCTATCATACAGCAGTTTTCAAAAAATTTCATCCATTTTTCTTTCCCTGACTATTATGACTCCGGCAGAACCGTCCCCGTGGCTCCCGTGGCTCCCGAGCAATACCAGATACTGTTGAAATGACGCTAGTTTAGTAATATATTAGTTGTAATTTATATATGGAGTGATTTTAGTGACAAAATACACTATTGATGATTTATCTCAAATGATAGATCATACCAATCTCAAACCTTATGCAACTCATAAGGATTTGAAAAAGTTATGTGCCGAAGCGAAGCAATATCATTTTAAAATGGTTGCCATAAATCAAGTTCAGACAAAGTTATGTGCAACAGAATTGAAAAATACAGACATTCACGTTGGTGCGGCCATTAGTTTTCCCCTGGGCCAAACGACGATTGAGGCAAAGGTTTCTGAAACATTGGATGCCATTCGCAATGGAGCGAACGAAATTGATTATGTGATTAATCTCACCGAGCTGAAGGAAAAAAATTATGACTATATACAAGAAGAAATGGAACGGATTGTATCTGTCTGCCGGAGCAATGATGTAATCTCAAAGGTGATATTTGAAAATGCCTATCTTACAAAAGAAGAAATCATAAAACTAGCTGAGATTGCGAAGATCGTACAGCCTGACTTCATAAAAACCTCTACAGGCTTCAGTCCAAGCGGGGCGAAAGCGGAGGATGTCAAAATCATGAAGGAAACAGTGGGCAATGCCGTAAAAGTGAAAGCTGCAGGAGGAATCCGCGACGCGGAAACGTTTATTTCGATGATAAAAAATGGGGCTGAACGGATTGGGTGCAGTGCCGGAATCCAGATTATTGAAGAAATAAAAAATAAGCTCGAAGCAGAAGGTAAAGACTTTATCGAAATCTAAATCCTTTAACGAAAAAGGCTCCAGTACCTAACAATATGTAGGATACTGGAGCCTTTTCCTCTACTGACAAGTAAAATCCGAAATTCGCAACATTTTAGACACAACATGAAACGAAAGTAATTTTATTCATTTTTCTTTCCCTGACTCCGATAGAACCGTCCCCATGGTCCCATAGTTCAAAAGTTTCATACATATTATTCTATGTGCTAAATATAATGAACCACGAAAATCATTTATATGTGGAGGAGGATTGATAGCACGGCTAATGGGTTTTGGCTTGATTCATTCCAATTTGTGGAGGGATAGGGATGTTTGAAAAACTTCAACGCCTGGGAAAAGCCTTTATGATTCCGATTGCAGTCCTGCCGATTGCAGGATTGATGCTTGGAATCGGCGCGGCCTTTACCAACCCTGTTATGGTGGAAACCTACGGACTAACTGGAATCCTCGGGGATGGTACCATTTTGTACTATATTTTAAGTACGATGTCTGCGATCGGAAATATCGTCTTTAGTAACCTGCCATTGATTTTTGCAGTAGGTATTGCGTCAGGGTTAGCTTTACAGGAAAAAGGAGCCGCTGGTTTATCAGCCTCCATCGCCTTTCTCGTCATGCATGTTATCATTAGTACCATTTTAGGATTCTTGGGCCATACCCCAGAAACCACGACGGTAGACTACTTCATGTCGAAGGGCATGAATTCAGTAGAAGCGACCCAGCAAGCAAGCGTGTATGGATATGAACTTGGCATTTTCACCGTCAGGATCGGGGTACTTGGGGGAATTATCGTCGGGCTGCTTGTCGCCTTTTTGGCCAATAAGTATTATGACAAGAAGCTTCCAGATGCTCTTTCCTTTTTCTCAGGCGTCCGATACATTCCGATTGTTTCCGTGTTATCCATCAGTGTTGTAGGGGTCATTATTCCATTTGTATGGCCTTATATTCAAATTGCCATCTCCACTTTTTCCGAATTCTTTGGCAGAACCGGCCCCATTGGAATGTTCTTCTATGGATTTTTTATGCGGATTCTCAATATCTTTGGTCTTCATCATGCGATTTATCCATTATTCTGGTATACACCGCTTGGTGGTGAAATGGAGGTAGCTGGAAAAGTAGTCCAAGGGGGACAAAGCATTTTCTTTGCTCAGCTGGCGGATCCGACTACTACCAAATTTTCAGCCGAGGCCACCAAGTATTTCACAGGCGGTTACCTGCCGATGATGTTCGGTCTCCCGGCGGCTGCACTGGCCATGTATAGGACGGCTGATACGAAAAATAAAAAAGTCGTGGGCGGCATCCTCTTTTCAGCGGCTCTTACCTCATTCGTAACCGGGATTACCGAACCCATTGAGTTCACCTTCCTATTTGTCGCACCCGTCCTTTACGGGATTCATGCGATATTAGAAGGATTATCGTATGCGATACTATATGCTCTTCATGTCGCCGTAGGGGTTACTTTTTCAAGAGGGATTATCGACTTTACGTTATTCGGGTTATTGCAAGGCAATGATAAAACCAATTATGTGTGGATTCTCATTCTAGGTATTCCGACAGCGATTATCTATTACTATATCTTTAAAATTCTGATTCTCAAATTCAATCTGAAAACGCCAGGACGCGGCGAGGATTCCGAGAATAAGTTGTATACCAAGAAAGATGCGCTGTTAAAAGACGTGGAGGTCGAGGACGTCATTGCGGCATTGGGTGGCAGAGACAACCTTGTGGAGGTCGATGCCTGTATTACCAGATTAAGAGTGACCGTCAAAGATATTAGTAAAGTGGCCGATGATTCGGTATGGAAAGGAGATCTGAAAGCAAAAGGTGTTTTCAAAAGAGGCTCAGGTGTCCAAGTCGTCTATGGAGCGCTTGCTGAAATCTTAAAAAATGAAATCAATAAAATAAGATAGGGCTCCACAGGGACGGTTCTCATGGCTCTATTGCCAATGGAACTGTCCCTAGTGGTACCACGCTTTATGAGACATTTCTGCTCTTGAAACCAACAAAATGTCTCATATGGGGCATCTATTGGACATTTTGCTATAAGAAAACCGGAAAAGTGTCCCATAAAGGGGCTCTCTATGAGACATCTTTGCCTTCGAAACATCAAACTGTCTTAGAAGCCTGGCACTGCTGTCACCAGTAGAACCGTCCCCCTGGAGTCATGGCGCTGCCGTCTCCAGTAGAACCGTCCCCGTGGTACCTGGACCCTACGCGGCGACGTCTCTTTTAGTGAATACGCCAAAGGCTAGTAGCTGGAAGACGAGGAAGTAGATCAGTAGCATGATAATGGAGAAGCTTACTGTCATTCCTTCGACTAATGGGACGCCATCGGTATATTGGGTTAGGTTGGTGTTGGCGAATAGGCTATATTTCGCCCAGTCATAACGGGTTGCAATCAATGTGGTAATCTGACCGCCTACCATTAGCAAGAAGATCGATAAACCAACGGCCAACGAACTATTCCGGAATACAGCGGAAATCATAAAGGCCATGGTGGTAATCATCATGACATCGATCGACGCTAAGAAATAGGTCTTGATCAAATAGAGAAGCATATTTTGTTCGACGACACTTCCATTCGCGTAGGCCAAATGCGTCGTGTTGCCATCCCCTGTTCCGAATAAAGCAAATCCCAAAATCGCGGCACTGCCAAACAAAATCACCAGCATCATCAGTCCAAATAAAATCACCGTCAAATATTTGGATAACAGGATTTTAGAACGTTTGATGGGCCTTATTAATAGCAGCTTGACCGTTCCCCAGCCAAATTCGCTGGCCACAATCCCTGCCGCCACAATGATGGTGAATAAACCGGCAAACGAAATCAGTGCCGTGCTGTCTTGAATGAATGTCCACCCTGTTGCCTCATTGTCAGGCGGAATTTTATGTTCCAACCGGTATTGATTAATGGCAATCTGTCTTTGCAAATTTTTCTTATACGTAGCGGCTGTTGGAGGCAGCTCGCTCATTTGTTTTTGGTCCTGTGCAATTTGCTGCTGAACCTGCTGCTCCCATTGAGGATTCACCGTTGGATTCTGTTCACCATAAACTTTGTTTAATGTCCCTGTCGCGATAACGGCCAGTACCAGCAGGCCAATCATCACGTAGGTGCCGGGACGTTTAAATATTTTGATCCACTCATTAACAATCAGACTATGCATGAACCTTTTCCCCCTGTGTTGTGACTTCAAAGAATCGATCCTCTAACGTTTTAGCCAATGGCTTCACTTCAAAAATTCGTATTCCTTTTTCAACAAAGAACTGAATCATGTCCGGGACTTCTTCTTTTTCCAGATCGACTTCAATCCCATTTTCACCCCTCTTATAGGAAATAGGGAGGTTTTTGAGAATCGCGGCGGCTTTTTTCAAATCGACCTCGAAGAAGTATTTCTGTTTACTATCCTGTACATAATCATGGACCTGTTGAATGTCGACGAGCTTTCCTTGTTGAATAATCGCGATGCGGTCACACATCATTTCCATTTCCGATAACAGATGGCTGGATACGATGACGGACATCCCTTTTTCCTTCGTCAACTTTTTCAAATGGTCGCGAATCTCTTTAATGCCCGCTGGATCAAGACCGTTGGTTGGTTCATCGAGAATCATCACCTTCGGATCATGAAGCAGGCTTTGGGCCAATCCCAATCGCTGCCGCATACCGAGCGAATAGGTTTTGACTTTATCATGAATGCGCTCCGTTAACCCGACAAACTCCACGACTTCATCGATTTTCTGTTTGGAAATGCCCTTAACCATCCGGGCATATTGCATCAAGTTCTGATACCCGGTTAAAAATTTGTATAGTTCGGGATTTTCCACAATCCCGCCAATATGCTGCAGGGCATCTTCAAATTCAGATTTCACATTATGACCGCAGATCATAATTTCACCGGATGTAATCCCCATCAGGCCGACAATCATACGAATCGTCGTCGTTTTTCCAGCGCCATTTGGTCCTAAAAAGCCGAATACTTCTCCCTCTTCAATCGTGAAGCTTAAATCATCGATGATCTTTTTCCCTTTAATCACTTTTGTAACATGTTTTAATTCCACAACAGGATTACTCATAAAACATTCCCCTCCCTTTTTGCCATCGTTGCTTTAAACCACTCGAGCACAGACAGCCCTTCCTCTTCTCTAAGGTCTTCGACATTTCGCTGTTCAATGACCTCTCCACGCAAAATCACCATCGCCTCGTCTAAAATTGGTTCAATTTCATCAATTTCATGGGTGGCAATCAGCACGGTCTGCTCCTCAAAATTAATATAGGATAATAGACTTTTCACAATCGAATCGCGCACCATTGGATCAAGCCCGGAAAAGGGTTCATCCAGCAGCAACACTGGAGCCTTCCTTGCCAAGGCCAGAACCAATTTCAATCTGCCGCGATTCCCCTTGGACAATTGTTTTATTTTTTTAGCAGAATCCAGCTTCATGTCCTGCAAAAGCTGCTTTGCCTTGCTCATTTCAAAATCAGCAAATTGCGAGGCATAAAAGTCCACCATGTTTCCCACTGTAAAGGAAGGATAAAACATATCCAGTTCCGTTAGATAAGAAACATTATGGCTAATTCTCCGGGTCACTTGCTCGCCATTCACTTCCACCTGGCCGCTGTCCGGATACACGAGCCCGGCAATCATTTTTAAGGTCGTCGATTTGCCGCTGCCATTTGGCCCAAGAAGCCCATAAATTTTTCCGGTTTCCAATGTGAGGGAAACATTTTTTAAAGAAAAATCTTTCCCATATCGCTTCGAAATGTTCTTTAGTGCAATGGTCATTCCTGCTCCCTCCTAAAGAATTGCTGTAAGCCCTGGACCATTTCCTCTTGGGAAAAGCCAAGCTCTTTCATGCTCTTGACGAATCCGCCAATAATATCGGTTTGCAGTTGAATCTTTAATGCTTGTAGGACCTGTTCATTTTCTGTCACAAAGGTCCCCTGTCCCCGCTTTGTTTCCACGATCCCCATCCTCTCCATTTCACTATACGTTCTTTGAATGGTGTTCGGATTCACACCTGATTCAACTGCCATTTCCCTTACAGAAGGTAATTTTTGTCCTGCTTTCAGTTCTCCTCTTACAATCTGGGACGACAGGTGATCAACTATTTGAAGATAGATCGGTTTAGATGCTTGGAAGTCTTTTGTCATCGCCATTACACCTCGACTTTTCTGTCAAGCAACCAACAGGAAATCAGGAATAGGACGATGGCAATAAGAGCATAGAGGAGAATCCCAAGTACCGGAATATCCATTGCATTCAAGCGGATTTCCCAGCCATCCTGTTTGTAGCTCGTATGGACCCCCGCCAATACGGGAATCGTCCATTTGTGGACGAACTCTTTGAGCGGTTCGATTTTTCCAAAAAAGGTGGAGATCGCATTATAGACAAAAAACAGAAGCAGGATCACGAGCCAGCGCCAGTTTTTTATGGCAGGGAATTTATTCAAAGAGTGAAAGATGGTCCAATACAACAACGCCCAGCATGATACATATAAACTGAACAAAAGCAGACCGGCATTAGCAATGACCGCCCCGTCAAACAAATCGGACGATTCGATATGAATCTCATTTTTGTAAAAATGATAAATTACCAGTCCGACGGCTGTTAAATAGATTTGGGCAACCACTTGATAAACCAAGCTGACTGTTAGTTTCGATAACAATAACGATCTGCTGCTTTGCGGATTATAGAGCCATAATTGGGTTTTTCCCTCCAGCCGAAGCATGGACAATAACATACACGGCAGGAAAACCGCGTGAAACAGCAGCACCAGGACTACTACCATCGGGAGAAAGGAAAGTGGAGAATGAAGATAGATCTCCAGTGCCATCGGCAGACACAAAATTAAAGAAATAAGAATGATCCAAGAAAAGAACCAAACCTTGGAAATAGCAAAGTCCTTTTTCACTAGCCCCTGAAAAGCAGACATCTGCTCAAAACCTCCTTGCGCACTTTTGTATTAGTGTTCTAATCAAATAGTACACTAATACAATATGACAAATCAAGGGGCTACAGTGGAAAATTTTGTGGACTCCACGGGGACGGTTCTCATGGCACCATTGCCAATGTAACGCTCCTCCATGGCCACTGCTTTTAAACAATTTCTAGAGTGAACAATTTAAATAAACGTTTAGTTAAGAAACCTATCAATACCTAACAATCGTTTGTTTAATCCGGCTGGATTCACTGATAGAAAAGGCTTTTGATTGCTTGTTAGCCAAAAATTTTGTCAGTTAAACAAATGTTTAATTAAAAGGTCCGCTGCATCAGTTATAAAAGGATTTTCTCCCAGTAAACAGAAAAAAGCTTGTCAGAATAAACGTTTAGTTAAGTCTGACACTAGTGCCAATATGCAAAAGTGCTCCACCAGAACCGTCCCCCTGGTTCCCCAAGTATTCTAATAATTTTTACAATTATATGGAAAGTAAGATAAAAATACCCTATAATCTACTTTACTAGGACTTTAACACTACGACGATAGTAGAAAGGGGGAGGAGAAAAGTTGAAAAACAGGATTTTATAAACTCTATTCAATAAAACTAAACTATGAAATAAATAGATATAAAAAAAGTGAGAAATAGATGAAGAAATTTAAATATCAATTGGCTCTATTCTTGGTTCACATTATGGTTGCCATCATTATTAGTTCTATTTTGACACTGATATGTTATGTCATCCTACCTAACTATGATTACCAAAACAAAAAAACAACTATGGTAATTGCGGTATTCTCGATTATTGGCACCGCTTATGTATTTAAAAAAGGTCTGGTTTGGATCTATCCATCTAACGGGGATGGGTAGTCGATAACAATATGGAGCATAAGATACTTCCTACAAAACGCAAATAAATTTTTCAATATTCAGTAATCATTGCTTGAACTAATAAAAATTATTCTATAAGTCTAAAGGAAGCTCGAAATAATGATAACAAAAGAAAACACCGTAAGTTTAGAAGAGTATTTTCTGCCATACTATAATGAAATCATTGGAAATGGCCAAACATTTGAAACACCTTTCGGGAAAAAGGCGATTTGCTACGCAGACTGGACTGCAAGCGGTCGTTTGTATCAGCCGATAGAAGACAAAATTACCCACCAATTCGGTCCTTTCGTGGCAAATACGCACACTGAAACGAATGTAACAGGTAAAACCATGACAGAAGCCTATCATACCGCAAAAAAAATCATTAAGAAGCACGTTAATGCAAATGAGAATGATGTATTATTGTTTGAAGGCACCGGAATGACAGGCGCTATATGTAAGTTACAGCGCATTTTAGGTTTATCAATTAACGCAAACTTCAAGACTAATATCAACTCTTCGGATAGACCAGTTGTGTTCATCACACACATGGAACACCATTCGAACCACACCTCCTGGGAAGAGACATTAGCCGAAGTTGTGATTGTCCCCCCTAACGAACACGGGGATGTATGCCCTGATTCATTAGAAAGTCTGCTGGAAAAATATAAAGAACGTTCCGTTAAAATCGGCTCATTCACTGCCTGTTCTAATGTTTCTGGAGTTAAAACACCCTATTACGAATTAGCCAAAGTGATGCACAAATACAATGGCTACTGCTTCGTGGATTTTAGCGCTTCTGCACCCTATGAATCGATGAATATGCATCCTGAAGACCCGAATGAAGCACTGGATGCTATCTTCTTTTCACCACATAAATTTTTAGGCGGCCCGAGTTCTACGGGAATCGTTATTTTCAATAAATATCTATATAAAAAAGAAGTTCCCGACAGGCCTGGCGGCGGAACGGTCAATTGGACCAATCCCTGGGGTGGAAAATCATATATTGATGATATTGAGGTACGGGAAGACGGAGGAACACCCGGATTCTTACAAGCAATTCGTGCAGCTTTGGCAATCAAGCTGAAAGAAAAGATGGGCATTGATCATATTGAGATGAGAGAAAAAGAGATTGTGGAAATGGTATTTAAGAGAGTAGGCAATAACAAAAAAATAACGTTATTAGAACCTGACAAGAAGGATCGATTGCCCATATTCTCTTTTTATGTCTCTACCGTTCATCATAATTTAGTAGTGAAATTACTGAATGACGTTCATGGCATCCAAGTACGAGGCGGCTGCTCATGCGCGGGTACATATGGACATTATCTGTTAAATATAAATCAAGAGTACTCAAAAAAAATAACAGATGAAATAGATAAAGGTAATTTTATAGTAAAACCAGGTTGGATCCGTGTATCATTCCATCCAACCACCAAAACAGAAGAAATACACTACGTATTTGACTGCATCGAGGATATCATTGATCATATCGAGGATTATCAAGAGGAATATGATTATTGTCCTAGTTCAAATGAATTTAAACATAAGGATGAAGTGAACTTACAACCTAACCATTGGTTTGAGCTTTAAAAGTTGGCCGCTGCAATATTGCCTTCTACCGACTCATTGGTTGCAATTATCTTCGAACAAGAATACAGGGCTGACGCCTGCCCGGGGCTGGATGGTTCGAGCAAAAGCAAAGGTTAGTAAGAAATTGCCGGACTTGACTCATTACTTAAAGCAAAGAAGAGATTTAAGAAACTGTTTTTACTGACCCTCGTCCCCCAATAAGCAAAAATTGATGCACGAGAACCGTTCCCCTGCTCCATCAAAAAGAGGGTGTTCCCATTGGGACACCCTCTTCTGCTAAGATTATTTCATTAACTTTTCTGTAAAAGTAATTAGGTATTCTGCTTGCGCTTCTGTTATTTGTTTATTTGTATGAGCTTTTACTACGTTGATGAATGCTTGAAGCTGACCGTTTCTGGCTTCAAGGTTTCCTCTTTCTTCTGCTGTTTTTGCAGCCTCTAGTTTAGAAAGATAGGAGGCGGCTTTTTCTTGATTGCCGTTATCCTTTAGGAATGACTCAGTTAATTTAGCTAGACTATCGTAGTTTACAGTAACATTGATGGTTATGGATGCTGTTGTTTTATTGCCAGCAACATCCACGGCTTCTGCGTTAAACGTATGAGCACCGAATCCCAGCTGATAGGCTGGTACTGAAATATCTGGACAATCACTTGTTCCAATCCCTGATAACCCATCTTCAGCATGACAAGAAATCGTAACCACTTCATCAACACCATACACTGTACCATCTTCTACAGAGTAGGTAATGATTGGGGCGGTTCGGTCGATGTTCATTTCAACATCCTTTTTCTCTTCCAAATTACCCGCTTTATCTTTACTCCAGTAGCTAATGACGTGTTTTCCTTCTTCACTCACTTCAACTGAAGTCCCTGTTTTTGCCTCTCCGTTATTGATGGAGTAGTAGGTGGTGTCCACCCCTGACTCATCGTCTGATGCGGTAAAGTTCACTGTAACAGGACCGCTAAACCAATTGTTTTGTGCTGCCCCCTCCGTGCTATACGTTGTTTGAGGTGCTGAGGCATCGGTCAGTTGCGGTTCACCTGCAAATTCTAGTGACATGAAAAATAGATTCGTCACATCCGCTTTCGTAATCGAATGTGTACCTGGCTGAAGTGGGACGGTCACAATACCATTTGTCATCGGATAATTGATTCCATCGATCTTGATTCTTACTCCATCTTCTCGATTAAACACTAATGTTAAGGTTGCCTCTTTAGTAGTAGTAAACTCAATACGGGTCGCGGTTTCTATTTTCAAAGCTTGTGTTAAAGTTAAACCATTATACTCGACGGTTCCCTTACTTGTGGAGAGGTTTCCGACAATCGTGAAAAAGTCGCTTGTTTTTCCATCCAAGGTAAAATTATGGACATAAGCTTCCGCTGTTGGAATGCCTGGGTCTGTTGGGTCTGTGGGGTCTGTCGGATTTGTTGGATCTGTTGGGTCCGTTGGATCTGTTGGAGGTGCGGTGGAATGACCGCCCACAGATACAAGGTTCGTGGTGTAATTTCTGATTTTCGTCATCAGTGCTGCATTAAGGCTATCCGATGTGTCATCTACGGAATCATTAAACTCCCATGTAAAATCTCCATGATTTAAGCGTCCAGACTCTGCCGTGACAACTTGTTCTACAAGGCTTACGTCATCAACGTCTGCTGCGTCGACGCCCAAGTCTAGACGAGTATCAAAATTATTATAAGATGTTCCACCTACCAATGTTTGATAGGAACTTGGAACGGTTTCACTTCTTGACGAAGCCAAGTAAGCATCAAATGATGTCGCATGTGCCGGAGCGGTTCCTGCATCGGAATTCGCATAAATAACACTTTGTGCATCCTTAATGCTATTATTGTAGGCTTTAATCATCCCGCCATTTTCGCCAGAGAAGGTCCCTGCCCCTAAGGCATCCGTTCCCTGCAAGGAACTCATCATTGGATATTTAGCATGTCTAAAATAGTTCGATTCTACAAAAGCTGAACTTCCTGTTGTCACACCGACACCGTATTTTGAGATGCCATCATAGAAGTTATTGTAAATATGAGCAGATGCGACTCGGATACGCGGGTGACGAGAGTCTGAATGATCAAACCAGTTATGATGGAAGGTAACAAAAAACTCCTGTGGTTCACTCAAACCGACGAGAGACGATTTTCCGGAATCCCAGTAGTGATTATAAGAGAGTGTAATATAAGTAGAACCATTTTTAAGGTCAGTGGAGCCATCCCCTTTTGCCTGGTCAGCATCTCCTCCTGCCGTTCCATAGAAAACGTCATTATTGTGAACCCAAACATTCACATTACCGGTATCCATGGAAATGCCATCATCAGGGAATAACATGATCCCCAGGTTTCGGACTTCTACATTCCCGACATATCGAAGCAGGATTCCCCATCCATAAGCATAGGCATCTTCTCCGATCCCTTCGACTGTCATATTTATTTCTGTATAATTGGATTTCCCCTTTACTTCAAGGTATCCGCTGCTATTCAATTGCCCGCTCAGGTCAGCAGCTGTCACTTTGCCAATGATCCGAATGCTAAGTGGCGTTTTATCGTAGCCCTTTTGTCTTAATTTCAAAATTTCGCCGATACCAACTGCGGTTTGCTTGGTGCCCTTACTATCGATGACCACATCAATCTTTACGGTTTTAGCAGTCTCGGATGTTACATAAACAACTTGTGCACCATCTTTAAGGGTTCCATTATCATTGTAAGCACCCGAACCGGTACCATATGGAGAATTAGCAGCAAAAGCAAATCCAGACCGGTCATGTGAGGTGACAGATACCGTATTGGAAACGGTCGTTACGGTTGAACCGTCTGGCAGTAAGGCTTCGACTTTCATAACATAATCGCCAGCCGCAAGGCCAACAGCATCCGCTCTCCAATAGGAAGGATATCTTCGGATTAATTCATCATCAAGTTGTTTATATTGAGAATCTGGTGCGCCCGCAGGTTTAACGTGAACATTATAACCTACAGCATCACTGATTGGCGCCCACTCGATGTAGGCCGTTTCAAACCATCCCCCACTTTTGGATATAGAAGGACTAGCAGCCTGTACGGTCTGACTGGCAAATCCTCCTATGATGAAAGATAGAATAAATGAATACGATAAAAAAAGAACAAATGACTTTCTAATTGCCTTCATCAAATACATTCCTCCATAGTTACAAGTTAAACCTTCACTTTGAAAAGTAATTTCATAGCTTACTACTTAGTGTAACAGGAAAACAATAAATCCACTTTTAATTATCTTTTTACTGGAAGACATATCTCTCTTTATCTATCTTTTTTCCTCCTCACCTCCTCGCCGCCAGAAAGCGCATACATTTTTCATTATAATTTAACACATACTGGTAAAAACAGGTACAAAAGTTGCATAGGCTCCACAGGGACGGTTCTCCTGGCTCTTTTGCCAGTGGAACCGTCCCTGTGGCTCCTCCCGTCTCCAAATAGAACCGTCCCCATGGCCCCGCTTCACATATATGGTGACTTAACAAGGTCCACTCCAAATAATGCTCCCATATACCCGTAAATCTGATGAATAGACATAGAATCAATGAAGTCTATTTTTTTAATTTGCTGAAATAATAATGTTGGATCCTTCATTTTGACTGCGATCTCAAGAGCTAATACATTGGTCCGAAGATGGGGACGGATGATTGTATAAAGTTCTTGCTTAAGTTCTTGGCCTTTCACAAGATTTAATAAAGTAGAATAAAAAGCGTTAGCCTGTCCCGCATCTTCTAACCCATTGATAAGATGAAGAATCGATGGAACTTGCCGTAGTACTTCTGCTTCGTCAACTTGATTTAAAAAAGCGATATAACTGCCAATTTTCCCCTTTTCATAAATAATAGGGATCGCCGTTTCAAAAATCTCACTTGCTAATTCTTCATTGTCCAAATAACAGGCAGAGGAATGAATCAATTCTAATAGATTTATAGTTCTATTTCCAACAGGTATAGATAGTCCCTCTTGAAGGGTTTCCTTTAGAATTTCTTCCGCTTGATTGGAAATAATTCCGGATTCCAAGAGATTTTTGAGAAGTTTAGCCCTTTCTTCCAAATCTTTAACCGTTAGCAATTGTCTATAAATATCGTCGACAAGCTTTTGCTTGGTGGATTGCTGAAAGAATCCCTTCAGATAGCCATTACACTTTTTATCGGTGAACAGCTTCGATATCTTCCCAGGATGACATTCCATTTTGTTTAAGTATTTTTCGAAATACTCATCAGCCATTTCTGTTAATTGGTTATCATATAAGGTAATAAGAACATCAGCAATCTCCTCGGATTTCGCCACATCAAAACAAAGCATAACCATCTCTATAGCCATTTCGGTTTCAATCTTTTGTTCTAGAAGAAAATTAGCTATCTTGGTTAACATGGCAACATTCTTTTCTTTTACAGCATCTTTGATGTTTTCTTGTAAAAGATAAACACCAGACTCTGGGTTTAAGAGATAAATCCTTTGAATCAGATCTTGACGATAAAAATCCATACGGATTCCGTCATTAGTTCTTCTAAGATTATTATCTAAAAGTTCCCGTACATAGGATAATTCTTCTTCCCTCTCCAGAAAATGATCAATTAAGTTTAATTTTATTTCTTGGGTCCAATCAATGAACCCCCATTCATCAGCTAGTGGGATATTTTTTTTCAGCAGTTCAATAGATTCCGTTGTGTAACCCAATAATGCAACTGCCGTTCCCATCATTCTCTCTAATGCAGTATAATTGCTAAAATCATCCGTATAGGAAACGGCCAAATCTGCAAGTACCTGTAACAAAGAAAAGGCCTTCTCTTTGTTATTCAATATGTTTACATAATACTCCGCTAATAGAATCAAATTGTCTGCCTGCTTAAATTCGTCATCAAGTAACAATGCCTGTTGATTGGCCTTTTCCAAAAGTGGTTCAACTAACGGCTGCTCCCCCATTTGATCAAGCAATCGGACCATCTCAAACAAGGAATCAAAATCGAATATTCTCCGATCAATGGTCCCAATTAATTGCGAAAAAAACCGGATTCCTTCTTTTTCTCCCATCATATAAATGGACATGTCGAAGCAATCTTTTATAAGATGCTCCGGATGATAATCGAAGTTATTAGTATGATTTTTTAAACAGGAAGGAATAACATTCTTAATCATGTCTAAAAATCTCTTTTGTTCACCGCACTCTAAATACCAATACGCGATATTAACTTTTTCTTGTAACCGGTAATAATAATCTGAAAGTTTAGGTGAGAGCTCCGCAGCAAGGTTTACCAATCTCAATACTTCTGACTCAACCTTTGTAACCGCCTTAATGGCAGTAATGATAGAGTAAGAGACATCAGCCCCTACTTGTGGTTTGGATAGCAGCTCCATCATTGAACGCCTCAACCGTTTTTCTTCCTTGTGATTCCTTAACTTGGGCATAATATATTTAAACAGTTTAACATACATTTCAGCCTGTTTTGTGGGGTTATCCATCCTACTAATTTTGGCTGACAGCTGATGATAATACTTTCTCAAAAGGAATGGATTATCAATGTGTTCCCCTATTGTAATAAAAAAGGAGTTAATCCAAAATGACCTTTCCAATTTTAAACTTTCCATTATATCTTCGAAGAGTAATAGATATCTTTCAAAAGAAGAACTGTACGATAGTAAAACACTGCAAAGGTCTCCTAATTTATCATTAGATTCACAGCCGGATATCCCTTGTTGGGCAACCTTAAAGGCTGTTTCATGATCAATACCACTAACGATATAGCATTGGGACAACTCACACATTAACTCGAATTTTTGGGGTGAGGAGGGTGTTTCACTCAATTTCTTATAAAGTAAAGGGAGTGTAAATTTAATGAGTTCTTCATGTTCGAAATCTTTCACCCTATCGACACCTTTTGAAATGGCACCCAAGAGATTTTCCTGTGATAGCTTTTCCATTGATGCAATGGCGCGAGTTACCATTATTTTCGATAAATCATGTAGTTGTTCATTTTGACTAAACTGTACGGCAAAATAAAAATAATTGTCAGCAGAAAAATTATGTCTATTAAAGAACTCAAAGGTAACTTTCCTTGTAAGGTCCTGATCCACTTGAGGTTCATAAAGTGCTAAAAGTTGAGATAAATAAACAAATGGAGAACCTCCTTCGTTCATTAGTTGAAAACATAGCTGAAGTGCCTCTAACACAAATAATTGCTTCCATGGACCGGCCTTTTTGGCTACTTCTATTAGACATTCCACTCGATCTTCCTTCTTATGAAAAAGCTTACTCCTTTCAAACAGAACTTTAAAAAAAGATATAGAAGCTAATTCTTTGTTCTTCATTCCTTGCAAAGAATATTCGATTTGATCTAAACATTTTAAAAAAGATAAGAACTCATTATTAATATACGAGTATTGGAACTCAATCATTAAAAGGTCAATCACTTTTGGAAGCCAGTCTGTCAGAACCTCAGCTTCCTTTCCTTGCTGTATTAATGCATTCATATAAAGAATACTTGCTTCTTTGATTACAACTGGATTTGTCATTAGTTTGAAAAGAGGTTTAGCAATCATGTCATCACGGTTTAAAGATCTCTTGAAAATTTCAAGTAAACTCTCCTCGTCTAATGTCTGCTTCATCATTTCCAAGAGCGTTACCTGATCCAATTCATGTAGTCGATCCAACAGTTCAATGACCAATACAGCGTATGTTTTGGGAACTTTGCTTAAATCTTGTTTTATGCCCTCCTTTAACACTTGATTGGCTTCATAATAATAGTTTAAACTCTTTAATTCATAGGCGATTACTAATAGCCAAATCACCTTTTGAGCACCAGAATAAAGTTTTGAATACTGAAGGGCCCGATAATAGATGACTCCATTTTGAAGGAGCTGTTTATTGGCCATATCCGACTTCAGAATATCTAAAGGAGAAACCGCCAATAGATTTTGTTTTCTCTCTTTATAAGCCTCCGCCAGTGAAAAGACGGCATTAGGATCTTGTTTTTGCGCTGCAACATCCAATGCAAGTTGAATCACTTCAAATGTTTTGAGTGGTTCGTCACTTAAATGGTTTTGTTGATACTCGTAGTATTTCTTATTCAGAGCAAGATGAATTAACTGCTCTCCATAATCAGTAGGGTGCATGTTCTCATCCTTCCTAAACTGTGGGGGATCGCTCTATTTGCAAATCCGAAAGTTGATTATAATAAAAATAAGCATCATACAAATGTTTTGCATAATGTCTAAGGGGATAAGTAGTATCTACATGGTTTTTCTCCCATTCCATGCACCAGGTAAGCAATAATTGCAGACCAATATGGCGAAGATGATTCATCATGCTGCTGCTTCTTAAATGGTTGCGGAAGGAATCATGGTAGATGGTCCAGCCCATTTCTCCGTCAGATGTTTCAGCCTGCTTGAGTACAACGCTGCCATATTCCAGGGCTCTATACAGGCCAGCCTGCCATCCCGGTACCCCATGAACGTCCAAGGCTTTTTCTAAAATTGCACCTATATCCTTTTTCGTTAAGGGCTCATATGCCCAACATAAAACGGAAAAAATATAATTTAAGTAAAAAGTTAAATCGCCAGTTTTTAATCGTTCCAACAAGGAATCATAATAATGTTCCAAACCGTTAGGTAATTCATTTTCATCATAAAAACTGTATTTTCCTTTTTTTATGTCTTCCATCAAAAGATGAATATATAAAGGCAAACCTTGTGATTTCTTCATTACTACATCTATAAAGTGATTTTCATAGCTTGCCGAGTTTACCTTCTCATCGCGTTTGTATAATTCATAGCGTTGCATTTCACATTCTTGTTCTATGAGTTCCCTAATTTCTTCCGACTGTAACGAAGGCAATTCCCCATCATCCCACAGTTGATCTGCATGCATAAAGATATTTTTGAGATGATACTCCGGCCTGCTTGCACACACCCACAAACATCCGGAAATCGGGTGCTTGAATGGCAGCTTAAAAAAGGACTCATGGCTGGGTCCTAATTCATCCAATCCATCTAATAAAAAGAGAATCGTTCGGTTTTCCTTTTCAAGAATCTGCTGTTTCTGAATTTCATCCAGACATTTTAAAAATTGGCCCTGAATGGGCTCATTCGGTTTGATAGCAAACGTCAATCCAAATTCCTTTGCCAGTTTCAACGTTGCAATGTGATAAAATTGATCTGGACTACAGCGGATATCCCCCGCCCTAAAGAAGAACGGAATAACGAACAGTTTCTTGCCAAAGCCTTTAAAATCAAGGGCTAACTTGGCCATAAACGCAGATTTTCCAACACCGGGCTTACCGGTCACCCACAAACAGGAATTTTCCTTTCTCTTTTCCTTCACCCAGCCTTTTACATCCTTTATTTGCTGACTCCGGCCAACGATAATCTGAGTTAAATCAGATAGGATATCCATAAACTCAAAATCCCATTGGGGAAAGGATTCATCTAACCGTTGCCGGGCAATCCTTTTCTTTCTCCAGTCTTCAAAATTGTAGATGGACAAAAAAGGCTGCAACAAGTCCTCTCCCTTTTGAGAAAATGAACTTTTTTTGCCAAATGAAGTGAATTCAAGCATTTTTCGGTTTTTATTGTAACGCATATAAATCATCGGGGATGGATGGCTATCTGTTTTTAAAAACTCTTGCTCTGACTCGGACCAAACCATGGCAATATCATAATATTGGAGAGGAAAAAGATTGATATATTCATGGTCATGCTTAATATATACGGCGATGGACTCTAATGGGGACGTTTGCTCTGAAATGGCAGGGATGCTCCCGATTTCATCCGGAAGACCTTGTAAGAGAGTTTGTATATTCCCCTTATCATCTGTGGCTAATAAAAGATAGGATTGCAAGAAAGTCAATTGATCGGCCATATTGGTCATCTTTGTAGAAAAAGAATGATAAAGTTTCTCCGCTTCTTCATCAGGCAATCTGCCGCCGTGAGCCAGCTTATTGCGCAATGATAATATAGCCGTTCCATCATGATTGGAAGTGCCGAGCAAAAATGGTTTCCAAGTGTCTTTCCAAAAAGGGAGCATTTCTTTCATAAAAAAGGCTTTTCTCTTAGCTAAAAATTGTATGGCATCATCAGCCAAACCAATCCATGCTCCAAAGGTAGGACGTTCTATTTTCTCCATCAGTGATAGTCTTAATTTTTCTGGGAATTCCTTCTCTATTTGATATACATTGCTTAAACTTACGATGGCAAAAAATCGAGTCACCATTTCAGCAGCATCGGTCAATCGATGCAAAGAGAGAAAAGGATTCGTTTCTTTAAAAAATTCAGCCAATGTTAAAGCAATCGGCGTTGGAAGTTTTTGAAGTAAAGGTATGTATGGATGATCGATCGAACTCACTTCTTTTTTCATTAAGAAAGGGGGTTCATGATTTCCACAAAAATAGTAACCTCCTGACTCAATCATAGGTTGTTCACATAGCTTACAAATCATCAAAAGGCTTCCCCTCCATAGATAGTTCTTTCCATGTTCATGATTAAAGGGTTTGTTTAGTCATAAAGCAGAAACTAATAAAAGTTTGGTTTTAGAAAGATTGATACTTTGAAAATTCCAGTGGGTCCCCATAGCCTACCTAGGTTTTAAGATTAGTATAACATGGGGACATTGGTGCAGAATAACCGTCCTCTGCACCAACATAAAAACTAAATAAATGTTTAATTAAAGATCACGTCAAAACCTAACAATCGTTTATTTAGTTTGTCTTTAAACCATGTAAAGAGTCGTAAAATATCTACAATCACTAGACGAAAAGTATAACTTTGACTTGTTCCTCCCGCTCTCTACTTTTTTGTGACCCTCCGAACTATTGAAAGGCACCTAAAAAATTTTCACTACATCTTGGACTAGATATTGATGTAATAAACCAAGTATGTTCTGAACATAGTCTCTGCATTCTCCTGCCACTTTTAATGAAACAAATTTTGTATGGGCAGGCGGATTGCGAAAACGATTCCGCACTTCCTGGTTGAACCAGTCTGCTATTTGTCCAGAAGCTAGCGCTAGGAGTCCTTCCTCCGTAAAATAATTAGTTAACTCATTATAAAAAAGCCTCTTTAAATTTTTATCTTTGCCGCTATCACTAGTTACTTTGCCAAATAAATAGTTTAATAGACCAAGCTCTAAGCCACTTTTGCTTCCATCTCGTATAAACAATAGATTCCTATAAATGGACTCCCAAAAATGAAATAAATCTTGGGCCTTTTTGGAGCCATCCGCCTTTAACTTCGACAATTCCTCTTCCAACGTTTCATAAGAAATCGTTTTACTGACTGGTACAATGCATTTCTCATTGATTTCCACTTCTAGTATTCTAAAGAACCCCAGAGATATCATCCCCGCATCCTTCCAGCGAAACCCTTCCTCAATACTTCGGTCATACATGGACACGGCGGTCTCGTACGATAATCTTCCCATTGGACTCAAGCTTGCTAACCAGCTAGTTTCCTTTGCTTTCTCCTCATATGTTTCCTTTAATTGAAGGAAATCCTCTCTTTCAGCCAAAATATTTTCGATGACCTTGGTTTTATTGTGACGTAAGGCAAGGGCCTCTAGGTAAGCCAGTTCGAATAATTCCCATTTTCTCTGATCATGAAAAGCGAGAATCTGTTTACGATTCCGCAAGATATTCTCTACGAATTGTTCCTTCTCTTGAAGCCTGTATTGGGCCATAAACACCGTAATGTAATCCTCTTCAGTTAATTCATAGGCATCTGTTAATACATATCGGACAATCACTTGGGTAGGATTTTCTTCATTCATCAGCTCATCATAAAGACTTGGATGAAACTTTAAGGCGAAATTCAGTTTATAATCACGGACATCCAACAAATCCTTGATAAAATCTTCTTCTTTGGCAGGTACACTTATATGTTGTTCATATGCCAACAATTGCACGTCTTTCTCTTGCGCCCTCTCCAAAAATTCAGTAGCCAGCTGACAAGAAAATCGGTTAAATACCGGAAGAGAGGATTGGTCCATTTCAATCATATTGTCAGAATGCTTTGATAGGATTGCCTCAATTTGACGAATGTCATCCTCATAATTGTCAGAATGCAAGACGGCTTGCTGCATAATATACATAAAAAAGGGGAAAGATATTTTGCCTTGTTGGGTTTCCAGACATTGAGATAGGTGGGAAACATCTCCCAAGAGAGCGTAGGACTCTAAAATTAGTGCCTGTGCAGATGGAAAATCGATCTGGCCGGATTTCAGCTTTTGTGCATATTGAATGGCACCTGTGAAATCATTTGAATGAAAGCAAGACAATGCTTCCAAATAATTTAATTCTCCTTCATCATGATCCTGGTCCTTTAACTTTCCAAGAATTTTAAAGGCGATTCGTTCTTTTTTACTATGCATTGCTAGGAAAAAACGAATCCGCAATTGAGCAGGGCTACATTCATCAAGACCCTCATCTAAATCTTCTATTCGCTTCTCTTCTAGCCGTTTTGCCTCTACAAACTCTTTTGCCCGTGGATCCATTTTATCCCATGCAGATAACAATAGCTTATATTTATTGCGAGTTTTACCTGGCTTAAGAGTTTGATGCCATTCTTTTTCATACTTATCCTTTAGTAAAATGAGTCCCATAAAATACTGCAATTTCGATGAACTAAACGAGTTTTTGTATCTAGGCTGTATGCTATTAGCACCATCATCCTCATTAGAGAGCTTTTCAAAAATCCATGTTAAAAACCCAGCATAATCAGGCCCGCCATAGAGTGTATGGTCACCGGTTGTATAATATTGATTGAGTTTTTGTTCAATCTCTCTAACAACAGAATTCCCAGTGGGAAGCTGCCGATATTTGGACGATACACTTTTGTTCTTCTGCTTCTTTTTCTTGGCCATGTGACTATCTCCCTTTTCTGCTAATCATACTATTATCTAAAAAAACTTTGGACTCTAAATAGGATTATAATACTATATTGTTCGGGGTACCACGGGGACGGTTCTAGCGGTTCTTTTTGGCAAGAAAAGCGAAGTCCTACTACTTTTGAAGATGAATGGAATATTTGGAGCAGATACGTTAAACTCATTCGCTATTTCGTTGTTTATAAGCAACGAGCCTTTGAAGCTAGAAAATGACCTCGGGATCGAACCCGAGGTCACTTTCTGTGAGTCTTTGAAATTTTACATTCGAGGAAGCTCTGAATGGAGCCAGAAGAACCGTCCCCTTGGATCCCTTGGATCCCTTAAGCTGCTTTGTTTACGTTATTGGGTTCGGTAACCCGTTCTACTTTTCCTACTAGGAAGATGTAGGATAGTGCGCCGATTAGGGTTACGCATGCGATGAATGTTAGTGCTGGTGCAAAGTTTCCGCCTTTTACTAGGTAACCGATTACGATTGGGATGATGATGGATGCGGTTCCACCGATAAAGTTGAACACACCGCCTGCAATCCCGATTAAACGTTTTGGAGCTAAAAGAGAAACGAATACCCATGTGATGGAGGCGAAACCGTTTCCAAAGAAGGCAATAGACATGAATAAAACAATAAGGGCTGGGCTGTCTACATAGTTCGCTCCGATAATGGAAGTAGCCAACAATAATCCAGTGATAATTGGCGTTTTTCTCGCTTTATCTTTTGAAACGCCCTTTTTCACAAGGAAATCAGATAAGAATCCTGAAGCAAGCACCCCAATGAAAGCTGCGATAAATGGCAATGAGGCTAAAAACCCAGATTTAATGAACGCCATTCCTCGATATTCTACTAAATAAGTAGGGAACCAAGTTAGGAAAAACCATAAGGTGGAGTTCACCGCAAATTGGCCGATATAAATCCCCCACAGTTTTCTGCTAGATAAGACAACTCCTAAATCTTTCATCGTCATTTTCTGTTTAGCTGATTTATCTGAGGAGCTGGCAACTATTCCGTCTCCTTCACGGATATAGTCTAGTTCTGCTTGATTCACTTTTTTACTTTTATCTGGATCACGATAGAACAAGAACCATAGCACCGACCATGCAAGGCCTATAATACCAGCAATGATAAACAAGCCTCTCCAGCCAAATGTTTGCTGAAGGAAAATAAGTGTTGGTGTTAAAAAGGCTAATCCGATAAACTGACCTGATGTATAGATGGAAACAGCGCGTGCCCTCTCATTTTCAGGAAACCAGGAAGCGGCTACCTTACTGTTCGTAGGAAAGGCAGGTGCTTCAAATACCCCTAAACCAACGCGGAAGAACATAAGTCCCGAAAAACCGCTTGCAAATCCTTGTAATAAAGTCATTAGTGAGAAACCGGCAATCCCAATGGTATGGGTATTTCGGTTACCCAGCTTATCTAACAGCCATCCGCCAGGAATTTGCAGCAAACAATACGTCCAACCGAAAGCTGAGAAAATCAATCCCATTTGGACCGTATCAATATGTAGTTCCTTTGTGATAAAAGGAGCTGCAATGGAGATATTACTGCGGTCCATATAGTTTACAATAACCGTGATAAACAGCATAAACACAATACCATAACGAACCTTTGTCGCCTTTTTATTCATTGATCCTCAATCCCTTTGCTGTAATTTAATCAAAAAGTAATTTCTTGAGCGGAGCCTGTCACCAGACCTGCCCCGCTCGAGATGTTTTCTACCACTCAGCGACGCTGCCGTCTTTATGGCGCCAAACTGGGTTTTGCCATTGATGCCCGACTTTGGCCATTTCACGTACTTTTTCTTCATTGACCTCGACACCTAGTCCCGGTCCTTGTGGGATCTTCACATAACCATTTTCATAATCAAATACAGTTGGATCGACTAGATAATCTAATAAGTCACTGCCTTGATTATAGTGAATGCCTAAGCTTTGTTCTTGGATAAATGCATTGTGTGCCGTAGCGTCTACTTGTAAGCAGGCTGCAAGGGCAATTGGGCCAAGCGGACAGTGCGGAGCAGCCGCTACATCATAAGCTTCTGCCATGCTAAGGATTTTCTTGCATTCGGTAATTCCACCCGCATGGGATAAATCAGGCTGGATAATATCTACATACCCGCCCTCCAATAACGGTTTAAAATCCCATCTTGAGAACATCCGCTCACCAGTCGCAATAGGAGTCGACGTTAACGAAGCAATCTCTTTTAGAGCCTCATTATTCTGAGGAAGAACCGGTTCTTCAATAAACATCGGTCTGAACGCTTCAAGTTCTCTGACAAGCACCTTTGCCATTGGCTTATGTACACGCCCATGGAAATCAATGCCGATGCCGATATTTTTGCCAACTGCCTCACGAATCGCGGCTACATTCTCAATTACTTTCTCGACTTTATCGTAGGAATCAATGTATTGTAATTCTTCGGTTCCATTCATCTTAACCGCTTGGAAGCCTCTTTCCACACAGTCTAATGCCATACGTGCGGTATCACTTGGACGATCTCCGCCAATCCAGGAATAAACTTTGATAGAATCACGGCAAGCGCCGCCAAGTAGTTGATAAACTGGTGCATTATAAAATTTCCCTTTAATATCCCAAAGTGCTTGGTCAATTCCAGCAATTGCACTCATAAGGATTGGGCCGCCGCGGTAGAAGCCGCCTCGATACATCACATTCCAATGATCTTCAATGCGTAAAGGATCCTTGCCCATTAAATACGTCATTAACTCTTCTACTGCTGCTTTTACAGTAGCTGCTTTTCCTTCGATGACCGGCTCACCCCAGCCAACAATTCCTTCATCTGTTTCTATTTTTAAAAATAACCAACGTGGTGGCACTTGGAACAATTCATAATTTGTAATTTTCATTTTTACCACACTCCATGTAAATTAGTTTTGTGCTGCAAGAACCATTTGCCTTGCTTTTTCCGTTAGTTCTGTTAAATAGGTCTCTGTTACTGGCTTTTTGGTGTTGACCAACGAACTGCCGATTCCCAATCCAGCCGCACCAGCATCGAGATACTCTTTTATGTTGTTCAATCCTACTCCCCCGGTTGGCAATAATGGAATCTGTGGGAGCGGACCATGAATATCTTTAATAAACTGAGGACCTAGCGCGGTCGCTGGAAAGACCTTAATGATATCTCCGCCTAGCTCATACGCTGTTAAAATCTCGGTCGGAGTAAACGCGGCAGGAATACTAACCGCTCCATACCTCTTTGTTAGTTCGATCGTTTCAGCACGTAAGGTTGGCGATAAAATAAACTGTGCTCCTGCAAGCAGGGCGCTGCGAGCTGTTTCAGGATCTAACACGGTTCCTGCACCCACTGCCATTTCATCACCAAATGCATCCGCCACCATTTCGATAGCCGACAGCGCTTTCGGTGAGTTCATGGTCATTTCTACAACGCGAATTCCACCTTCGTATAAAGATTGAACAATTTTTAACGTATCTTCTGGCCTTGCTCCTCGAACAATGGCAATTAATTTATGATCAAGTATTTTTTGCAATGTAGTCATTCGTCCTATTCCTCCTTGCTCACTTACTTAACGCTTTACTTCATCCCTTGCACCCACATCAAAAAACTGATGTAGTTCCGCTCGGTCAGGAAGCCCTTCTATATCTCCATTTACGGTACAAACCATCGCCCCAATGGCGCAACCACGCTTGACCGCTTCAGCAACTGGGAAACCATCAAGAAGCCCTGAAAGAACTCCTGCTGCAAATCCATCACCCGCGCCAACTGGGTCGACCACAGTTTTGACTGTAAAGCCTTCTACATGTCCTTTGTCGGCCCCGGCATTAGTAGAATAATAGGCTCCTCTTTCACCAAGCTTCACGATAACGGTTTCAACACCTAGTGCATGAAAGGAGTCTGCAGCTTTCTTGTAATCTCTTGATTCAAATAAAAACTCACATTCCCCGATGCCTGGCAAAACAATATCTGACTGCCCAGCGATCGATAATAACGTTTCTCGGGCTTCCTCCTCGGACCAAAGCTTCCTGCGAAGATTTGGGTCAAATACGACTTTCACTCCATTTTTTCGAGCAATCGTGATCGCTTGATAGATCGTTTCTTTGCAAGAAGCGCTCAGTGCAGGTGTAATGCCAGATAGATAGAGGAACTTTGCATTGGCTATATACTCCTGTTTTAGGAGGTCAGGACTTAGCTGACTGGCAGCTGAGTTTTTACGGTAATAGTAGATATTCACATTGTCCTGGTTCACGATTTCTTTAAAAAAGATGCCTGTCGGCGCATTTTCATTGATCGTGACCTGACTAGTGTCTACTCCCTCGCCTCTGACTGCGGTTACAATTTGGGCGCCAAACTCATCATTTCCAAGCTGACTAATCCATCCGGTTTGATGCCCAAGTCTAGATAATCCAATGAGCGTATTGGTCTCGGCCCCTGCAATTCTAGTCGTATACTGGTTTGAATAGCGCATTTTTCCCATCGTATTTGGGGTAAATAAAACCATTGTTTCCCCAATACTAATAACATCCATGTTTTCACCTTTTTTCTGTCTATTTACATAAATCCAAGGCTTTCTGAGATCTTTTTTGAGGTCCACAAAACCTTTTGAACAATCTCAGCTTGCTGCGCCAACATCCTCTCCTTGGGGCCGGCAACACTGATGGCAGCATGAATCTTTCGATCGGCGGCAAACACTGGAGCTGCCACGCAATATAATCCATCTTCATTTTCCTCATCATCAATGGTGTACCCAATCAACGCATATTGGTAGAGTTCCTTTTCCAGTTCTTCTCGATCGGTAATCGTTTTAGCTGTAATCGGAACTAGATCAATTTCATCCAAAATTCTTGACCGTTCTTGTGCAGGCAAATTGGCCAAAAAGGTTTTCCCCAGCCCGGTACAATACAACGGCTTACGGAAACCCGTTTGTGCCGTGGTCCGTATGGATCGCTTGCTATCAATCTTTAAAAGGTAGACTAACTCGTCTTCTGATAGCGCCGCCATAAACACCGTTTCTTGGACACTTTCCATTAGTTTTTCAAGGTAAGGCTTGGCTACAAGCGAAATATCTAAGTTTTCCAAAGCCAAGGTTCCAATATGGATCAATTTAGCCCCAAGCTTATATTTTTTCATCGGGTCTAAACTTAAATAACCTGACGCAGAAAGTGTGGCTACTAGATTTGATGTACTGCTTTGTGGAAATGATAGATTTTCACTGATTTCTTTAATCGTCAACCCATGTGGATTGTTGGATAACAATTCAAATATTTGAAGAACACGCTCAGCCGATTTTACCGACATCCTATTCCTCCTAGCGTTATCTTAAATCACATATGTGATTTAGAATCTCATATGTGATTTTCACAGGCACATAATATCACCATGACCTCAGCACGTCAACAACTATTTAAATCGTTTTCAAAAAAAACCTACAGAGCGCCAAGGGGACGGTTCTTCTGGCATCCATTCGAGGGAAATGCTGGGAGCCGCGGGAGCCATTGGGACGGTTCTCATGGTGCCCCCAGGAACGTTTCTCACATTTATATGCCGCGGATCTGTCTCCATAATTTGAAGTATATCTATTTGTTATGGCAATTGATAAATTACTAGCTTTGTCGCACAAACGAAACGGTTTAGTTAATTCACCTATGTAGAACTTTTTATAAGAAAGGTATTATGGAGAAACGCCGTGCAAATTTATATATCATTGTGACAAGCGTATAAAGCAAAAATTGGTGGGTATGAGTCCGGTACAATACCGGTTCCATACCCACCAATTGGCTGTATAAAATAAAGCTCTAACTTTCAGGGGGTCCCATCAGAACCGTCCCCTTGGTTCCCTGAAATCTTGTGGCCTGTCCTTGTGGTATCCAAAATAATAAAGAATGGCATCTACGATCCTTCTTGAAGCCTTCCCATCGCCGTATGGATTTGAGGCTTTGGCCATTAAATCATGATAATTTTTATTCGATAATAGCTCATCTGCCAGATTAAAAATGTTCGCTTCATCTGTACCTGCTAACCTAAGAGTTCCGGCTGCAACTCCCTCTGGTCGTTCGGTTGTATCTCTTAGTACCAGCACCGGAACCCCTAATGATGGTGCTTCTTCTTGAACACCGCCTGAATCAGTAAGGATTAAATAGGCTCTAGAGGCGAAGTTATGGAAGTCGATAACATCTAAAGGTTCTATTAAGTGAATTCGCTCATTTCCTCCAAGAAGCCTTTCTGCTGCCTCACGTATAATTGGGTTCAAATGAACCGGATAAACCACCTGAAGGTCCTCATGTTTTTCAACAAGGCGTTTCACAGCATGGAACATATTTTCCATTGGTTTACCCAAATTCTCTCGTCTGTGCGCTGTCATTAGTAAGAGCCTGTCGGAACCTACTTGGTCTAATACAGGGTGGGTAAAATAATTCTTTACAGTCGTCTTCAATGCATCGATCGCTGTATTACCCGTAATATATATGGACTCTTCCCTCTTATTTTCTGATAAGAGGTTCTCTTTCGACTGTAACGTTGGAGCAAAGTGAAGATCGGCAAGAACTCCTGTTAGCTGCCTATTGATTTCTTCCGGGTAAGGTGAATACTTATTTCTCGTACGCAACCCCGCCTCCACATGCCCAATGGGAATGGAGTGATAAAAAGCGGCAAGACTTGCCACAAAAGAAGTAGTAGTATCCCCATGTACTAATACCATGTCAGGCTTGGCATCCTCGTATACTTTATTTAATCCATCCAAACTCCGGGCTGTTACATCAAATAGCGATTGCCGTTCATTCATGATGTTTAAATCATAATCTGGGGTAATGTCAAATATATCTAAAACTTGGTCAAGCATTTCACGATGTTGAGCGGTAACAGCTACAATTGATTCAATCTTATCATTAAATTTATCTAATTCTTTTATCAATGGTGCCATCTTGATTGCCTCTGGTCTCGTGCCAAAAACGCTGACAATCTTCAATCTTTTTTCCATATCGATGCTCCTAAAGCCATTATTACTAATCTTCAAATGACAAATATCTACAATAGTTTATCACATTAACTACTAATTAAACGTTTATTTATAAATCATAACTTTGCTAATTCTGCTGCTTCGATTCCCTTTCACAGCTAAAAATTTTGTCAGTTAAACAAATGTTTGTTTAAAATGGTTAGTGGATTCGATAGGACGGAATTCCCCTCCAGAAAATAGATAAAAGTTTGTCGGCTATGGTAAAAGTGGACCAGTAGAACCGTCCCCCTGGTTCCCCTGGTTCTACTTACGTACCGGTGCTTGTAATGGGACGGCAAATTCTAAGGGAGCACCTAAAGGAACTAATGCAGTTCCAACTGTCGTATATCCAACCGGAGTAACTCGTTGGGCTTTGGCTGCCCCACTACCAATTTGAAAAACTCCAGAATTGGTTATCTGTCCAATTTTCAACACATTGATGTCAAATGCTTGTTTAAAATGTTGATTCATTTCAGTCACCTCAAAATACAATATGCCCAAGAGTTCGTTTGGGTTCCATGGGAGTTCCACGGGGTTCCACGGGGTTCCACGGGGACGGTTCTCTTGGCTCTATTGCCATTGAAGAAGCCATCTCTATGACCCCAACTTTGATTTTCAGTACATCAAAAGTCAATCGTATAAATACGCCAGCAACTTGGAAACTGTCTATCCTTCAAAATACAGTGACTCTAAAAATCACTGATTTTTGAACAAGATTACCTGAAATATACAATTCTAAATATTTGGACTATATGTAAAATAATAATGTAAACGTTTTCCAGACTTGGAAGGTTAATGCCCTTCCAATCAGGAAAAAAAGATATAAGGAGGAAAAGATGAAAAAAGGAGTCTTGTTAAAAGGATTAAGTATGTTGCTGTTAATAGTGGTGTTATTTAACGGATGGGGGCATATACCTGTGCACGCAGAGCCCCCCCACTACAAGTTTGATTTTGGTAATGGAGAAGTTGAAAAAGGATATATTGGTGTTAGCGCATCGGATAAATATGATGAAAAGAAACGTTACGGCTTTAATACTCCTGAAAACATGACCAATGTTCCGGCATCTGGAACAGGTGTAGCGAGCGATGCGGTTCGATTTCTTACGTTTGGCACAAAAAGTGAGAACACATTCAATGTCGACCTCCCAAATGGCTTGTACGAAGTAAAAGTCACATTGGGAAATACCGCAAGAGCAAGCATTGCCGCAGAGGGCGTTTTCCAAGTGATGAATATGACGGGTAATGGTGCAACCGATTCCTTCCAGATTCCTATCACAGACGGCCAATTAAACTTGCTTGTAACAGAAGGCAAAGCTGGAACAGCCTTTACATTAAGTGCATTGGAAATCAAAAAACTCTCACGCCACCCGGTAACGAACAGAACAATTTATATTGGCGGTGACTCAACCGTTTGCAACTATTATCCTTTGGATACAAGTGAGCAGGCTGGATGGGGGCAATTGCTTCCTAAATTTGTTGATACTGAAGAGTTTCAAGTCAGAAATATGGCCACAGGCGGGCAGTTCGCAAGAGGTTTTAGGGATGATGGACAGCTTGAAGCCATATTAAAATATATCAAACCAGGAGACTATTTTATCCTGCAATTTGGCATCAATGATACGGCCGCCAAGAACAGTACAACCGAGGAACAATTTAAAGAGATTATGCGGGATATGATCCAGCAGGTAAAAGCAAAGGGAGCCACCGTCGTATTGTCCGCTCCACAAGGAAAGGCGATTGATTTTAACGAGCAGGGCGTGCATTCCTCTGTGGACAGATGGTACCGCCATTCCACTGTAGCCTTGGCACAGGAGGAAAATGTCCCGTTGGTCGACCTTAATGTCCTAAGTTCAGCTTATTTTACTTCCATTGGCCCGGAAGCTACGCTTGAGCACTTTATGCCTGACACATTGCATCCAAACCGAAAAGGAGCAACCGAACTTGCTAGAATGGTTGCGGAAGAATTAGCGAAACTAGGGCTGGATGGTTTTACAGAGGAAAGCCAGAACAAATAGTGACGCAGCACGGGGATTGACGCGATAAAGCAAAGGGAATCGACCCAATTTATTTGGTTGATTCCCTTTTTTATACCACAGGACGGCTCTCATGGTTTTATTGCCACCGAAAGTCCCTACTGCACTCATCACAACGTAAACTTTTAAGCCAGTAGAACCGTCCCCCTGGCTATCTCTAGCACCGGCAAGCTGATCGCGGCAAAAATAATAAAGCAAGATTGTGGTCAGCAATGTCGTGGAATGTAAATTAGCTTAAAATAGAAAAACGAGAGGCTGGTCACAGAAACTAGCCTCTCTTGTTATAAGCCATGAGAACCGTCCCCCTGGTCCCCAAACAAGCAGTGAGGATTTGAAAAACACCCTCACAGCCTGCAGCTAAAAAACTCGTTCCATCTTTTATTGTGTGATTAATTCAGTAGCTGTTTCTTTCTCCAATAGGTGCTTTTTAAACCAATTAAGCGCAGCCGGTGCGGAGTGAGATAATCCCGGGTTTGTATAGGCGTCAAAATGGCCGCCTGGTATAATCTTGAGCTGTTTCGGCTCTCTCGCTCTTTGGAAGGCTTCAACAGCTAAATCGGTCGGAGTCAACTCGTCATTCTCCGCCACAACCATCAATAAAGGTGTAGGAGAAATTAGTTCAATTAAACCAGCTGGGTTGTAAGCCAAAAAGGCTTCCATCGTTTCAAGCGTTACCTCATTCCTCCAATTAGGGGCAATCGTCCCGCCCGTTGAGATGAACCATTCATACGAATCCGGTGTTGGCAGCGCACTTGGTTGACCTTCCGGAGCAACAACGGCTACATGTTGAACTTCTCCTCCGTTGTACCTTGCCCTTCTATACTCATTTAAATCTTTAATGAAATTGTTCAAGACATCCGGCCTCATTAATCGTTGCGCATTTTTAAAGCCATGAACCAGCGGCACTTGAGCAACCACAGCTTTTACCCGTCGATCGACTGCAGCCAAATGCAAGACATGGCCACCGCTGTAAGAAGATCCCCAGATACCGATACGTTCCTCATCAACTTCAGGGTGCTGAGAAATCCAAGTAATCGCATTTCGATAATCCTTATGCTGCTCTTCCGGAATGACATGCTGGCGGGGTTCACCTTCCCCTTCCCCGGTGAAACGATAATCAAACACCAAAACCACAAAACCTGCATCCGCGAACCTTTCTGCAAAATTAGGCAAATGCATTTCCTTTACCGCACTAAAACCGTGGGCCATGACAATCGCTGGCTTTTTCTGCCCTGTTTCTCCCTCTGGAAGATAGAGCCACCCTTTACAATTTAGTCCTTCACTTTTAAAAGTAACATCTGATCTGATATGAGCCATTTTTAATTCCTCCCTTTTTATCGTGCGGTAAATCCGCCGTCTACTACTAGTGATGATCCTGTCACCCAACGAGATTCATCGGATGCCAAAAATAACGCAGCGTACGCCACATCCTGTGCATTTCCTAAATGCGGCCATGGAGATTGGTCGTGAAGTCCTTTATTAAGCTCCTCATCCTCTAAAAATGGCCGGACCATGGCTGTTTCTAAGAATCCTGGGCAAATCGCGTTGATATTGATTCGTTCTGGCGCATAATCAACCGCCAGTTGTTTAGTTAAATTCACAACCGCTCCTTTTGACGTACAATAACCTGGTTCTTGGGCGAGTCCAACCAGGCCCCCAATAGAAGCAATGTTAATGACTTTTCCTCTTGATCCCGATGAAGCACTTGCATTTTGTTCTAACATTTGGGTAATAGCAGATTTACACCCTAACCAAACACCTTTCGTATTGACGGCCATCGTTAAGTCGAAGGCTTCCTCTGTTTCCTCAACAATTCCATTTAAACCCGTAAAGATGCCAGCATTATTGACCATAATATCTAAGCGTCCAAATTCCGAAACAGCCAGATCGACAAGAGCCTGAACATCCTTTGCTTTGGTTACATCTGCTTTTAAAAAGAGAGCTTGTCCACCTTCCTGCCGAATCAGCTCATCTGTATCTATATCAATGCTTTCATCGTATCCGCCTTGCCGTGCGGACTTTTGAAGGTCACTACAAATCACCTTTGCTCCCTCTCTTGCAAACGTAAGGGCAATCGCCCGACCATTGCCTGAACTGGAACCTGTTACAATCGCAATTTTGCCATCCAACCTTTTTGCCATTCTAGCACTCTCCCTTTACCTTCTTTATTGGTATTGAATAACTTTTCCCTTCAACTCCTCTCTTTTTTACCTCACCTTACATATATGCAAGTACCGTGCCAACTTAATAGATAGTGATATTTCTAGTTTTTTTTTCAAACAAGTGTCTCACCTGAGACAATGGCTGTCTCAGGTCTCACATAAAAAAAGCTTAGTAGGCAGTTCATACCTACTAAGCCCTATCCTATGAATAGGCACCGTCAATCCCGTATTTTTTCATTTTTCTATAGATGGTGGCACGCGATATGCCCAATTCCCTTGCAGCTTCCGTCATATTTCCGTTCAGCCTTTTTATAGCGGTTAGGATCCGGTCTCTTTCGACTTCCATGGGGTGTTCTGCTGCCGCTATTATTTCCTCTGGCAGATAGTGCGGAAGTAAGATATTCCCTTCCATATGAAAAAGAGACTGTTCTACGATATTTTTTAATTCTCTAATATTACCTGGCCAATGATATTGCTTAACCAATTGCATTGTTTCAGCTGGGACAACGACTTCACAAGAAGTAAATGGCGGACTTAACACTTTGATAAAGTGTTGAAACAAAAGGGGAATGTCCTCTTTTCTTTCCCTTAGGGCGGGTAGATGAAGTTGGATCACACGGAGACGATAAAACAAATCCTCGCGAAAGGTCCCATCTTGTACCGCTTTGGCTAAATCCTTATGCGTAGCGGATAGTATCCGAACATCAACAGGAATGGCTTTTTCTCCCCCAATCCTTGTGACCGTTTTTTCTTCCAATACCCGCAGCAGGTGCACCTGTACAGGTAACGGCATATCTCCAATTTCATCTAGAAAAATAGTTCCTCCCTGGGCCATTTCAAACTTTCCGGGATTGCCTTTAGCTTTTGCGCCGGTAAAGGCACCCGCCTCGTAGCCAAATAATTCACTTTCAATTAGTTCCCTTGGAATGGCACCGCAATTGATGGCGATGAAGGGCTTATTTCGACGGTCACTCGCATCGTGGATCGATTGGGCAAATGCTTCCTTTCCCGTTCCCGTCTCACCTGAAAGAAACAGATTGGTGGTTAGCCTAGCCGCCTTTTTCGCCAAGTTGACTGCCCTTAAATAGGGAGGTGATGTTCCGATTAACCCTTCAAAGCTATAGTTAGTATTCTTGTTATTTTTTTCATCACTTCTCCTTTTTTCCTGTATAGGAGGGCGAAATCTACTTTCACCCAATCGGATGACAACACCAATGACTTCTCTATCCAAAATCACAGGATAGATCATACATCTAAACTTGCGGTGATCTCCTAACGGGTGAAACTCCTGTTCAATAAATGGTTCTTTTCCTTGTAAAACATAATCAACCAGTGCATCTAATTCTTTGAAACTTGCTATGGACTGTACGCCTGATTGCTGTATGGTGTATGTATGTTCCCCGCTCATTTTTAATATATTCTTTTTCGCATCCGCAATGATATATGCTTCATTTGCTGAGCCTAAGGCTGCTTCCAAGAATGGGTTGATTTGAACACCATATTGATAGATATTTTGCTCGAGATATTTCGTAATGTGGTTGGCATTGGAGATCGCTAAGCAGATGGTATGGGGGTTGATGCTTGAACCTTTACCGGTAATATCAAAAACACCGAGTAAATCGTTTGTAAATGGGTTAAAAATAGGAGCTGCCGCACAATACCAATCCTGCCATCCGTTACAAAAGTGTTCGGTAAATAATACCTGAACGGGTCGTTTATTCTTTAAAACCGTTCCAATGGCATTTGTTCCAGCCACTTCCTCTGTCCAAATAGCACCTGGCATGTGACGCACTTTTTCGCCTTTTTTTAAAATGAAATGGTCGCCAAATGAATTTAAGATCACGCCATTTTTATCTGTAATACTAATAATGGTATCGGTGTTTGCGAGTGAATCTGAGAGGATTTTCATGTGTGGAGTGGCATAGGAAAGTAATAAATGATAACTCTCCCGCTTATCAAGCAGTTCGTCCTCATGAACTATTTCATTCACTTCCGACTGAAAAGGATTGACTCCGAAGTCCTTGGATCGTGCCCAAGAGTCGATTATATCTGGACGGATTTTATTATTATGACTTAACTCTCCCTTTTCAATAAAAGTAGCCCAGGCTTTTTGAATGGAAAAATGGGGGTCAACAGTTTGAAGGCTATAAGGATTCAACGTTTCTTTCATCAAAAATCCTCCCGCAATTAATCATTCACCATAACGTTATTCCTAAAATTGGTAATTAGGTACTACTCTAATTATTTCAATGAATAACCTGATTTTCCTGCCTGCTACATAAAAGGAATCCATTTCTTTTCCATCTACCGTTATACTTTCAATCTTAGTTACAAGCGTGACCGCATTCTCCTATTTTCCCGTGGCTAAATTTTTTCCTCCCCCCTGTCCTTTTCACCCATGAATCAATATATAAAAGGCGAAAGGAGGTGAGGCGAAATGGCACAAGGATTTCTCGAAACTACCAAGCTGCGTCTAGTATTTCAAACTGGTATGGATGACGAAGGCAAGCCAATCATACGATCTAAGACGTTCAGCAACGTCACAAAGGCTGCTACAGCTGACCAGTTGTATCAAGCTGCCAATGCACTAGCTGGTTTAACGATCGATCAGTTAAACAAAGTAGAGCGCAATGACAGTTCCGAAATTATCGGTTAATGACTTAGGAAAAATATAACGATGGGAGGTGAAAGATATGGCAAAAACATTGGAATTGGAATTCGGCACAGAGTTTGGAAAAACAGCACGTCTTTCTGTTGAAAATCCAAAAGAGCCTGTCGATGAAGAAGTCGTAAAGCTATCGATGACCCAAATCATTGCTTCTGACGTGTTCGTATCAGCCAGCGGCAAGCTGGTTGCGGCGAAAGGGGCAAGAGTCATCGACCGCAATGTCGTGGAATATGAACTCGCTTAAGGTGCGAGACCCGAAGAGGCCGGCTTCAACAGGAACCGGCCTTTTTTATGGTAGCCAGAGGGACGGTTCTCATGGAGTCTAAATAAGTAGAGAAAGGAGTGAATAGCTGTGGAACAGATTATTCCGCTCATCAGCGAGGTGGGCTTTCCCATCGTAGTGACCCTATATCTGCTTTACCGGATTGAAGTAAAGCTAGATTTAGTGGTCCAGTCGATCCAGAGTCTTCCGGAACGAATGAAGGGATGACATCCTGGCAAAAACTTATTTCTACCCAATGACTGCATCTCCTTTTGGGGAGGCAGCCATTTTATAGTACATTTATCCATTTCATTACTTATGATGGAACAATCATGTGAAACAAGAAAATCAGGGCGAGGCAGTGCTCCGCAATCTATTGTTGGTTGCCAGAAGAACCGTCCCCGTGGACCCCAGAATCATTATTCCAAAAAGTCATTAAGTTTCTTGTCGATTTTCCATAGAGCCAGCTGTTCTTCATTGTTTGAGTATTTTGCATATATAAAGTAGAGCTTGTTATCTACTTTGAGGACATCATATAAACTTGCTCCTGATTCGGCATCCAGATTAATATCCTTTTTTAAGACAGTAAATTGTTGGTCTAGTATGGCATACTTCATATTGGCAAATTCATAACTGCCTGTTCCACCGTGATCAAGGTCGCTGCTGTAGAAAAAAATGAATCGATCAGGATTTACCTTCATAAGACTTGATGGTTCATGGTCTGCCATATCAGAAAGGATTATCTTTGCCTGTCCCCAGCTTTTCCCTTTATCACCTGATGAAATGACCTTGATCCTGGAATGGCCCCTATCGATCTCTTCCTCCTCATACAGAAAATGAAACTGGTCATTTTCATCTACGACTAACTGTCCATCCTCTAGATTCTTATCTTCGGTTAATATGGACTGGACATATTCCCACTTCTTTAAGTCTTGAGAGTGATATAGCTTGATAGTATATCGTCCATTCTCTTGGGAAGGATTTCCTCTATTAATGGTACCCTGAATATCCGTAAAGGTGGCATAATAGCCATCTTTGGTGTGAACAATAGTCGGGTCAATTTTTAAATTGCCCTCCGTTTCAATGACCGATAGTTTTTTGGCTGTTCCATTCTTTAAATCAACTTCATGAATTTCAATGCTATTCTTTTCAAAGGATCCCGTAATCATAATCGTCTTGTTTTGGGACACTTTCACCATATCAAACCAATTTGCAGGTATTGCTGGAGTCATTTTTTTGAGGGGCTGTTTTCCTCTTTTTAAAAGCATTTGTCCACTCGTGATAAACGCAAGGACGCTGCCATTGTATTCAAGTAGTTTTGAATCTCCCGCAGGAAAGGATTCTACCCATTCTGTCCCCTGTGAAATGGGTTCAACAAGATTTTTATCTACCTTGACATCCAAATTCGTTTTCTGTTCTACTTGTTTTCTATTACCTTTAATCATGATTTTGTTGAAACTCAAATTTAGATTAGAGCTTCCGTTGCGTTCCTCCACGTCCTGTCTCCTGTCAGACAATGTTGGAGTGGTTTCGGTATCCCATTGTTTTTTATACCTTGCAGCATTATTCGAATCTGAAAGCTCATCAATACTATAGACGATCTTTCCTTGCTTTTGACTTTTAGATTGGGGCTGCTGCTTGAGATCTGTACAGGCAGACATAAGGGCCAGAAGCAACACCAAATAGAGTAACCATCCTTTTCTTAACACTTGTACCATTCCTGTCTTTGTTTAACTTGAGCTGTTGGCTGCGGTTCTATTAGAGCATCGGTCAAATATTTTCTAATATTAAAGGAACTATCCCTATTTATTTTGAACTTATTATGGCTTTGTTACACTTTGCTAAGAACTCACATTTATAAACTTACTTGATAGCACTAAATCAGGTGTTATATTTGACCATCTAAGCTCAGTTATAAAAGCAAAATCTCGGCTTCGCGACACCGCAATAAAAAAATGACCTCGGTATCGAGACCAAGGTCATTTTATGACATACAAAATATATCAGCTCTACACGATTGGCATAACATTAGAGGATGGCTCTTCATTGAAGCACAAGAACTGCCCCCCTGCTTCACCGCCAGAGAAGGGGTTGCCAGAAGAACCGTCCCCGCGGTTACCGTGACAGGCAATCTACACCGCCATCTTACTTCTCAAGCCCATTAACATCGATAAATGGTGTGGCGCCTCCCGTGACGCTCGGAAGGCGTCCGTCCCATTTTTCCAAGGCTTTTTCTTGGACTTCGATTTGTTTTAATTGAATTAATTCCGGGGTGACTTCTTGTTTCTTTAGCCGCAGTGCTTCAGCTTCAGCCTGGGCTTGTGCCACTTTCTGCTCCGCTTCAATTTTGACTCTTTCGAGATCCCGCTGGGCGCGCAGGGCATTTTGCTCTGCGGTTTGTTTCGATTCAATCGCTTTATTAAACTCTTCACTAAACGCAAATTCCTTAATATTAATATCCTCAAGCAGCATATAGTATTTCGTTAATTTATTCGCCAGTATATCCTTCACTTTCGCTGATACCTCGGGGCGTTTTGAGATTAATTCCTCTGCCGTGTACTGGGCGGTAACCGCCTTCAGTGCTTCGGCAATGGCGGGGTCGACAATGCGGGTGCGGTAATCCATTCCAATTTCCTGATAGAGTTTATTGACCGCTTCGGGATCCACCGAATAGTTGACCGCGACCTTTGTCGTTACCATTTGAAGATCCTTTGAGGATGCCGACTGGGAACTTTCCTCCTTCTGAACCCGAACCTCAATTTGTTGAACCGATTGGACAAATGGTATCCTAAAATGAAGGCCCTCTGATAAAATGGTCGACTTAACGGCTCCCAATTGCACCAGCACACCCCTGTTCCCAGATTCGACAGTGGTTACTGAAGCAAATCCCACAACCACAATCACCAGCGCAATGAGTCCAATCAAAATCGATTTTGTATATTTCACATCGTACCCCCCTTAAAAATTTCCATCACTAAACAAATATGAAAACGAGAGCAACTTTATACACAGAGATCCATAGGGACGGTTCCGTTCGTCATCCCCTTGTTTCCCATTCTGTTATACCTGCTAGTACGAAGGTATCAAGGAACAAAGAAGTAACTCTGCTAGTGTTAGCACTATAAAAAGCCGTCAGTTTCTAATAATAGGAGGGTCTTTCTACCATTTCAAAAAATAGGAAGCTATGAGATTTCATCGTCTAAATGGTTCCTTTAAAGCATCCCAAAATTCGAGGGGTGACAGTGCACTGGAACTACCACTTTCACCTTTCTAAACCAGAGTATTCCAGGGATATAATGAACCCGTACAAAAAAAGAGAAGTGCGCTAACACTTCTCCCTGGAGCCATGGGGACGGTTCAGCTGGCAATCTTCCAATTTTGAAGGTTGCAGCTGCAAAGAAAGATGTATGGAACAAAACGATCAACTCATAAATGGCAACAATGGTGAAATGGCGATGGGAGATGAAGAAAACCAGCACGATGTTGATGCCCAATGGGGAACCACCTGATGATCGAGAAATATGGGTTGACGGTGACCGTGATACAACAAGAGGGCTGAAATCAGCCCTTTTGTTTACCCATCCCTTCACTTAATAGCATCGGTTAAAGACATGTTCACCCAAGAGCAAACAAAAGCTGTTCCACATTATTAATCTATAAAATTTTGTCAATGACAGGCAATAATTATTCATTATAATCGATCGTTCTTTGGCCCCCGCTATCAAATATTCTTACCAAGTTCATTTCAGTAAGTTCCTCATATTTTTCCTTTACCTTCACTTGACTGTCTATAATCATTTTAATAAAACTATCAAGTTTATCGACTAGAAAATCGTCATATTGCAATTCGGATTCAAGCAGAGAGTTGTACACATTATTGGTTAAATCGATGATTTCTGCATTAATTAAACTAACGTCCATACTTTTATAGTAGACCGAATAGTCGTCCGTTTTTTCCGCTAATTGGTCGCCTATATCATTGATCTCATGTGATTCTGTATGCTTTTGATACGCTATATCTTGAATATCTAATATTAATTGACTATATTCTAATAACCCTTCTTCATCAAATGGGGGCATAATCGATCCTTTGATACCATTTATTATGTCAATAAGCGTAGCTAACATTTTTTGATTATCCAGAAGAATTTGCCTTAATCGGTTAAGATAAGCGGCTCTTTCTTTTTGGTTAGTATCGTCATCAAAATCGGGACGAGGACGTGTTTCTTTTATTTTTTTCTTCATTTCATTAGCAGCAATATTCGATACATCGTTCGCAAACCGTTTAGATGCCCCATAAAATAATTTCTTCCACATAATTCTTCCCCCTTTGTTCATTCATTCCTATAACAATACCTACAAATCTATAAATCAAAATTCTCTATCCTACGATTTAGAATTGCCTGTCACCTAGATTAATGCTTGATTAATTAATCAAATATGGACAATTGTTGCGTGTTTTCTTCTGTCATTGTATCAGAGTCCTTCTTAATCCCCTCAGAAAACAAAGCCTTAAAACTTTCAGGAGAAGATAAAGCTTTATCCAGTAAACCGGTTCGGTAAAGAGCTACATATATAGCCGATGACTTGGCCTGACAGTTAATCGATTTTTCAGGATTAAATTCAATATCTGTAAAAGCATCGTATAGGATGACCTGATTAGCCAATTCTTCATGCATAGATAGGGCATTAACATAAAGCCAGTCATAAAATAAGGTTTTTGGGGTTAAAGGCCAAATCCTTCCAAAATAATCAAAATGAACTAGGTCCCCGGAATTCCGTAATCTAGGGTCCCTTTTTGCTTCTCTTGAGGACTTTTCTAGTAAATCCCGATAGGGCCCTCCCTTTTCAAAAACTTTACTAGATTGAAAGGCAGTCTCTACTGTAAAAGACTTACCGGACTTTTTGGTTTTAATTTCCAAATTAAAGGCACTTAACTTTACACCCAGATCCGTTTCAGATTTACTAGAGATTTCTAAAACCCTTTTTCCCTCTTCTATCCTATTAAATTCATCATGTAATGAACGAATAGACTTTTGTTTTTGCTGTAAGGAGAACCCCGGAAACCATTCGAACTGAGTATTTATCTCTCTGACATACCCATCCTCTTTACTACCAACTAGGAAAACCGGTCGTTTGGCCATAGCTTTTCCCCCAGTATTTATAATCTAACCTTCGCCCGAAATAATCAGGGTCTACAACAAATTCAATTGGCGATTTGTAAATGCGCCTTGTGCGTTTTCCATTATCTTGTTTCCTATACTCATTTAGAGTAGATTCATTTTCAAAGATGACCCTTTTAAAATAATCCACTTCAATATTCGTCTTTACTAGGACCTCTGCTTGAGGATCGGTAGGAAAATGAGGTAAAAGCCCCATTTCTTTCCTGCTTGGTTTACCACTTCTCTCTGCAAACATATTGGTTAAGCCGATTAGTCCCTGCTTCTCTTCCAAAGGAGTATTCCTCACTGCATTACTTGCAGCATTTGTATGGCAAAATGAACATTCTTTTTCCAGTAACACATCTACGGATAGTTCAATCACGACCCATTTTGATTCAGGAGTACTTTTCCTTTTCCTATAGAGCATCTGATATTGAGGAAAGCTAATGGTACAGGAGATAGCGTCTAGTGACTCATCTAGTCTCCGATTATCACTAACGAAATATTGTCCTCTATTAAAATCTAAATCAGTTCTGGCAATTAATCCAGAGAATAGTATAGTAGGTAAGTTATCAACTTTGGTAAAGTGGTATAGGCTCCTAATGCCATTTTGAATAATAAAATTCTCCACTCAGTCTCCCCCTTCGCTGTCGGGTGGTTTACTTTTGTTTCCAGAAGATTTCTTAAAAATAAAATTGCTTGCTATGCGCAAAATTCCTCACAGGCTTTTGTTTATTCCACTGAATTCTTTGAGTCACAATAATGGTATATTTCGATATTTTTTGACGGATTCCTTTTTTGAATATACATAGACTTAACAGGGGGAAAGGAAAGCCGGCAAATCGGGCAGGATGCCGTCCTCATAACAAAGTCGAAGTCATTCCTTGCCAAGCATCGCAACTGTCCGACTAAAACCATTGAACTGTGCTTCCACAGGGAATATCGGTTGTTCGCTCATTTAGAGACAGAAAGGAATACCGCGAAAAGAAGCCTATAATCGTTTGGGCCATTAATTTCTTGTATTTCGATTTGATTGCAGCCCAATTAGATGCTGAGATGGACACTGTATAAAAAAGGCCGGCTTCATCAGAAACCGGCTTTTTTTATAGAATTCTATTTTCCCTTGTTAAATTGGCCATCTCAAATAAATTGGCAATTGGTATGTGCAAACTTGCGAACCGATGATCATCTGTTGCTCCTTTTTTCCAACGATAATAGAGTTGTTGCAAAATGACGGCAAGCTTATAAAAGCCAAATGCCACATAAAAGTTGATAGACTTGATGTCACGGCCACTCACTTGGGCATACAGTTCGGCCATTTCACGTCTTGAAAAGAATCCTGATTGGTTTGTCACCACGGAGATACCCATATCAGGGTCACCCTTTTCTCCCCAATAAGCTAGCACTGCCCCGATATCTGTCATCGGGTCACCGATGGTTGCCATTTCCCAGTCCAAAACCCCTTTTACTATGCCAGGGTCATACGGGTCCAGAACAAGATTGTTTAGTTTAAAGTCGTTATGAACAATCGTCGTGTCCACAGTGGCTGCCATATTCTTTATCAGCCACGCCTCCAATTCCTCTACACCAGTAAATTCATTTGTCTTGGACACAGCGTAACGTTTTATCCAGCCATGGACTTGCCTTTCCAAATACCCTTCAGGCTTACCGATGTCCATTAAGTTGGCCTTTTGATAATCTACCTGTTGAAGCTCCACCAAGCTATGAATGATACCTTTTGAAACGGCCGGTCCAACCTGCTCAGACGGTCCGTAATGATTAGGCAAAACTTCGTTAATCACAACACCTTGCTTTTTTTCCATTAAGTAAAAATGCCTTCCCATTATGTCAGGATCTTCGCTGTATAAATAGGGTTTTGGAGCAAGGGGGTAGACACCATGAAGTTTTGATAGAATCCTATACTCGCGCTCAATATCATGGGCTTTTGCTGGAATTTCACCAAACGGAGGCCTTCTTAAGACCGATTCCCAACTTCCAACTGACAGCAGATACGTATGATTGGAATACCCTTCGGAAAATTTCTTGATTTTCATTGTTTCATCCGGGATGTCCGAAAATGTTTTACGAATCAGCATCTCCAATCGATTCCAATTGATATGTTCATGATCAATAAGTGTGTTTACAGGTTTCATAGACTGTGATTCTCCCCTCTTACCTGGCAGGTACAAATTAGTCTCAAAAAGCCAGAAAACTGGTTTCATTCATTAAAATATCCATTCTTCAATAAAGCGGAAACGAACTGACTGATTTGTTCTTTATTGTATTTTCCTTTTGGAGAAAACCATTTATATGTCCAGTTGCACAGACCTAAAATCAGTTGAACCGCAACAGGTGGATCGATGTTGGCAAAATAGCCTTGATCCATCGCCTCTCGGTACACCCCTGTGATGGTTTGATAGTATTGATTGATCCGTTTTACCGTTTCTTGTGTAATACTTCCAGGCAGATTCTTTTGCTCTTCAAAAAAGATCCCCATCTCAATCTTGTTATCCAGTATAGCAAGCGTATGCTGTTCTACAATCATATGAAACTTTTCGTGGGCTGGTTGTTTCAAGGACAGTATTTTGCTTAAGTAGGTCTCCGCACGATTTAGAACATTTTTTAAAATAGTCTCCAGGATTTCATCCTTGCTTTTAAAATAATAATAAATTGCAGGGTGTGTAACATTCAATTGCAGCGCAATCTCTTTCATACTTGTATTGCGATAACCATTTTTAAAAAATAGTTTACTTGCTTCTTCAATAATTTTTTCTGCACTAATGGCAGGCGTATCCTTCAATTTGATCCTCTCGTTTCTAAAAAAATTATGAGTCCGAGGAAATCTACTAACATAAACCTTACTTACTGGTAAGTAAATAATCGTTTAATATTAAATTACCATTTACATCCTTTTTTGTAAATTGCTTATGAATAACCATGTGGTGAATGATTCTTTATTTTAACCGTTAATTGAATATTCATAATTATCAATAATTGTAATTTACAATTTTTGGGTCCGGTGATATCATTTACTTACTGGTAAGTAAATAAAAGGGAGGGAGTTTATTCAGTATGAGTATGGATGTAACGAAAAAGGCTCAGTGGTATCCTGATGAACAAAGTGCTGTATTGCTTGATAGGACGGTCGGAGACTATTTTGACGAGCAAGTAGCTCAATATTCAGACATGCTGGCCGTGAGTTATAAGCAGTATCCTGAATTCCATATTCCGGAAATCAACTGGACATATAAAGAATATCAGTCGAAAGTAAACCAACTTGCTAAAGGGCTAATCGCAGAAGGTTTTCAGTACGGTGACCACATTGCAGTGTGGGCCCCTAATATTCCTGAGTGGCCATTGCTTCAATTGGCCTCTGCAAAAGTAGGCTTAGTCCTGGTGACCGTCAACCCCGCTCTCCGTGCCGATGAAGTGGAATATGTATTAAAAACCAGTGATACCAAAGCTCTCTTCTTCCTATCAAACTTTAGAAACCGAAACTTCCTTACAGATGTTCAAAGTGTGATGAACAGGATTCCATTGCTGCAGAAAATCATCACTTTCGACAAAATGGAAACGGATACATCTAATGAAAATATAAACCATTCCCCATTCCAAGACATTTATTTAAAAGGGGACACGATTTCAGACTTAGATTTAAAGGAAAAACAGTTAGTAGTTAGACCTACTGATACTTTTCAGATCCAGTTCACCTCAGGTACAACAGGTTTTCCAAAAGGAGCCATGATTACACACAGAGGAGTGCTCAATAATGCGAGACTCTCAGCTCTTCGCTGGAAGTTGGGAAAAGGGGATTCCTATTGCTCACCCCTCCCATTTTTCCATACGGGAGGAAGCGTAATCAGTATTCTTTGTGCGATTGCCGCAGGAGCCTCTCTTCTTCCGGTCCCCTATTTTACGGCGACGGATTGTGTGGATATTATGGACGATATAAGGCAACCCATTTCTTCGGTGTCCCGACCATGCTTCATGCGGTAGTCAATGAGTTAGAAAAAACAAACGCCCGTCTACCCTCACTGCGGGTTTTCATGAGCGGAGGCGCCCCGGTGCCACCTACTACCATTCAAAAACTCGAAAAACGATCCAATGCAAAAGGAGTCATTCTGATGGGCATGACCGAAACCAGCCCTCTCTATACACTAGGGTCTCCAGACGACTCCGAAGAAAAAAGACACCATTCCACCGGAAGGCCGCTTCCGCATACGGAAGTACGGATTGTTGACCCTGTGACGGACGAAGTAACAGACTGTCAAACCCCCGGGGAAATTCAGGTCCGCGGATACCTGGTCATGTCAGGATATTACAAAATGGAAAGCCAGACCAAAGAAGTGCTAAGTCCAGATGGATGGTTCAGGACCGGTGACATTGGGATGATGGATGAGGAAGGGTATTTAAATGTGATTGGAAGAATCAAAGATATGATTATTCGCGGCGGCGAAAATATCTATCCAAAAGAAATAGAAAACATTCTTCTTCAACACCCTCAAATCAATGATGCTCAAGTGGTAGGTGTTCCAGATGAATATTTTGGTGAAGTGGCAGCAGCCTGCATCAAAAAGAATAAGGATGAATCTTTAACGGAAGATGAAATTATCCAATACTGCAAAAGTAAAATGAGCCATCAAAAAGTGCCCAAATATATCTTTTTCACTGATGAGTTTCCGCTGACAGCAAGCGGGAAAGTCATCAAGATGGCACTTAAAAAACAAGTCATCGAGGAACTGGGAATCTAGTTTTTCAAAACAGGAGGAGATAATATGGATTATAAAAATATAAAACTATCAGTAGACAATCGAATTGCCACCATCAGCCTAAACCGTCCGGAGCGCCTCAATGCCATCACCAACGAATTATTATTTGAAGTGCAAGCGGCCGTATTAGAAGCGGATCATAACGAGGATGTTCGTGTCATTGTATTAAAAGGCGAAGGGAAAAACTTTTGTGCCGGGTACGACCTCGACATCATTACAGAAGATGAAAGCAACAAAGATAACGGAGGGAATGGTGTTTGGGACCCCATTCATGACTATACTTGGATGTCCAAAAACAGCAACGCCATGATGAGCCTGTTTCGCTGTTCAAAACCGGTGATTGCCCAGGTACATGGATGGGCTGTAGGCGGCGGCTCGGATATGGTACTTTGCGCCGATATGATTATCGCTTCGGAAGATGCCCATTTTGGCTATCCACCAACCCGGGTTTGGGGGGCTCCGACAACACCGATGTGGATTGTCCGATTAGGAATGGAAAGAGCCAAAAGACTATTATTTACCGGCGACTCGATTAATGCGGTAGAAGCAGCTAAAATTGGAATGATTTTAGAGGCAGTTCCTCTAGAACAGCTAGAAACAAAAGTGAATGAACTGGCAAACCGTGTCGCTCTCCTTCCAGCTAATCAATTAAAAATGATGAAGCTTTATGTGAATCAAATGTACTTAAATATGGGATTAGACACGACCCAATCCTTCGGAATCCTTTTTGATGGGATTGCCCGTCATACGCCAGAAGGCATCGCATGGAGGGAAAGCGCCATTACAAATGGAGTGAAACATGCATTAAAAGAAAGAGATGAAGCATTCAGGGATTATAGTCAGAGGGTAAGGGACTAACACCTCCAGGGGGAACTCCAGGGGGACGGTTCTGGTGGCATCCACGTGAGGAAAAAATCCAGTAGAACCGACCTTCTGGCTATACTCATAATATTCGGGAGTATTGAGCCTCTCGTTATGCTTTTCCCCTTAGTCTCCGGGAAAGGTTCACATGGTGCCCCCGTGGACGTTTCACTCATTTTATATGCCTCGGAACTGTCTTCCATCGTGGTTCCATAGGGACGGTTCTCTTGGCTCTATTGCCGCTCAATCCGTCCTATGGCCAAACTTCGATTTTCAGTACATCAAAAGTCTCAATCATTCGTATAAATACGCCAACAAACTGTAACTATATTATAAATTTTTGTAGGCACCGCAATTACACGGTATTGAAACCATGGTTATTTTATACCATTAAAATATATCAGCTCCACACGATTGTCATAACATTCGAGGATGGCTCTGCATTGGAGCACAAAAACGCCCCCTTTGCTTCACCGCAGGGGAAGGGGTTGCCAGAAGAACCGTCCCCGTGGTCCCAAAAATAGGCGGCCATGAAATTTCATCGTCTAAATGGTACCTTTAAAGCATCCCAAAATTCGAGGGGTGACAGTGCACAGCAACTACCACTTTCACCTTTTTAAACCAGAGTATTCCAGGGATATAATGAACCCATACAAAAAAAGAGAAGTGCGCTAACACTTCTCCCTGCAACTGCTGCCGTCAATAACCTATCAATCTTCGACAAAATTCGAGCGGTGCCAGACAACCAAAGTTAGAACCCCAGAAGAACCGTCCCTGTGGCGCCGCTTGTTACCAATTCCATTTGTCCAGAGCAACGAAGGTGCAAAAGGTAAGCAGTAATCCAAATCCAAAAAAGAGAGAAGAGAAAAACATCCCGTTGCCGTACTTGTCTAGTAAACTGAGATAGATAACTCGGTCATCCGCTGTTATGGTGAAGGTACAGATTACGTTCACTAGGAAGATAACAAACATGATGATGGTAGCGGATTTAATACTGATTAGCCTATGTAACCCAGGTAAAACGGTTTTGGCAACCAAAATGGAATACACGAACATCGCCAAATAAAATACGAACGCAGGGTAAAACAGAAAGGTATGGAACGTTGCCCGCAGCAAGGGCATCACCGCAAAAAAACCTAATAAAAAAATCATAAGAAAAGAGACTAGTGCCTTATACCGTAAATAATCTTCTTTCGTTCGATACCAATAATAAGCCAGTAACATACCGAGAAGGGATATTCCCGTATTCGTCCAAAACATAACAAGTGATTCTTCTGGAAGCACGCTGCAAATGGCCCCAACGAAGAAGGTGATCCATAAATATATGGCCTGACTTTTCCAGAAGCTAATTTTTTTCTCCAATTTCAAACCTCATTTCAATTCCTTTTGAGATAGAACAATGACTATCCACCTTATCCAATACGATTTAATAGGATGAAAAGTTCCATTGGTACTGCCGTGCTTGAATTTCCAATAACTTATACGCAAAAAAGACAGTACATAATGAGTGTACTGTCTTTCCATTCAGTCTTCCTGAGATTAATAACACACATTAAGAGCAACGAGTGCGCCAGTAGAACCGTCCCTGTGGTCCCAAGGGTACCAATAGAACCGTCCCCGTGGTTCCCGTGGTTCCCTTGGTTCTTATTTCGGATGCATTTTGAATTGCAGGAACAGTTCGTTGTAAAGGGACAGGTTTCGTTTCCCTAGGTTTTCGTATACTTCAAGCTTTTTGGTTAGCTCCGGTGAAGGATAGAATCGCTCGTCGTTCACGACTTCTTCGTCTAAGTACTTCAGCGCTTGCTTGTTTGGTGTGGAGTAGCCGACATAATCGGTATTCTTGGCCGCTACCTTGGCATTGAGCATAAAGTTGATGAATTGATGGGCTCCCTCGACATTTTTGGCTGTTTTCGGGATGACCATATTATCGAACCAGAGGTTGGAGCCCTCCTTCGGTACCACATAATCCAAATCTTCATTTTCAGACATGATTTCGGACGCATCTCCTGACCAAACCAAGCCAATCGATGCTTCTTCGTTTGCCATCAGCATCTTGATTTCGTCGCCGACAATCGCCTTTACATTGGGTGTAAGCAAATCCAGCTTCTCTTTCGCTTCCGCCAGGTGCTTTTTATTCGTATCATTCAGAGAATAGCCTAAACTATTCAGCCCCATCCCCATCACTTCCCGGGCCCCGTCAATGAGGAGAATCTGGTTTTTTAAATCAGGATTCCATAAGTCATTCCAGCTGGTAATTTCTTTATCGGGAAGCAGTTTGCGATTATACACAATCCCAACGGTGCCCCAGAAATAAGGAACCGAGTACTTATTTTTCGGATCGAACGAAAGATCCATAAACCGCTGATCGATATTTTTTAGATTCGGCAGCTTGGAATGATCCAAGGGGATCAGCAAGTTGGCCTGAATCATTTTTTCAATCGTGTATTCGGAAGGAACCGCGACATCGTAATTGGTTCCCCCTTGCTGGATTTTCGTCATCATCGCCTCATTGGAATCGAAGGTTTCATAGATGACCTTGATGCCGGTTTCTTTTTCAAACTGTGCGATCAAATCCTCATCAATATAGTCGCCCCAGTTATAAACCGTCAGGGTATTGCCGCCCGAATAACCCTGTGACGTATTCAGGCTGGATATGGCATACAGCAGAATGCCGGACGACACCACAATAATTAGGAAAAAACGGAGGATTTTGTTCATCGCTTTCGCACCCCCATTCCGTTCAGTTTAGTCCGCTGGGTGATAAAATAATAAATCACAACCAAGAGCATCGTAAACAGAAACAGGATCGCTGATAAGGCGTTAATATTCAGAGATATCCCGCGGCGGGCCAATGAATAGATTTCCACCGAAAGGGTCGAAAAACCATTTCCCGTTACAAAAAAAGTAACTGCGAAGTCATCTAAAGAATACGTTAAGGCCATGAAAAAGCCGGCGAAAATCCCAGATGAGATATACGGAATAATGACCTTGGACATGACATTCCAGCTGCTGGCTCCCAGGTCACGTGCTGCATCAATCAAGGATGGACTCATTTCCGATAGCTTTGGCAGGACCATCAGAACGACAATCGGAATGCTAAACGCGATATGCGACAATAGCACCGAAGAAAATCCCAGTTTGATGCCGGCCATGGTGAACAGAATTAAAAACGACGCCCCAATGATGACATCTGGACTGACAATGAGCACATTGTTAAACGATAATAGCAGATTCTTGGTTTGCCGTCTTTTGGCCATATAGATGGCCAATGCACCTAAAACACCAATAATGGTGGAAAAAAGGGCTGCTAACAGAGCCAGCACAATGGTGTTTAAGACAATAATCAAAAGCCTCGTATCATGAAACAATTCCTTGTACCATTTTAGAGAAAAGCTTTCAAAATCATACATCGTCTCTCCACTGTTAAAAGAGTAGAAAATGAGAAAGAAAATCGGGGCATATAAAATCAAAAAGATGATGACCAAAAACAGTTTTGCCCATGGAGTCATTTTCTGATCCATCTTACACACCCCGCTCTCGAGTATTTGTCACAAGCATAATCAGTACCATAATCACGATTAAAAACACAGCAATCGTGGACCCCATTCCCCAGTCCTGCGTGACTAGGAATTGCTGCTCAATCGCGGTACCAAGCGTAATCACCCGGTTTCCGGCAATTAACCGGGTCAGCATGAACAAGGAAAGGGCCGGTATAAACGTTACTTGGGTTCCGGATTTTACCCCGTTGATCGTCAGCGGAAAAATAACCCGGCGGAACACCGTCCACTTGGATGCTCCCAGGTCATGGGCGGCATCGATCAAGGTGGGGTTCAGTTCCGATAAGGAGTTAAAGATTGGCAGAATCATAAACGGTATAAAAATATAAACCGACACAAAGACAAAGCTGAAATCGGTAAATAACAGCTGCTGCCGGCCGATTCCGATCACTTGTAAAAAGCTGTTGGCAATCCCGTATGTACCAAAAATGCCAAGAAACGCATATGCCTTTAATAACAAGTTAATCCAAGAAGGAACGATAATCAGAAGCAGCCATAATTGTTTATGCTTCGTTTTGGTTAATAACAAGGCCGTCGGATAGGCAATCACTAAGGAAATGGCCGTAATTAAAAAGGCATACCAAAACGAGCTGAGCGTCATTTTTAAATAAACCGGCGTAAAAAACTTCCCATAGTTCTCAAATGAAAAATGCCCTTCAATGTCAAGAAACGAATAATAGAGAACTAAACCAATCGGAGCAATCACAAACAGGACAATCCACAGTAAATACGGCACCTGATAGAGCTTGCGGGTGAAGTTATTTTCCATCATCTTCACCATCATTATAGGCCTCTAATCGCCTGTCGAATTCTTCCTCTGTTTCTCCCAGACGCATGACATGAATGGCTTCCGGGTCAAAATAAAGACCAATCTCCTCACCGACTATGGCCTTTTTGGTAGAATGGATCAGCCATTCGTTCCCATCCTTATCATAGCCAGAGATTTCATAGTGGACCCCGCGAAACAGCTGGGAGTCAACCTTAACCTGCAGCTTTCCACGCTCCAAAGAAGTGATTTCCAAATCCTCAGGGCGAATCACCACCTCAACTTCTTCGTTTTCATCGAAGCCCATATCGACGCACTCAAACTCTCGGCCAACAAATTCAACCAGTTGGTCATGAATCATTTTACCTGGTACGATATTCGACTCTCCGATAAAATCGGCCACAAAGCGGTTGATAGGTTCATCATAAATATCGATTGGCGTCCCGCTCTGCTGAATTTTCCCTTTATTAATGACAAAGATCTCATCAGACATGGCGAGCGCTTCTTCCTGATCATGGGTGACAAAAATAAACGTAATCCCAAGCCGCTGCTGCAGTTCCCGCAATTCATATTGCATTTCGGTGCGCAGTTTTAAATCAAGTGCCGATAATGGTTCGTCCAGAAGCAGAACTTCCGGTTCGTTCACGATGGCTCTGGCGATCGCCACCCGTTGGCGCTGGCCGCCTGACATTTCGCGAATTTCCCGATTTTCATATCCGGCAAGGTTGACAAAGCTTAATGCTTCTTTCACCTTGGCTTGGATTTGGTCATTTTTGAGTTTTTTAATCCTTAACCCAAAGGCAACATTTTCAAATACGTTGAGATGGGGAAAGAGTGCATAATCTTGGAAAACGGTATTGACCTGGCGCTTATTGGCCGGTACCTGGTTCACCTTTTTTCCATTTAAATAGACTTCGCCTTCAGTCGGTTCCATAAAACCCGCAATGAGGCGCAGGATGGTGGTTTTCCCGCAGCCAGATGGTCCAAGAAGGGTATAAAATTTCCCACGCTCAATTTCCAAGCTGACGTCATCAAGGACTGGCGGATCATCATCATATTGTTTCGTCACATGTTCAAATCGAATAATCGTTGAGCTTGTCATTGCCTATCTCCCTTATTCATAATCCTGTATGATTGGATAACAGGTAATATCACTATAATAGTCAACATAAAAAGAATAAAAACCAGCAGGCCCTCATCATATTAAGGGCCCATTTTATTTATATACTTTTATATCGATGGCCGCAAGCCAAAGATGGCCAGAGGGACCAGAGGGACGGTTCTTTTGGCTCCTTCATGGGCAAGTCCCCCTGCTCCCCCTATCCTATGCAATTATTTGATAAGTTGGGCCTGTTAGAAGTTGACCACCATAATCTCTTTTCCCGTAAATAGACACTACTATAAGTAAAAGTGAAACGAGAGAACCGTCCCCCTGTTTCAAAACCCGGCTCCACGGGGACGGTTCTCATGGTTCCCCCTAGAACAGTTCATACATCTATTATGCCTCGGAAACGCCTCCTAAATTTTCCGTATTTCCTAATTGTGTTTTGTAGCCAGATGGACGGTTCTTCTGGCTCCTTGCCACAGGCTATCGTCCCCATTCTCCACATCCTTTGCAAATATTTTATAAGCGGGGCATACTCTTCTTTCCCCGTAAATGTTAAAAATTCTAAGGAAACCATTGTGTGACCGTCAAGAAGATTGACACAGTTTTTGCTCATTTGAATATCATAATTAATTAGAATTTAGAATTAAAAACCAATGTGATCTCTATGATTAATATAAGCTACTAATGGCAGTGTTTTATTAAAATAAAAAGAGCCGAAATATACAAGTAGTGTAGAAAAACTTGTATAATTTAGGCTCTTTTAGGTACTTTTTTTGTTTCACTAAAGCATCCGTATTTTAAGCGAAAGAATTCACAAATTAAAACTGGCTTTCTCTTATTACTTCTTTCCCTTAAATTAAATTCATTTCATTAAAGGAAAGACCCCTCTCTTTTTTAAGAAACGGGAAAACTGTGGAAATTATTCATTACTCTATAAAGTTTATATCGAAACTCCATTTGAATTTTGGTGAAGACTCAGAAAGAAATTTCCCATCTCATTGGCTGAGTCTGGATCCATCATAACTGCCGAAGGTCTTGCCCTGAAAGTGTGGTATTTAGTTTGAGGTAATAATTCAACAAGTGACTTGGCAGCATTAAGGAAATAGGGTAAACTTTTTTCTCCAACCATGACTGATGTTGGAACATTTACTTCCCATCGGTCAATCGGTATGGCTTGCCAAATTGAGTTTCGCCCATAATCATTCCATCGTAAGCAAAAGTGCGTGCCATACCTTCCATAAACCTCCATGTATGTCCAGCTTTAAGTATTCAAAGGAGTTCCAAGCGCTTCAAGTGGTAACACGTCACCTGAAGACCTTCCAAACAACAAGCAGTTGCCACCAGCCTCATTTATAAGGGTCTCGATGTCTTCCACTTCACGTTCAACTATTATAATTCTGGCTTACTGTTTTAAAAAAAACCAACCCACTTTGGGGATTGCAATAAATTTAAAGAATATCTGTAACACCACTCTCGAGTTTCTCTCTTACATCTGAATAAAATTTAGTGTAATCCGTTTCCCTTATTGCTCGAATAGCAAGTTGTGTATTCGTGTTAAGAGGCTTATCTTCATCTAGAAAACTAATCATTTCCTTATTATTTTTTACGTCATTGTACATTGATACAAACCAATAATTTAAGAGAACAACTCTCACAAATTCTTTAAGTTCCTCATATAAGGCGTATGTTATTCTATCTGTTTTTTGTCCATGAATATACCTCGACCGTTCATCATACAGTTTTTTTATTCTTGAATAGATTTCATCTTTCTTATCTTTATCAAAAATCAACTTACTTGTATAAGTTGAAACTTTTTCAGCAATTTTCTCTTTGTCGTAATTAAATAACGATTCAAGTGATGCGAATAGACATAAAAGTTTTACTGGGATGTTATTAACAGAAAAAGATTGATTAAAATAATCTAGGGCACGAATATAAGCTTTATTTGTACTCATTATTCCTGTCATTAAATCCCAACGTATATGCAATCTTAGTCTATCAGATTGTAGTTCCAATTTATTTTTTGAAAACCTAAAAGGATGGTTCAATGGCGAGAAATCTTGCATAAAAAAGAACTTTCCTATAAAGTCCATTTCTTCATCGTAAACCTCAAGTTTTATTACTGGGATAAAAATATCAAAGTTTGTTACCAATCTAAGTACTTTTTCAAGGTATAGGACTTTGTTACATAATTCAATTAAGTTCTTTCCAACGTATTTTTTTATATTATCTTTTGAAGCCCCAATCTTATTTGCAACCTCAATTTCAATTAGATTATCATTTTCAAAGCAACAATAATAATGTTTTTCATCACCATCAAATTGCATACACCAAGAAGGGAGACTAGGATTTGCGAAATATGGATTAGCATTAAGTATTTCTTCGTATTTTGTTAAGTCTATTTGTTTTTGTTTGAAAACGAACTCGTCCACACTATAATCATTTTCCATGGGATATAATCCGTATACTACTGCTTCATACTTCAACTTTAACTTTTTCATTTTTTCCCCTTTTTGATTTTTATTTTACAGCAATGGATATTAAAAAGTGATCATTTAGTCTAACTTTTCTTAACGTAAGTGTAAAACCCTTCCCAATAGGCCATAAATCTCCATCTTATGTCATAATCTCCTCAGGGAAATACATGAGGAGGTTTTTTAATGAAAAAAATGGATTCTCAAAAGGAATAGGAACTCCGAATAGACAATAGTTAGTTTATGTTGGTGCATAAACCAGAGGGACGGTTCTTCTGGCTCCTCGCTTGAAGTGACACAATTAATTAGAATTAAAAACCAATGTGACCTCTATGATTAATATAAGCGATTAATGGCAGAGTGTTTTATTCAAATAAAAAGAGCCGAGATATACAAGTAGTGTATAAAAAACTTGTAGAGTTTTAGGCTCTATTAGCTATTTTTTTGTTTCACTAAAGCATCCGTTTGTATAAGTCTAGTTCTTCACATTCTTCTCTTTAACAAAACAAATCGGGACTGATGCTAGCACCATCCCATTACTTTTTAATTGGTGTAACTCATAGAACATTTTACCAAATTTTATAAAAATTGGTTATACTTACATTAGAGGTAAAGATGTATAAAAAAATATCCCGCAGGAACAAAGGAGACTAAAAATGAGAAAACTCGTTCTATTTCTGCACGCATCACTTGACGGTTTTGTAGAAGGTCCGAACGGTGAAATGGACATTGGCTGGGTTTCATACGATGCTGACTTGGAGAAACACGCGAAAGAAGTCCTGAGTACTGCCGACACTGTCATATGGGGACGTGAGACTTATCAGATGATGCACAGTTACTGGCCCTCTGTGCCTTCTGACCCCTCCGCTTCGCAGCATGAACTGAATCATGCCGAGTGGATCGAAAAGACACCCAAAATCGTTTTTTCCACGACGCTGGAGAAAGTCGAATGGAACAATACCAGACTGGTGAAAAAAGATGTCGAGGAAGAAATCAAAAACCTCAAACAGCAGCCAGGCAAGGATATGGTCATCCTCGGCAGTCCTAGGTTAGCACACTACCTTATGCAGCTTGATTTAATAGATGAGTATAAAATGACGGTTTCTCCCGTCCTAATCGGCAGCGGGTTGCCGTTATTCCAAGGTCTTAAGGAGCGGATCAATCTTAAACTGATCGAAAACAAGACATTTGATTCTGGAGCCATAGCCCTCGTTTACCAGACGGTTAGATGACTCTTTCTCCTAATGCAGATTACGACAGATACGATAGCTCACTAAGCCGCCTCTTCAACGAGACGGTTTTTTTAATATAGCCTAAATCTAAGATGATGACGCAACATTAAGTAGATCATACCGGCAAAACAATTTAGGTTAAGGATCCCTAAAAAATGCAAACTCAAGCAATCAAAAGCTAATGAAAAAAAGAGTGAAATGAAAAATTGGTATGGAATGATTACTTTAACCTTAAAGTTTGAAAAAATAGATCTTTAAGAAAAAAGAGAACAGAAAAAAAGACCACATTTAGGTCCGGAAATTCAGTTTCTTCAAGTAAAGGACCCCTTTAGTTTAAGTGCAACTTTTCACAATATATCTAATATAATTCATAATGATATTAAAAGAAGTCCTTGCTGTTAAATATAGAAGGACTTTAAACGTTATTTACAATTGATTCTTTTTTCTTATTAATTCATCTCTATCGGATGCCATTGGAGGCTGTTCCAACCATCTATTTTTAATCATGATATTTGCTCCATCTTCAGAATACATCTGAACTTCCATGGATAGCCTGTTGTACATTGCACTAATATCTCCTCTAGGACTTTGACTAACAGCTGTACCATAATAGCCAACGCTCAAAGAAATCAAACCACTTGTGAAGAACATCATCAGTTTATCAGAAAAAGTATGGGATGTACTATTTGTTATTTCTGAATCCCAACCCATAGGTGCTGGAAGTTTACTTTCCTCTAGCTTACTTCTAAATAATCTAATATGTTTATTCCCAATTTCTAAACCCTTTAAAAAGAATTGTTTTACATCCTTATCCTTTGCAACCTGACTGAAGCCAGTAAGTGCAGCTACTCCCAAGGCATTTCTTTGTAGATTCGCAAATAAATTATCGACTTCGGCAGCAATTAATGGTCTTTTTTCTCCGAACACATCTAACATAAACCATTGCTTTTTTACAAATTCAACCTCCTCTAAATTAGGCAGGCTAGGAGATCTGATAAACAATCCTTTAGACAATAATAATTCAGTTGACTTATCATATAACTGCATTGTTTCTGTAAGACATTCCATGTAATAGGATTTAATATCACTTCTTACAGATGTTCCAACACTACCAGCATAAGTTGTAAGCCCAACCTTAGACATTTGGTGTATAAAATTTAGTACAAAACTGTCGGAATAAAGTCTAGGAGCAGTTAAATCAACATCCTCTTCAATACTAAAACCATATGGAACTACATTTTTTTCCTCTATTAGTATTGCCGTTATCTTTTGAATATGTGACTTTGATAATTCTAAAGCAAATTCAATTATAGGCTTTATTTCAACATCCTCAGCTTTTTCTAGAAAATATGTAAGAACACATACGCTTGAGCTATCATTTAAGTATTGAAGCCAAAGTTGACCAATCTCACCCGCTGTTAGCCTAATCTGTTTTTCTTTATCATCCATAAGTAACCCTCCAAAAAAGTTATACTAAAAAATACTTTCCCCAGAAATTACCTATTGTATGTATTAGCTACCTAATGAGCCAAAGGGACGGTTCTTCTGGCTCCTGGCTCCACGGGGACGGTTCTCATGGTTCCCTTCTAGAACCGTTTAAATATCTCGGAAAGGCCTTCAAGATAGCCGTATTTCCTGATTATGTTTCATTTCTTCTTTAAGGATTTAAATCCCTTTACATCATATTATGACTACCAGCGGAACCGTCCCCTCGGCTCCTAATTAGGAATTTCCTAGTATTTAGGAAGAATTCTATCGACAAAATAAACGTCCTGTTTCACGAACAAAATAAAATGAAGGTGCCCATTTACTTCGGCCACCTTCATTTTCATTCAATCTATTACTTTAAATCACTATTTTCAGAGAAATGCTTTAACAGGACAATTGGCTCAGTCAAAGAATGGTTCATGATGGTAACACCTTTCCTGGCTGCGGGCTCCGTTACGAAAAATTCATCGTTCGTTAATTGTCCATAACGGATTAAGGACGGTGTCTCAATATCCCAGGCGCCAAACTTTCCATGACCCTGCAGCATATAAAAACCGTAAGCCGCACTATCTTTAATCGTGACCGTTTGCCCAGGAAGAACGGTCAAACGTTTAGCACAGACCACTTTACTCTTATAACAAATCCATTCCTCCATATACCCTTCTTCTTCCATCTCACTGACCGGACGAACTGGCTTTGGAGCCATAAAGTAATTTTGATAGAAATCAGGATCTGTGTTTTTCTCCCAGTCGATAATACTCATCAAATAGTCGAAGTTTCCAACTTCCTCTTCAGGCGTATCCTTCCAGAGCAGTTCTTCTGGTACAGCATGTTCGCCATGCAAGACGGACTGGTACATCGCATAAACATCCGATGCAAATTGTGGTTCATACGTGCACAAACTGCCTGGTGCATGCAGGATCCCAGGAGGCACATCCCATCCTGTATCAAGCGTTAATCTAAAAGCACGGGAAAGATCGGTAATTTTATTGTCCCCTTTTGTAAAATTCATTAAGGCTTCCTTTACCTGTTCTTTTGTAACACCTGGGTTGATGCCAAAGAACGTGTAAGGAAACTCACCGCCGTGATTATTCAACTGAGAAGGATAAAAATACATTTCTGGTTTACCTTTTTGACCCACACGAGCAGCTGCTTCATCATTATGGTGAATATGATGCGGCAATGGACCAAGGTTATCAAATAGCTTAGAATAAACTGGCCAGCCCTGATATTTTTCCCATAATTCATCCCCAATGGCTTCCCCTTTTAGCGTGTCCACCATATCTTTAAGAAGAACCCGCTCTTTTCCGTCTTTTGAAACGACGTAGCTCATCCCTTCATCTTCTGGAGTCTCCGGGCCGTTCTCCGCGTGTGTGGTCGAAGAAAACCAGCGTTCGTTGATTCCACCACGGGATAATCCAAGTACATAGTAATCCTCCGGATGCAGCTTTAATCGTTTTCCGGGGCGGCAAAAGGAACGAGGTACCCATGTTGGTGCTAGTCTTAACACCCCTTGACCCTCTTCCACTAATTTTTCAATAGCAGCTGATAGACCTTCAATTGTATTATTCATACTTCATTCAACCCTTTCTCATTTTAGATAATCGATTTTTGATTTTTTTGTTTAAATTCTCCGGGAGGCAATCCGGTAAACTTCTTAAACACTATGGAAAAATAAACGGGATCCTTGTACCCAACTAATTCCGAGATTTTTGTCGCGTTCATATCATGAACCACCAGTAATTCCTTTGCCTTGTCTATTCGGACCTTATTCAAATATTTATTAAAGTTCAATCCAATCTCCGCTTTAAATAACTCACTAAAATAGGACTTATTGATATTAAGTTTATTGGATATGGACTCCAGCGTAATCTCTTCTTGAAACCTTTCATCGATCATCCTTTTCGCTTCAAGGACAAGACTAGTACATTGGTTATTTTGTTTTTTTGAAATCCTCTCTGCAATATCAAAAAGCGTGGAAAGGAGGCTGTATTTTATATCCTCTACACTTTGAAAAGATCTGATCGTTTCAAAGAAGCTATAGCCAATGTCTTCAGGAAGACGGACGTTTTTAAAATCGTGAGTTTTTACGATGAATGTCAAAATTTCAATTGATAGTCTTTGCGAAAAAAGAAGTCTGTCATGATCGTAATCCTTACGCTCAAATAATCCGTTGACCGCCGCTACCAAATTCTTACGATTGTAATTCTTAATATAGCGAATCAAATCTTCTAACTCATTGGAATCATACATATAACTTGAATCCTTATCTTCTAGTTCATCGAAAAAAATGAGCGTTGACTCTTCTTCAACAAACAAGGAAGAATACAGGGATTTCAAATATTCTTTTCTAGTATCCAAAATATTCTGATAGCTACGACTAATGAAAAGCTGAAGTTTGACCTTCTTGGTTTCAGCCAAACGCTGTACGGCTGTGTTTAGCGTCGCTTTAAACTCCAGCATTCGATCCTCATCCACTTCTTCTCGAAAACCAAAGATGCATTGGAACTGCTCCTTAGTACTTGGGTCAATTAAGTTTGAGAGGAAACTTGGCTTTCCCAATGATTCTTCAAGCATGTCTTGGATTTCACTGGTTAAGCTTTTATTTTTTACATGGTTGTAATTAATAACTCGACCATTAATGAATAGAAAGAACTGGTATTTAGGATAATCACCAATTGGAATAAGTAGTTTTTGATAGTCCGATTCTGTCAGATCAACATCCTGAATCAACCGATTTACCATGTCTGCCTTAAATAGTGGAAGACTAGATTTAATATAGGAATCGGCTTTTTTCTCCTCTACTCTTTTTCTACTCAATTCTTTTGAACTTGTAATCGCTTTCCAAAGAGCGCTCCTTAATTCTTCGCGAACGATAGGTTTTAACAAGTAGTCCTTTGCCCCGCATTTTACAGCCTTTTGCACGTATGCGAATTCAGAATACCCGCTTAGCACAATTACCTGGATGTCAGGAAATTCACTATTTAGTATGTCAAGAAACTTCATACCGCCCATTCCAGGCATTCTCATATCCAGGAGGACGATATCAGGAGGTTCCGTCTTGATCTGTACATAGGCATCTTCCGCATTTTGATATTCACCTTGAATGGTTAAAGGTAAGTTTTCGCGACGAATTTTTCCGATAATACTTCTCCTCACAGCAATCTCATCTTCTACCACGATTAGAGTTGTCATGCTTTCATCCATCATGTCCACCTCCCGATTCAAGTGCTGGAAACTTAATCGTGATCAAGGTTCCCTGACCCGAAACACTATCAATAGCAAAATATAATTGTTCTCCATAGACCATTCTTAGTCTTGCGTAGACATTTTTCAGTCCTAAGCTTTTCGTATTGGATGGGAAGTAGCTCACCACATCTTGCTGTTTCCTAAACTGTTGAAATTCCCTTAGCTTTTCTTCAGCAAACCCTACCCCATTGTCTTCCAATGCAAGGACTACATTCTCTGCCTCTTTTTTAATGGTTAATCGAATGAATCCTTGCCCGAACTTTTTTTCAACCCCGTGTTTAATAGAGTTTTCCACCAACGGCTGTAAGACCATTTTCACAATCATGAAATTTACAACATCAGGTTCTATTTCATGCTCAATGATTAATTGATCCTCAAACCTGCTTTTTAAAATAAGGAAAAAATCTAAACAATTTTGTATTTCATATTGAAGCTTTACTTTTTCTTGTTTCAAATCAATGCTATATCGCAGCATTTTACTTAATGACTGAGAGATGTCGGAAATTTCATATACGCCTTTATCATCCGCAATCCCTTCAATGACCTCAAGCGTGTTATAGAGAAAATGAGGATTGATTTGCATGAGGAGAGCCTTTAACTCGGCATTCTTACGATTGATTTCTGATTCGTATTGCGTTCGAATCAGCTCTTTGATCTTATCTAACATCGATTGAAAACTTCTTTTTAGAACTTCCGTTTCGACATTTGCTTTTGGAACATTCATATCAACTTCCAAATTCCCTTTCTCCACCACACTCATGATTTCACTCAGTTTTTTTATTGGCCTTGATATTCGAATCGAGAGAATAATCGATAAAATAAACACGACCATTAAAGCCGTAATACCTATAATGAAAGTAAAATACTTTAAAGACTGTAATTGGTTCGAAAGATATTTCTGTTGAACAGAGCCTATGATCAGAAGCCCCTGGTCATTAAGTTTCGATGATACGATAAGAAGTTTTTCCCCATCCACTTTTGCTGTGAAACTACTTTCCTTTGACTTTAAAACCCTACTAAGTAAATGAGGATTTACATTTGTTCCAATGCGTGAAGAATTGGTATGGTAAAGGACCGTATGATCGGCATTTATGACTTGGACAACACTGCCTTTTCGATTTTCAAATTGGCGAAAAATGCTGCCAAACGATTCAAGCGTTTTATCAAAAGAAATATACCCAATCCTTTTATGGTTAAATTGATTGATGACCGGTTTGGAGGCAACGAAACTCAACTTTCCTCCTTGTTCAAGCCGGTGAACGTCATAAATCAACTCTTCTTGATCATTACGGAGCATCCTTTGATTCCATATCTTTTCTTCAGGTGAATTGTAAGAAATTAACCGATAATCTTTCCGATTATAGGCACTAGTGATAAAGTCTCCTTTGTCTGAAAAGATTCTAATATTGTAGTAATCTTTTGTAGAATCAAATGTGCTATTTAAATAGTCAGTAATCTCTTTATTATTTTCTAAAAAGTCGACATTACTTAATGACTTTTCAGGACTTAAATCGATGTTATTATTGATGACTCTTGCTGAAAAGACCTTGGAGTCATTATCCAGCCTTTTTAAATAAAGACCAATGTTCTTTTTAATCCCTTCTATCAACTGCACATTACTTTGATTCACTTCTTTGGTAATGATTCTGGAGGATGTGACATAAGAAAAGACCGCGAATAAAAGGATTGGCACAAGAATCACCAAAGTATAGGTCAGAAGAAGTTGATTCTGGATACTTTTATTGGTAAAACGTCTGGCTAGATAATGAAATACAGGGTTCATTCTTTCCAACTCCATTAATTAGAAAATATAGTTCTATTATACTAATCATTCAATTGGAAAAGCTGAACCCTTCCTGTAAAAATTTATTTTATTGTTCTGCTGGATAAGCCATAGTTGTCATTAGTGTATTTTCAGCCTGAGTAGCATCCATTCTGCTGAATTGCACAATCACTGGCAGATTACTTTCAAGCCGGAGTGCGTAAGGCACACCTTTGGGAATTTTCCTGCCGCTACCGTCAAGCCAATCCGTACGAATATGTTTTGTTCTTTTTCCCTGCACCAAAACCTGAATATTTTCTATCGGTTCCTGATCCTCAAAATAAACCGTTACTTGGGTTTCAGCATCTTGCTCATTGCAATTTAAAACACAGATGGCTTCGTGGCTTTCCAAATTACCCGAGCTTTTTACCGGGATAAACCCATCCGGAATATACCAAACTGTCGATCCTTCTTTTCGATTACTCATTTTAATCCTCCCTCCAATCATATTATTTTAAGTATTTATCCACATTTTCTTTTGTTACTAGTTCAAAAGGAATATAGGTTTCTTTTTCATAGTCTTCTTTTTTGATAATCTTCAAAGCGGTTTCAATGGCTCCTCCACCTTGTCCATTCGCATTCTGGAAAACCGTTGCATCCAATCTTCCATCTTTAACAGCCTGAAGGGCATCGGCAATGGCATCAATACTAATCAATACAATATCTTTCTTCACCCCGGCCTTTTCCAGAGCCTGCAAGGCCCCCATGCCCATCTCATCGTTTTGTGCAAATACCGCATTTATTTTTCCTTTGTTCGCTTGCAGCCAGTTTTCCATTAAGGAAAGGGCTTCGTCTCTCGACCAATTGGCTGTTTGCTCAGCAATTAGTTTCATATCCGGATAATTTTTCAAGATATTCTTTGCACCGTCGGTTCTCTTAATTTCAGCTGCCTGACCGGGATAGCCATGCATCATGACGATATTTCCTTTTCCATTCAGCTTTTCGGCAAGGAATTTGATCGCAATTTCTGCAGATTCCTCATCCTTCGATCCAACGAATGCATCAGGTTCAGCCGTTGTCACACCATTAACATTGATGACGGGAATTCCTGCTGCTTTGGCCTTTTCCACTGCTGGAGAAGAGGCCTCTGTTTCAACAGGATTCACGACTATGGCATCTACCCCTTGGGCAATAAAGCTATCAACCTGTTGAAGCTGCTTGTCGGCGCTTTTCTGAGCATCATTGATGATGACTTTTACTCCCAATTCCTTGGCTTTTTTCTCAATTCCATTTTTGATTTGAACAATAAATTCATTGCCAAGATTTAATAAAGAAACGCCAATCACAATCTGATCATCTTTCTTCTTATCGTCTTTTTTAGCTGTTCCTGTTGTCTGCATTCCGCAACCTGCAATGAGAAGAAAAACTAATAAAACGGATATGACACTGGTGAACTTCTTCACTTTCCCCACCTCTTATTCACTTATTTTTTTATATAAATATAAATTTATATCCCGATTATTTGGTTTTCTTTCGATCAATTAGTAAGGCCCCTATGATGATCATTCCTTTAATAATCTGTTGATAGTAGGAAGATACATTAAGGAGATCCAAACCATTATTAATGACTCCAATTATTAATGCACCTAGCACGGTCCCCGTAACAGTACCGACACCACCCATGAGACTCGTGCCGCCAATAACAACGGCAGCGATGGCATCTAATTCATAGCCGACCCCGACATTCGGTTGTCCTGTTGTAATCCTGGATGCTTGTATTAGCCCAGCTAATCCTGCCAATGCTCCGCAAATGATGTAGCTCGATAGAATGACTTTGTTCACCTGAATCCCAGAGGCACGGGAGGCTTCCTCATTTCCCCCAATGGCATAGATATATCTGCCATATTTGGTCTTCTTGAGTACAATGAAGGAAATGATAAAGACAGCAGCAAGAATAATGACTGGAATCGGAATCCCGAAAAGAGCACCGCCCCCGATTAAATTAAAGGAATAAGACAGGTTGGAGATTGGTCTTCCTTCACTTACGACAAGTGCTCCCCCTCGGGCAATGGTCATCATTCCTAAAGTGACGATAAAGGGAGCCAATTTTGCTTTTGTGACAAAGAAACCGTTGACGGCCCCGATCAATACCCCGCCAAGGACAGCTAATAAAATGGGGACAATCACCGGATACGTATTCGGATGGGCAAATAAAGCAGCCAAGCATCCTGTTATGGCAACATAAGATCCCAGCCCTAGGTCAATTCCGCCAATCAAAATAACAAACGTAACCCCGATAGCTAGAATGGAATTAATGGCCACCTGATTCAAAATATTCATCAGATTTGTAGGCTGTAGAAAAACAGGTGAAAGAGCTGAAAAAATCGCACATACTAGAAGTAAGGCTATGACCAATCCGTATGTTTTTAATAAATTTCCATTTACTTTAAAGGTTTTTTTTAGTGGTGCCCCATGTCCACTTTCATTCGTTTGAACCTTTAGGTTGTCCATTGTTTCACTCCTATTTACAATTTTATCCTCCAACGGCAAGCCTCATAATTTTCTCCTGATCCGCTTCTTCTTTCGATAACTCGCCCGTTAATCTTCCTTCGTGTAATACAAGGATTCTGTCGCTCAACCCGAGAATTTCAGGCAATTCAGATGAAACCACGATGACGGCTTTTCCCGCTTCTGCCAGTTCAGAAATCAAATGATAGATTTCTGATTTGGCCCCAATATCAATCCCCCTTGTTGGTTCATCTAAGATGATGACATCGGGGTCTCTCAATAATGATTTGGCAATGACAATTTTCTGCTGATTTCCACCACTTAAATTCTTAACCAACTGTTCACCAGTCGGGGTTTTGATCGATAATTCCTGAATCATCTCATTGACGATATTTTTTTCTTTTCGCTTAGAAACTAGTTGGGAAAAACCTGAAATCAAATGTAAATTTGGTAATGTCATATTTTCTCTTACCGATAAAGGTAAAACGAGACCAAATCTTTTTCGATCCTCACTGACTAAACTAATGCCTAAATTAATAGCATCCGCAGGTGATTTAATCTTGACCTGCTTGCCTTTGAATTCAATTTCACCCTCATCATACGATTCTAATCCAAAGATACTGTTGACGACTTCCGTTCGCCCTGCCCCCATTAGGCCAGCAATCCCCACAATTTCTCCACTGCGAACATGGAAGGAAATATCTCTGTAAGCGTTTGCTTTCTTTAGCCCCTTAACACGAAGAACTTCCTCACCCAAAACCTTCTTTTTCTGAGGGAATAGGTCGGTAAGTTCTCGCCCTACCATTTGAGCAACCAGTTGATCAATCGTAAGTTGTTCCGTTTTGTAGGTCCCAATATACTTACCATCACGAAGGACGGTTATTTCATCCGAGATTTTAAAGATTTCGTCCATTTTGTGTGAAATATAGATAATGGCAACATCATTCTTTTTTAGTTCATGAATAATCGTAAATAATTGGTCAACTTCCCGGTCTGTGATCGCTGATGTTGGTTCATCCATAATAATGACTTTCGAGTCATATGAAATCGCCTTTGCAATTTCTACCATTTGTTTTTCAGACACGCTTAAGTTCTTCATTAAGGTCTTAGGATCCAAATTTAATCCTACTCGGTCCAATAACTCTTTCGTTTTTCCAATCATTGCTTTTTCATTAATCCAAACCTTTTTGAAGGCGGGTTCTTTTCCCAGAAAAATATTTTCGGCAATCGTCATATGTTCAATGGAAGTCAATTCCTGGTGAATCATCGAAATTCCTATATCTAGAGCCTGCTTAATATCTTTAAACTGCACCTTGTTTCCGTTATAAAAAATCTCCCCTTCATACTCCGGATACATGCCTATTAATATTTTCATTAAGGTAGACTTTCCGGCACCGTTCTCACCCATTAATGCATGGACTGTTCCCGGCTTAATCTTTAATTCGACATTACTTAAAGCATTGACACCAGGGAATGTTTTTGTAATCCCTTTCATTCCAAGGATGTATTCAGCTTTCTTCTCCATCAAATCCCCCCTCCATCATTGTTTCTCTAACTCCTATTTAGATTTTAATAAGTTATGAGTTATAATAATATTGATAAAAATCGGAATATTTATTTATATTTTTTCGTATCAAAAAAAGTCACATTTTATCTAAAGGTGCAGCGTATGGTAAAAAAAGGACCGATCCTACTACTATTTTTTCTCTTTTTTGTTTTGGGAAGTTGTAATACTCCATCAAATCCTGAAGAGGTTGTAAAAGACAAGAAAACTGCCAATCCTATACTTGAATCGGACATCTTAGTGGGAGCAACCTTTTTAGGAGACTTTGAGTTTCCTACAACGATAAAAAATATCATGGTGCAAAACGCGGAAACCGAGGGAATTCGATTATTGACCTATAGCTCTGAAAATAATGCTGCACAACAATTGGAACAAATAAGACAATTAATTTCCAAAAAGGTGGATGTGCTAATTTTAAATCCGATTGACTTTAAAGCAGGATCACTAGGTGTAGATTTAGCCACACAAGCAGGGATTCCCGTGATTGGAATTAATACAGTTGTAGATACAGTCAAAATGCAATGTTATATAGGTTCGAATGATATTGAGGCCGGTGAAATGGCGATGAAATATTATGCTAAATAAACTTCAATCTGCCATAAAAATTGAAACAAGAATCCTGAAAAATATGCATTATGTGAGAGAAATGGGAAACATGGGATCTCATAGTATCAATGGTACAGTAGAGGATAAGGATGCTGTACGCGCATTAGATTGTTTAGCAGATATCATAAACTGGTACCTGGAGCGTTATGGAAGTCCGCTAGATTCTAGCGTGAATGTAGAAAATACCGATAGCAAGGCAGAACCTGCCGTTGAAAAGGAGTTCCAATTAGGGGAGAATGCCAAACAACAGGGAGATTTCATTACCGCATTGGTTCATTATTCTAATGCTGCAGAGCACGGCCACACCGAAGCACAATATCAATTGGGAATAGCTTTTAAGGAAGGCTATGGAGTACACTCGAATCTTGAAGAAGCCTACAAATGGTTTGAAATAGCCTCTGAAGGAGAACATATGAATTCTCTATTTGAAGTTGGTTCTTTTTATTATTACAGAACGGACGAGAAAAAGGACCATAAGAAGGCCTTTGAATATTTAACAAAAGCAGCGGAAAAAGGTCATCCTGAAGCCCAAATCCTACTAGGAAAGATGTATCAAAATGGCGAGGGAACCGATGTAAATATTCTTAAAACGATCTATTGGTTTAACGAGGCGGCAGAAAAACACAATCGTGCTGAAGCCTATTTATATTTAGGCGTTATTTACGAAGAAGGAAAATACATTAAGCAAAATGAAAAAACAGCATTCCAAATGTACTGGAGGGCAACAAATCTAGAAAATGTGGAAGCCATGTTCCGATTAGGCATCATGTGCCTGGAAGGCAGAGGAACAGAGACCAATCTAGATCAAGCGCTATACATGTTTGAAAAGGCAGCAGAACTTGGACACGAAGAGGCATTGGCATGGTATCAAAAAGCAGCCAAACTCAACCATGAACTTTCTGACGATCCCGAAAGGAATCAACTCTTCGAAAGTATAGCAGATTCTTATAAAGATTTCCGTCGAAGCGATGCTTCATCGGAATCTGAAGATGATTCCATTCCAACTGACATAGACCACACAGCAGATTCTAACCCTGCTTCCGACATAGCAGACGTATACCGCAAAGCGGCATCGGAAGTAAATGCTAATACGAAATATAAAAATGGACAGGAAATCTTAGAAGATGTCTTGGCAACATTTGCCGTTATAATCGAAGAACACCTAGAAGGTATTGATCCATTTAAAATCAATTGGAAAGGCAACACGAACGAATTTTTTAATCACGACCAAGAAAAGTTTGGTTTAATATTGATCGACTGCCATTTATATTTCGGTATTGAAATTGATTATGACCCGTACACAGAATTAGAGATTTTCCCTACTTTAGAACATGCCTATACTCACCTTGCAGATAAGGTCCTAATAAAGCATGGGTTTGATCCGAAAACCTTAAAACCGATTCGAAAAAAATCTGGTTTTTTCAAATCGCTTTTTCATTAATGGGCTCCGGGGGGACGGTTCTCATGGTGCCCCCTAGAACACTTCACATATTTTTTATGCCTCGGAACTGGTGCTGTTCCTCTAATTTAAATCCCTTTACATCCTATTATGAATGCCAGAGGAACCGTCCCCCTTGGCTCCCCCAGAACGTTTTTTGAAAAAATAACTGCTACGGTCTCCCGCACAATGCCTTTCGGAACATCTCTAAGTACCTCAAGAGAAGTCTCCAAAAAAACTGTTTCTCAAAACCCATGATTATATACACTCTATGCCGCTAAATAAGTAGAAAAATTGTTTCTATAACGTGCATTTTTTAACCAAAAATCCACAAAAAACAGGCACGGGTCTGCCTCTTAGTGTACCACCAGAACCGTCCCCTTGGTTACCTTTTTTGTTCATTATATCGAACGAAAAAGTGAGTTAGAAGGAGATATTTGGAAGTTTACGGTCAATATTTAGTTATTTTAAGCTTATTTGGCGATATTTAAGATTTTATTTCTATACTTACGAATTATATAATGAACATAATGGTTCACTATATTGAACAACGAGGTGGTGAAAATGAAGAGAATCGCTGTGGGATTTCTTTTAGGATTCATACTGTTAGGGGCAGGAACTACATATGCTTTTTCTGATGCTGGGGCAGCCATTTACACTTGGTTCCAACAATCCTTATTAGAACAAAGCAACAAAATAGAAAACGAGGCTGCGAACCATATCACCTCTTCATTTGAGGAAATCCTTACCGATTTTCAAAAGGCCTCACAAGATGCCGAAGACCAGTTAATCGGTTATCAAGTAGAATTGACTACCGATTATCAAAAAACAATTGAAGCGCATCATGATCAATATATCCAGCAGTTGCAAACCACCACAGAAAATCTCAAACAGCAATCTCAACACGATATGCAGCTATATAAAGAGCAGACAAAATCTAGGGCGGAAGCACAAGCTTCTCAGGATGTTGAGGCTATTCTAGCAGAGTTACTGGTAGAACAAAATGGATCTACAGAAAATATGAAGAATGATTGAGAGGATGAATTTTACCATGAAATCAATTAAAGCAAAAGTTCTAACAGGTGTCATCGCAGTAGGTTTAGTATCAGGTGTTGGAGCGGCATTTGCTGATACCGATGCTGGTGCTGTTTTAAAGACTTGGTATGACGGAAAGTTTAGTCAATCATCTGCTTCCGTTCAAGAAGGCGCCACAAACTACGGTAATGCCAGCCTTGAGGCATTTACTAATGAGACAAATGGATTAAAAACCGAGGCAACCAACAGCATAAACGCGACGAAAACAAATGAGACCAAAACAGCAAAGAATGAAATCGCTGCCGAGAAAAACAAACATCTTAAAGCATTAAATGACAAAAAGACGGAGATTTTAGGGTACATGGATGACCAATTTGATGCCATTTCCCTTTCTGCTCAAAATACTTTTAACAGCACCGCCGACCAGGCATATACCAATGCCTACGACAATTTAAAAAGTCATACGGAAAGCAAGGGATGGGATGCTTACGTTGATATGAACTCACAATTAGCATCAGCTGAATTTGATGCGATTAGATCCTTGGAGGATGCTATCTATTATGCAAAGGCTGACTTGCAAAAACAATTAGATTCCGAATCCGCCGCAACGACACAAGAAATTAAAGACGCCATTGATTCGAAAATTCAAGAACTGCGAACACTGATTTCTCAGAAGAAAGACGAATTAGTAGCAGCCCAACAGAAGTATATTTCAGACGAAGCCCGACAACGTGTAGAAAATGCCAAAGCAAACCTTGAGGCAACCGTTATAGATAATATAAACCAATAATGATAACAACGATTAGGGCCCTCTTTCCCGCTGGGCCCTAATTAAAAACAGGAGGGTGTTCATCATGACAAGGAAAGATCAAGATAAAAAAAGAATTCGTTTTAGCCTCAAGCTTCTGATTGGAGTTCTGCTTTTAAGTGCTGTGATGGTTGGCCATATCGGAGTCGCTTTTGCCGATCAAGATATCAATTCTCTTTTAACCAATTGGTTTAATAAAAAGGGACAAGACTCGGTTAGCTCCATTGAAAAGGCCATAGCAGCCGAAGAAGAGCAGCAAAAGCTGCGTTTAAAAGAAGAACTGCAAACAGAATTAGCGGACTCCGCACAACTTCTGGATCAGTATACTCAAGAGGAAAAGCAAAGGCGAATACTCGAATTACAGCAATATGCTGACAAACTCATTGAAGATATGAAACTGGAAAATAATCAAGCGGAAAAAGCAAGGATTGCTGCCGAAATGGATAAAGAAGTTCAGAAGGCCATCAAAGCGATGGATAAAATTAGGCCAAAAGAAAAATAGGGACTTAAAAGTAATTAGAATCAAATTATAAATGGATTATCACCTTGTCTTAGAGTGGAAAAATTTTTGGAAATGGTCACCTCATAAATTCAGCTGCTAGTTTCTATTCACCCAAACAACCAAGCAATCTTCAATGGACAGGAGGACGACTCTCTTCGCTGGCCAGCAGGCCCCTTTCTTTGGCACCTGCCTTTGGGTTACCACTAGAACCGTCCCCTTGGCTAATAGAGCTTGATAGAGGTATCCTTAAACTCACGGTCAGAATCAGAACACCCTCATCCTTACTTATGTACATTCCTTTTTTTTCCTCTATGCTATTGCCTGTCACACAAAAAAGCCGCATTACACGGCTTTTTGTGTGGATAGATCTATTTTTATTTCTGATTAACAGTTGCAAGTAACTTTTCTTTAAATAAGTTTAGAAAAGTTTTTTGTCTAACCCCTTTTGCATTATCTTGAAAGTAAATAAGCACGGCAAAGGCTAATGGCAACTTTAATTTTGAATCAATCGTTATTGGATTAGAATAATCAACTTTCAATTCTTTCGTTTGTTCATGTATCCACACTGGATACATTTCCTTAGCATCAACACCAGGACTATCACTAGCGAATATCTCTGGAATAAAATATACTTCCTCCTGGTCAAGCACCATAATGACATTTTTCATTGTGACGTATGTACCAAACATATCTGGTGAAATTTCTTCTACTTCATAGATGGAAAAAAACTCTTTAGTAATCTCTCTGATGGAATTTAAATCGTACATAGTTTCACCTCAGGGTATTTTAATAGTTAGTAAAAACAGACTATTTCCAATATACTATATAATAGACAAAAAGGGGGAAAGTATCATGGAATTTATAAGAAAATTACTAGAGTCGCTTCATTTGGGTAATCGCTATAATAAAATTCTTATTGCTGAACAAATAGAAAGGGATTTCAATACCTCTTATCCAGTATACGTGGATTACTTTCTATCTTATGAAATAGGGTCTATAAATTTGCCCAGCTCTATCATTGAAGAAATGAGAAATGATTTTGAGTTTAATGTTTGGTTTTTAAACCACTATATTATAGTTATGTTTTCCTATGGGTGGATTATAGGGTTCTTAAGTAAATACAACACTAAATATGATCAGTTGAATAAAGTCATATATGAATTTAACGAGGAAGCAAAAGAACATTTATTATCCTCTGCAAATAATATCCTTAATTACTTTGGTCACCAGGAGATAGCAAATATTTACACGACTTGTGGTAGCAACATGTTTCACGAAGGTAAGGATGCAGGAAAAGCATATAATGGTAGCGTAGAGATTAATAAACTATAAAATTTTGTACCATATGACAGTATAATTTCCCCTTGGAGGATTCAAAAGATGAGTTTCATAGATCTTAAAGGCATCATTTTCGATACTGCGACCTTAATTTCTATTATTGCGATTAATATGACAGTGATTGGTTTAACATCTTTAGCGGAAACTAAAAAAAATAATCGGGGTCGATTACGGAAGGTTTCTTGTAAAGAAATATAGAATTGTGGGTCCCATGAGAATTTATGAAATGCTGATTGTATTTGCTATCATAAACGTCTTTTCTTTATTCTTTATAGTTATTGAGAACCCCAGTTTTAGGCTAATATTATCTATTTTGCTCACTGTTAGTCTAGTATTTGCAATTTATTACTTTTTTGCTTATATCATTTCCGAGAATTGGCGAGTAAAAAAGCAGATTTATGAGGATGAACTCCTAGGATTATATTATGAGAGTGATAGTTTTAAGCATCAAGAAGCGGATGTTCTAACCAAAATGAGTGGAGGTTCTAGAACAAGCAAGAAACTGTCAAGCAATATCATCAGTTACTTCGATACATATAATAGTGATTCGCAGCTTGCATTTTCTGAGGTTTTTGGAAAGGACTCTGTAATTTACGATTATTCGAAAAAGACTCGAAGAAAAATCAAGAAGAAGTATGGAACTTCCCCCTACCTATACCGTAAGCAGCCAAATGGTATTTATGACATTTCCTATGAATACTTCCAATTGTTTCGGAGCAGTGAGCAGCAGTTTAAATGGACGTTTGAGATTTTTAGGCTTTTTGATGGAGACCGTTCCATTAATCAATTATTTGACCTCATTCGATTATACAACTTCACCAGAATTGTGACCCACCTTAACTTATTTGGGTATAACGAATCCATCTATAATTATAAGTTTATCGAATACTTGGTTGGTTATTATTATCATGCAACCTCGATAACAGACGAGGAAGTGGCCACGATAGAGGATTTACCTCACCTCAAAGAGGTAGAAAAATATACATACTTACAGCTCATTCAATTTATGTTTGACGTTGAGGATCAACCGCGAGATGCAGCTTTTCTTCAGAAGGCATACACGATTTCTGAAGACATCATTTTAAATCATAAGTATCATGGCTTGTTAACTGAAGAAGAACGCATACTTCTTTTATTAGACAAGACGTTAGAACTGAACAACCCATTACTGAAGAAATTATTTACTGACATGCTGGATAAGTACTATCTCAAGAACCAAGGAATGGCAATACCTTCAACACTCAACCTAGAACGAATTAAAACCTATATTAAGGAATATCAGCAACAAAGAGCAAGATACCATGTCGTTTCCATCGAGGAATTATTTGAGCAAAATGCACAGTCACGGGAAACAGTATTCTCTTAGGGCTCCACCGGGACGGTTCTCATGGCACCATTAGGAACGGTTCATAATAAAACTAAATAAACGTTTATTTAAAAATCATATCAAAACCTACCAATCGTTTGTTTAAATCGGCGGCAATCATTGATAGGTAGAGCCTTGAATGTTAACAATCCCATAAATGATGTCATTAAAGCAAACGTTTATTTAAAAGCGCAAATATACATGCCAATGCATTTCCAAAAACAATTAGAAAAAAATTTGTAGCTAAATAAACGTTTAATTAAACTCATGGCATATTACCACCGGAACCGTCCCCCTGGCTCCATCTTTTATGCCTCGGAACCTCTCCATTAATTTCGGTGCTTGTCATGACCAATTTTTATCGAAGATTGATAGGTTTTAAGTTAAATAGAAAATGGTAAAATGAAGTGGGATTTAAATATTATTGGGGTGGTTGGTTGTGGCTCTTCTTTCCGTTTCGGGAAGGAGATGATAATCATGGAGACAGTTCTTCTCCTCTTCAGGCTGTCGACCATTATCCCACCAATCCAATTTTATTATGTTATGCTAATTTATAATATTTAGCAAAAGGCACTGTTAAAATATAGAGAATCGCCCTTACCGGCCATTTTCCAGCATCTTGAGGTGAGAGATTTCATGAAAGAAATGATTCGTGGTGAAAAGGTTACTTTATCAACCTATACACCCGACTTCCAACTGCAGGTAGAAGTACATATTGAATCCTCAACGGAAATCGACATTGCTTGTTTTGGTCTCAGTGAAGCGAATTTGCTATCAGATGAGCGTTATATGATTTTCTATAATCAGACCCAGTCGCCTAATCAGGAAATCGAGCTTCTTTCCTATAAAAGCGGAAACGGTAAATTTCTGATTGATTTATCCAATCTTCCTTCCACTATTCAGCATATCGTATTTACTGCGGCCATTGATGGAGAGGGCAGCATGTCCATGATAGAAAAAGGATCGATTATCATCTCAGCTAAAGGTCATCCTATCTTAAACTATCCGCTAAAATCCAGTGATTTTAAAACCGAAAAGGCGATTATCCTATCAGAAATTTATTACAAATCCTTTTGGAAAGTGGCAGCGGTCGGACGCGGATTTAATGGTGGGCTCGCAGCCTTGATACAGCACTTTGGAGGAGAGGTAGAAGAAGCATCTCAAAAGCCTTCCCATCCAACCCCCGTATTCCAACAGGTGACGGACGAAACTCCTTCAAAAACACATCCATCCACCGAAATGGAAACGGCTCCAAAGACGGAAGCCCCTGGTTTACCAATCTATTCTTTGGACATAGAAACACGATTCATGTTGGATACGCTTGATTTTGAGGAGAGAAAGACCGAACTATCCAAGCTTGAAAAAGAATCCTTTCTCTTTTTCAAAGAATTACTAGAGGAAAATATGGAAAACGTAGAGATTGATGAGAAAGATTTTTCCATAAGTTTCGATCATTTACGATTTAACAAATACATAGATGTTCTCGTCAACATCATTGGGGAACTTGAAAATGAGCTTGATCTCCTTCACGAAAGCGAAGAGGATTTAGACGAAGAAAAAGTGAAGCTCTATGCAGCAACACTATGTATAGCGTGCCATTATCGGTATCCATTGGGGCTGTACAACGACCTATCAACCATTCACGACTATATTGCGAATAAAGTGCAAGAGGTTCCTAGATTTGAAAAGTTCTTTCAACTCTCATTCCAGTTAGAGACATTTTGCCCCGAGGCTATTCCTTTTTACAAACATCCCTTTAAAGGGGCATCACTGACAGATTATTTCCAAAAAGAGACTGCCGGTGCGGATGAGGACGTATCCCTCGCCTACTATAGGATTCAACAATACCTTTATGTCATCTCTTTGGAGACCAATAAGGACTGGATTTACCCTGAAGAGCGAGAGTTCTCCTATTGGGAAGTAAAAGTGATCATGGAAGATTTGCTTTCTAAGCTTCGGAATGACTTAAGGAAAGCTTATTTACAAGAAGACGACTGTGAAATAAAGCGGATCGTTTATGCGATCCATTTAGTCTCCAATTATTTTATCGGCCTAAATGGAGGAACATCGATGAAACCTGAAGAGATTTCATTTGACGATCACCTCGATGCCAACTATTTGAATATCAATCTATTAGGGGAATCCCTCTACAATACTTCCCTTACTTATGCAAATGATGTTCGTATTTTAGGTTCAAAAGGACATGGTGTTGCGGCAGAGCGAGCCAATCACATCATGGATCGAATTCAAGGGAAAGATGCTGAACTCCTTGGGGATGACAATAAGCCAAATGGAGCTGACCGCAGAATTGGCAGCGAAATGATTCAAACGAAGTATTGCAAGACCGGCGGAAAATGTATCAGTGAATGCTTTGAAAATGGAAAATTCCGCTATCAAACGGATGGAAAACCCATGACCATTGAAGTTCCAAAGGATAAGTATGATGATGCGATTAAAAGCATGCAGGACCGTATTCAGCGTGGGGATATGAAGGATTTAGGGATTACCGACCCTGAACGTGCAAAGGACATTATCAAAAAAGGAAATGTATCCTATAAAACCGCTCAGAGAATTGCCAAAGCAGGAACCGTTGAAGGCCTTCTCTATGATTCTAGTACAGGGGTGATTCAAGCATCACAGGCATTCGGTATATCCGTCTCGATTTCACTTGCTCAAAGCATTTGGCGCGGTGAAGATCTGGATGAAGCTGTTTCGGATGCGGTCAAAAGTGGTTCAAAGGTCTTTGGTCAATCCTTAGCACAACATATTGTAACAAAGCAGCTTGGCCGGACAGCGGTTGAAAAAAGCTTACGCCCGATGACAGACTTTGTGACCAATAAGATGCTTGGGTCAAAGGCCTCAGCCAAAATCGTCAATACATTTGTAAGGGGCTCGAGCCAAAAAGCGATTAGCGGAGTTGCTGCGACCAATCAATTATCAAAATTTTTAAGAGGAAATGTGGTCACCGTTGCCGTGACAACGGCTGTAATGTCTAGCGGGCATATCTATGATGCAATTGAAGGAAGAATTTCAGGAAAGCAATTATTTAAAAATATCAGTACCGCCGGCGCAGGTGTAGGCGGTGCAGCCATTGGCGCTTCCTTGGGTTCGGTTGTCCCTGTGGTTGGAACCTTGGTTGGAGGAATGGTCGGAGGCTGGGTTGGAGGAAAAGTCTCCAAATCCGTACTGGATAAAGTAATCGAAGATGATGCTGTCGCCATCTATGAACAATTAAAAGATGTATTTGTTGCTTCAATTGAAGAGCTCCAGCTCGACCGTGATGAAGTCAATTTCATCATGGATTATGTATTCGACCAGAAACAATTGCCGAAGAAACTCAAGCTCATCTATGCATCCAATAATCGAGAAGAGTATATTGAAGAGGTAATCGATCCTTATATTGAAGCCACCTTAAAGGCGCGGCCAAAGATAAGAAACGTCTACGCACTTAACTGATTATTTATCAAAAACGCCTCAGCGGAATCATACCGTAGAGGCGTTTTTCTTAGGGCTCCACGGGGACCGTCCCCACGGGGACGGTTCTCATGGCGCCATTAGGAACGGTTCATAATAAAACTAAATAAACGTTTATTTAAAAATCATATCAAAACCTAACAATCGTTTGTTTAAATCGGCGGCAATCATTGATAGGTAGCGCCTTTGAATGTTAACAATCCCATAAATGAGAGGGAAAGTTTCCTTGGTACTGCCGTGCTTGAATTCCCAATAGCTTATACGCAAAAAAGACGGTACGTAATGAGTGTACTGTCTTTCCATTCTGTCTTTCTTAGTTTAGAATCACACCATAAGAAGCACGAGGGTACCAATAGAACCGTCCCCATGGTTCAATCAAACAATAGGCGGCATACGGGGTGTGACTGGCACCACAATCTACTGCTTCTCAAGCCCGTTAACATCGATAAATGGTGTTGCACCTCCGGTGACGCTCGGGAGGCGTCCGTCCCATTTTTCCAGGGCTTTTTCTTGGACTTCGATTTGTTTCAATTGAATTAATTCCGGGGTGACTTCTTGTTTCTTTAGCTGCAGTGCTTCAGCAATGGCAGGGTCCACAATGCGGGTGCGGTAATCCATTCCAATTTCCTGATAGAGCTTATTGACCGCTTCGGGATCAACTGAATAGTTGACAGCGACCTTTGTCGTTACCATTTGAAGATCCTTTGAGGATGCTGGGAACTTTCTTCCTTCTGGACACGAACCTCAACCTGTTGAACCGATTGGACGAATGGTATCCTAAAATGAAGACCCTCCGATAAAATGGTCGGCTTAACGGCTCCCAATTGCACCAGCACCCCCCTGTTCCCAGATTCGACAGTAGTTACCGAAGCAAATCCCACAACCACAATTACCAGCACAATGAGTCCAATCATTATCGATTTTGTATATTTCACACCGTACCCACCCTTTAAAAATTCCCCATTAAACAAATATGAAAACAAGAGAGACTTAATACCCGAAGACACCACAGGGACGGTTCTACTGGCTACGTACCACATTGGCGGTTCTTGTAGCTCTTTTGCTTTGGAGGCATTGATGGCGCAGGGACAGTTCCCATGGCCACACATATCATCAGTTGATAAAGAGAACCACAAGAACCGTCCCCCTGGTATCGTCCCC
>NZ_HG942077.1 GCF_000612665.1 Neobacillus dielmonensis
TAACCTTTCTCGACAATCTGCAGACCTTTATTGGTCTGAATTTCTTTTTAATCGGCTATTAATACTCTTATGTTCTTTTCCTCTAGTTGTCTTATTGTTTCTTCATCTAAATTGGAATCCGTAATGATACAATCGACTTTTGAGATAGGAACAATTTGCGAAAAAGCCTTTGTTCCAAATTTGCTGGAATCTACCATCAGAATCCTTTCGTCGGAGATGTCAATCATTTGCTTTTTAAGCAGGGCCTGTAATTCATTAAAATCACTGAGCCCTCGGTCCATGTGAACCCCTTTACAGGAAAGAAATGATTTATTGACGTGATACATTCCAAGGGATCGCTCCGCAAGTGGTCCAACAAACGAAAGTGACTGGGCTAGCAAAGTTCCTCCTGTAGAAATCACTCTAATCTGTTCTTTTTTGCTAAGTTCAATCGATACTTTAATAGAATTAGTCAGAACAGTTAACGGCATGTCAGGCAGTTCCTTTGCGACATACCACGCCGTTGTGCTGGCATCCAATATAATTTGATCACCTGGTTCAATCGTTCTAACCGCTGCTGTTGCAATCGCCTTCTTTTGTTCAGCATTGGTAATTTCTCTTTCTAGGTACGAAGTTTCTCCTTGATTATCTTTTTCAATGCTGACTGCACCACCGTGACTGCGCATTAATAAATTTTCTTTTTCAAGCTTCTCTAGATCACGGCGAATCGTTTCTTCTGTAACTGAGAAAATCTTGCTTAGCTCGGAAACCCGAACACTTAATCGTTCATTGACCAATTCAACAATCTTCTTTTGCCTTTCTGCTACAAGCATGTTGTTATACCCCTTTTCCGCCAATCGTTTTTATTTATGTTGTTTTGTGTTTGTTTTATATGTGTTGTTACATTAAATATAACATAAATTTTTGAAAAACAAATACATAAAATCATAAAGTTATTCAAATTGCTGGTTATCCCAATTTAACAAGCCAATCACATGAAGATGATTGGCTTGAACTTTACGTATTAAACTAAAATTCCTTCTCTTTGTAGCTTGATATTCTTTGCTTTCATTTTTGCGGCACCCAAGAATAATACAGGAGAAGTGGAAACCTCATCCGCCAACAGTAAGTTCATTTGGTCAATTTTTCCTAGATAACGACCACTTTCCTTTACTTTTCTTTCCTGTGTTAAGCGATCCACCTCAATAAGACCAAATACCATCGAATATCCAGATTGCCATTCGAAATTATCGAAAGTCGTCCAGTGTAGATAACCCCGAATGTTTAATCCTTCTTCTAGGCAAGCTAGCACCCCATCTAAACCTTTACGGATAAATTCGACTCGCCGTGAGTCATCATTGGTTGCAATCCCATGTTCGGTAACCATAATGGGAATCGTTCATTCTTCTGCAACCTTCCGAATCACTTTTTCTAGAGCTTCAGGACAAAATTCATATCCCATTTGGGTAAGTTCCGCATCCTCTGCAGGTTTCACTTGTCCTTCTGGCCCATACACCTCTCTTGTGTAATTTTGCAGCCCGAAAAAGTCGTCCCCCCGCAATCATCGGTATATACTACTTAAAATAACTGTGCCATTTTTCTCGGCCAATTTTACCGCCAGGGATGGACTGAATATCAGATAGGGCCATTGATAAGCCTACTTTTGTATCTGGCTGAATCCGTTTGATGGCCTCCCGTAGTATTTTGATAGAATTCTCATCATAGATCTTGTGGAATGTAAAATATTTATCAATGGTGGTTCCACACAAGATAGCCGCTGAATCTCTCCATTTTGGAACCACCCAAGCACCCCTTTCAATTCCTACTGGTGGTATAAAGCCAATATTCGTAAACTCGCTGATCATCTTTGATATCAATTGGCTGGTGATCATCTGTATTCCCCCTCAACCAATTATATTTGGGATTGATTTACATTTTTTGTAGAATCCCCTCGGAAATGTGTAGAATAACTCCTAAATTTGTAGAATAGCTTAAAACTTGGTAGAATTCCGCCAATATTTTGTAGAAATCCCCTCGTTTTATTGAGTGGAAGGAAAACCCTCACTAATGTCTGTGCTAATAAAAAAAGAAGACCCAATTTGGGCCTTTATTTGTCCCTAATTGAGTCTTCAATCCCTATTATCGTTTTAATAAAACGTCTTGTTCATAAGCTTTTACTTCTTCTAACCATGATTCTTTAACTGGAACACCCATTTGCTCACAGTAATAATCCCAAACAGCGCCGAATGGATAGGTCTTGAATTCTTCCATTAATGCTAATCTTTCCGTAAAGTTGCCTTCTTCTTGAAGCTGCTTTAATTGCTCATTTGGAACAAGCATAGCATTTAGAAGGGCTTTAATCATATTACGAGTACCAATTGTCCAAGCCGCTACACGGTTGATGCTGGCATCAAAGAAATCAAGACCGATGAGCACACGGTCTAATGCATCATTACGTACGATTTCTAAAGCGATTTCTTTTAATTCATCATCAAGGATGACGACATGGTCACTGTCCCAACGTACAGGTCTTGATACATGCAAAGCAAGTTTCTCGCTAAACAGAAGCATTGAAGAGATTTTGTTGGATACCGTTTCCGTTGGATGATAGTGGCCTGTATCTAACAAGCATAATTTATTATTTTTCATGGCATAGTTTAAATAGAATTCATGAGAACCCACTACATAGGACTCTGATCCGATACCGAATACTTTACTTTCAACAGCATCCAAGTTGTATTTTTCGTCTACATCCACTGAAAAAATCTTATCCAAGGAATCTTTTAATCTCTTTCTTGGAGTCAAGCGATCACTTGGAACATCCTTGTAGCCGTCTGGAATCCAGATATTTGTTAAGGCAGGTGTACCAAGCTCTCTTCCAAAGTACTCACCAATTTTCCGGCTGACAATGCAGTGGTTAATCCAGAACTCACGAATTTCTTCATCTGGATGTGAAAGAGTAAGACCATCTGCTGATTTTGGATGAGAGAATAGAGTTGGGTTGAAGTCCAAGCCAAGTCCGTTTTCCTTTGCCCAGTTTACCCAGTTTTCAAAATGCTTTGGCTCTAATTGGTCTCTTTCTACTACTTCGCCATTTGTTTCTGCATAAATCGCATGCAGGTTTACACGGTGTTTACCAGGAATCAAGGATAGTGCTTTTTCTAAGTCAGCTCTTAGCTGCTCAGGTGTAGTGGCTTTGCCAGGATAGTTACCGGTTACATCAATGCCGCCTGACAATTCATGCTGATTCACTTCAAATCCGCCGATATCATCGCCTTGCCAGCAATGGATAGAAATTGGAACCTTTTTTAATGTTTCAAGAACTTCATCAACGTTAATTCCCCATTTAGCATACGCTTGTTTCGCAAGTTCATAATTTTCTTTAACAGACATTTTTATTCTTCCTTCCTTGTTTAATTTTTAACGGGCTGTGCCGGTAAATACTTTTTCACTTCAAAGGATTCTTTAATAATGCCACGGGCCTGATTAATTTCTTGGATTTCACCCAGCGCCATTAATTGAGCAGCAATATTACCAATCGCTGTTGCCTCAACCGGTCCGGCATTGACTTCCTTATTGGTCACATCCGCGATGAGCTGATTCAACATTTCATTTTGGCAGCCGCCGCCAATGACGTTAATTTTTTCAAACTGCTTTTCAAAAATTTCTTCAATTTCTTTTACTGCATCCTGGTAACTTACTGCTAAGCTATCATAAACGCATTTGGCTACTTCACCCGGTGTGCTTGGAATGGGCTGACCCGTTTCAACACAATAATTCATAATTTCCTGGACCATGTTGTCCGGTTTTAAGAAGCGGTCATCATTCACATTAACAATGGATTTGAAATCCTTTGCTGCTTCCGCTAACTCTACGAATCTAGCAAATGAATATTCATCATTATAGTTTCGTTTCACTTCCTGAATCATCCACAGACCCATGATATTTTTTAAGAATCGGTATTGGTAGTCAATTCCGCCTTCATTCGTAAAGTTATAATCCAATGCTTTGGTGACACAGATTGGGAAGTAGTTTTCTGTTCCAATCAGCGACCAAGTGCCGGAACTGATGTAAATCGTCCCGTCCTGTTCTGGAACGGCAATCACTGCAGAGCCAGTGTCGTGGGTTGCAGGAAGAATAACTTCCATATCAAAACCAAGCTCTGAAACCAATTCATCTCTGAGTGTTCCAAGTACTGTTTTAGGTGCTTTGATTTCCTGGAACATGTCCTTATTAATCCCAAGAACATCCAACAATTGATGGTCCCATTTCTTTGTAAACGCATTCACGAGCTGCGTTGAAGTGGCATTGGTATATTCATTCGCCTTCTTGCCTGTTAGCAGGTAGTTTAAATAATCGGGTATCATTAAAAATGTTTTGGCTTTTTCGAGAATTTCAGGATGATTCTTTTTAATAGAATAAAGCTGGTAGATGGTGTTAAATTTTTGGAACTGGATCCCAGTTTCTAAATACAGTCTTTCCTTGGAAATAAGCTGGAAGACTTCCTCCATCATTCCATCAGTCCGGGGGTCACGATAAGAAACCGCTTCCGTAATTGGCTGATCGTTTTCATCCAACAGCACAAAATCTACGGCCCATGTATCAATACCAATGCTGTCCGGTTTAATGCCCATTTCGAAACATTTTTTTAATCCATTTTTAATTTCCTGGAACAGCTTCTCAACTTCCCAGCAATAGTGGTCACCTTTTTTGACAATCTTGTTTTCAAAACGATGAATTTCATCTAGTTTTAATGAGCCATTTTCCAGCCAGCCTAAAATAAGTCTTCCGCTGGAAGCACCGATATCTACGGCAATACTGTACTTTGTCATGATCATCACCTTTCGGTCGTAAACGCTTACTTACATTATTATCATACTAGATATTTGAGTTTTTCCTATAACTTAATTGGTCTAATTTATTGTCCTTATTTGCCAGCATGATGATTTAATCCAAGGATCTGGAAAATAAAATAGGCGCTCCAATCAGCAGAGTTTTTATAAAATACCCTATCGCTTTACAGAGCCTTAAATGAAAAAGCCTGCAGAAATAATGCCTAATCTCTGCAGGCTTTGGGAGAATTCTTTTAGTATACGTCTTTCCACTCTGCGATGTTACTAGAATCAAATTTAAATGGATCTCCTAGCATGATTTGCGTGCCATCGCCATCTGCAACGACTTCTTTTTCGCCAAGATCACCTGCAGTAAATTTATCACCAACTTTACCAGTAATTTTGCTGCCTACAAGTGCTTCTGCAGCATAACCGGAAAGATAGCCGACGTCGATTGGATTCCACAAATACATCCAGTCACAGACACCGCTTTCGATATACTCGGCCATTTCACTTGGCAAACCAAGTCCTGTTAGCTTCACTTTGCCTTTTAAACCTTTATCTGTCAGCACCTTTCCTGCCGCAGCAATTCCGACGGTTGTCGGGGCAATAATGCCTTTAAGGTCTGGATAAGATTTTAACAGTGCTTCCGTTTCAGAAACACTCTTGTCTCGCAAGTCATCTCCATAAGCTACTTTTACAAGTTCGATATCTTTATATTTTGAATCCTCTAATTCTTTTTTCATCCACTCAATCCATGTATTTTGGTTGGTTGCTTGAGAAGTGGCACTTAGGATTGCGATTTGCCCTTTGCCGCCAATCATTTCCGAAATCGCTTGGATTTGAATACGGCCAATCCTTTCAGGGTCTGCCTGATTGACGTGGACCATACGGCTTTTGGCATTAACTGCCGAGTCTAAGGAAAGAACTTTTATTCCTTGATCCATTGCCTTCTTCAAGGCAGGCTGCAAAGCGTCAGGGTCATTTCCCACAATCGCAATACTGTCCACTTTCTGTGCAATCAGCTCTTCTATCATTTGAATTTGTGCTTCTGCAGTTGGCTGGTCCGGTGCTTTTAAGATGGCTTCATCGCCCTGTTCCTCGATCGCCTTCTTAAAGCCTTCCATTTGTTTTTCCCCATATGGATTCCCTGTGTTTTTAAAAATGATCGCAAACCGCTTCTTGCCATCCTTGCTTCCTCCGCCGCTTTTTTCACCGCTGCTGCTCGGCGCTGATTGGCTGCAGGCAGCTAGCACGGAGAATACCATAAAAAACGAAACCAAAACCATTACCCATTTTTTCATATCCCTTGCTCCCCTTTTCATTTGGTTTTATACAAACAGTCAAGGACTGCTTCGTAACAATTGATTATCCAGCAGCCTGATGCGATGGACTTTTAGAAGCCTTCGTTTTGGCTTTTGCCTTTGGCTTCAGATTGGGGACCATAACCGCAATAACGAGCAGCAGCCCGATAATAATCATTAATACTTGCGCTGGCATGTTGATTAATCCAAGTCCGTACCGGAGAAAGCCAATTAAAAATACTGCAATCACAGCCCCTAACATTCTGCCTTTTCCTCCTGCGGTACTGATTCCGCCTAAAACAACCATCGCAATCACATCAAGCTCATAGCCTGTGGCCACATTTGGCCTTGTACTTCCCATCCTGGATGTCAGAAATAAAGCAGTGACGGCTGACATGAGACCCGCTAAAGTAAAGACAATGAGTTTCATTTTGTCCACCTGAACTCCAGAAAAACGGGTAGCTGTCGGATTGTTTCCAATCGCATAAATTCTTCGTCCAAAGGTGGTTTGATGCAGCAAGAGACTAAATACTACAGCCAAAATGACGAATGCTATCAGAATAAACGGGATTCCGTAAAAATACCCCCAGCCAAAGAAACCAAACCACTCAGGAAATGAACCGACGGACTGATCCTCAAGGATGATATAGGCAATCCCGCGGTAGATAATCATGGTAGACAAAGTGACAATAACCGCCGATAATTCCTTAAACTTCACAATTAACAGACCATTGATGAATCCGCACAAAGCGCCTGTCGCCAAGCAAATAACGACAGCCAGTTCCATCGGCACTCCTAATGAATACAGATACCCCATAAGGACTGAAGCTAGTGCAACGATGGATGCAACGGAAATGTCTATATCACGAAGGATCATAATCAGTACCATCGGAAATACGATAAAAGCTTTATCAAGAAAAGTCATCGTGGCATCTCTTAAACCGCCGAAGGTAAAATAATAAGGGGATAAATTGATATTTACGATGTTAACTAGGATGAAAAGTATGACGAGCATCCATTCCCATTGAAGGAAAAATGATGTCAGCGAGAATTTTTTCTTGTTTAGATCCTCCATCTTAAATTTTCCTCCTCATTAGGGCATTCAAGTCTACTCCTCTTTTAACAAGGGCATTTAAGATTACAGCAAGCAGGATAATCGAACCCTGGATGCCCATTTGCCAGAATGGTGATACATTGATAAGCGGCAGAGCATTGTTAAGAATGCCAAGAAGGACAGATCCTAATATGATTCCTGAAATCTTCCCTGAGCCCCCTGCAATGTTTACCCCTCCAAGCACACATGCAGCAATCACTGTCAATTCATAACCTGTAGCCGTATCCCCCTGTGCAGAAGCAAACTTGGAAACCCATAATACACCGGCAAGACCTGACAATCCGCCCATCAACGTGTACACAAGCCAGATGATTCGATCATGGGGAATACCGCTGATTTTGGCCGATTCAGGATTGCTGCCCACTGCATAAATCTGTCTTCCTGTCCTGGTATGATTCAAAAAATAGTAAAATATCAAATACATAACGACAGCTATCAGAATCAAATGATTAATTCCCAGAAAAGAGCCTGTTGCGATTTCTTTAAAACTTGCCGGCATCTGATGAGCGCTTACCCATTTTCCTCCACTTACCATAAAGGTTAAGCCCCTGAAAATGTACATCATTCCCAGTGTGGCAATGATGGGCAAAACGCCAGCCTTTGCAATAATGAGACCAAGAACAGCACCGCACCCTAATCCGATGAGAATTCCTAAACCAACAGCCCAAATCGGATTTAGATTCGGATAGGCTCCTACCGTCAGTGCGGATATCATCCCTGCCAATGCAAGTGTTGCTCCAATGGATAAATCAATGCCTCTTGTAATGATCACCAGCATCATTCCAATCGCCAAGATACTTAGGATGGCAGTGTTGGTAATCATATCGTTCAAGTTTTCTATTGTTAAAAAAGAACCGTTTCTGAATTGCACGATAACCGATAAAATAATGATAAATAAGAGCAAACCTGCTTCCCTGAACTTGGAAATTCTCTCACTTAGGGAAGCTTTTTCTACAGTTTTTTCAGCCATTTTTATCCCACCTTTATCAACCAGCCGCTTCATCGATAACGCTGTCATTTTTATTGGACATGGCTGCTTCTAATATTGCCTCCTGTGTTGCTGAGCTTTTTTCCAGTTCTGCTGTCTGCCTTCCTTCCCGCATTACGAGAATGCGATCACTCATTCCCAGCACTTCCGGCATTTCGGAGGAGACCATGATGATGGCATAGCCTTGACGGGCCAAACCAGAAATGATCTCGTAGATCGCTGATTTCGCCCCGACATCGACCCCTTTTGTGGGTTCATCAAGAATGATAATGTTCAAATCCGAGGTCAATAGCTTTGCAACAGCCACCTTCTGCTGATTCCCTCCCGAAAGGGAACTAACCAAGTTAAAAATACTTGGAGTTTTTACATTTACTTTTTTTGAAAGATTACTAGCCAATTCGGTTTCTTTCTTTCGGTTAACCCAGCCCTTGTTTGATAAACGGGCTAATGCAGGTAGGGTAATGTTTTTATCAATTCCCCAAGATAAAATCAACCCCTGCTGTTGGCGATCCTCCGGCAAGTATCCGATTCCCTGTTTCATAGCATCCAGCGGATCAGCAATTCTGGTTTCTTTTCCATTGATAAAAATTCTCCCTTTATCTGCGGGCGCTATCCCAAAAAGCGCTTGGCATACCTCGCTTCTCCCAGCACCTACAAGGCCGGTTAAGCCAAGGATTTCCCCTTTGCGGAGATAAAACGATATATCGGCAAAAAATCCGGTTCTTCCTAAACTTTCCACCCTCAGCACTTCTTCCCCAATCTTGGCTTCCAGTTTAGGAAACAGCTGCTTAATTTCTCTTCCAACCATGGCCACAATCAAGTTTTCATTGGATATCTCAGAAATGCCCCAAGTCCCAATGTACTTAGCATCTCGAAATACGGTCACTTTGCTGGCAAGCCGATACATATCTTCAAAACGGTGGGAAATAAAAATGATAGAAGTGCCATGATCCCTTAGTTTTTCGGTGATGCGATATAGCTCCTCACTTTCATTCCGGGTTAACGCAGCAGTCGGTTCATCCATGATGATGATTTTGGCGTTTGTCGAAAGGGCTTTGGCAATTTCCACAATTTGCTGTTCGGCCACGCTCAGTGTTCCCATAGTCGCTTTTGAATCAAATTTTGCGCCAAGTTCCTTTAAAAGCAGGTTAGCCTCTTCATGCATCTCTTTCCAACGAATCCTCTTCGTCCCTTTCTGGACTTTTTCATGCCCCATGAAGATATTTTCAGTCACACTTAAATCCGGATAACAAGTCACATGCTGATAAATCGCCGCTATTCCTCGAGCTTTTGCTTCTTTGGGATTCCGTATCTCCACTTCTTGGCCATTTAGAAAAATTGTCCCGGCATCAGGCTGGTGCACCCCAGTAATGACCTTAATGAAAGTGGATTTTCCCGCCCCATTTTCTCCCATTAAGGCATGGATTTCGCCAGGTTTTAATTGAAACTGAACGTGATCGAGCGCCGTAACACCGGGAAAGGTTTTGGTGATTCCCTTCAGTTCGAGCACATATTCTGACATTATTTCACTCCTAACCTTGTGCTTTCAAATGCATATCGTCTAGGTATGGTTATTGAATCCGCTTACATATAATTTACTCATTCCCCCCTTTACAGAAAAGGCGATAACTTTCGGTTATGGGTGTCAACCTTCGGCAATTCTCCAAAAAAAAACCTCTTAACCAGAGGTTAGGAGGTGAATTTGGCCTTATCTTTAAACTTGGACGGGACTTCTCCAAAATATGTTTTAAATAATTTACTGAAATACTTGGTATCACTATAACCGACTTGTTGAGCGATATCATAGATTTTTAAATCGGTTGAGACTAGCAGTTCCTTCGCTTTTTCCAATCGCAGCCTTGTCACGAAATCCAATACTGTCTCTCCCGTTTGGCTCTTAAAACACTCGCAAAAATAGGTAGGATTCAAATGAATAATCTTCGCAATTTTTTCAATGGTTAGACTCTCTCCAAGATGATTGGCAATCCAGTTCTTGGCTGTTTCAACAGGGTCAAAAGTTCCTTGCTGATTATCCCTTTCTAAAATTGTCCATACTTTTTGCAGCCATACTTTTATATTATTCTTTAAACCTGCAAAATTGGATGACCGTTTCGTCAACTGCAGCCCTTCTTGAATTAAAAAGACCTCGTCTTTTCCACTTGCATTTTTTAGCAAAAGATTAACAGTCTGTACTGATAGTGATTGGATATTTCGTTCCATTTCTTCCGGCGAAACTAATTTTTCCAATTCTTTTAGATACTGATTCAGAAATAAAAATGCTTCTTCCCTTTGCAAACGCTCAAGAGCATGCAATAGTTTGCTAACTAATATATCCAACTCTTTCGTGTTCGTTTCATGTCGCAAAAGGTGCTTTTCTATTAGAGCAAAGGTATAGATTTGATTTCCTCCATAAATGAGACGAAATGGAAGTAAAGAAAGAAGCTGATCCCGTATATTTGGAAGCAAAGCAAGGTCCTCAAACATTTTGCTAACCGTAATCGTACCTGATGTGCGAATCGTATATTTCAACACGGACAGCAGCTTTTCGGCTAGAAGTAACTCCTGTATATTTTCTTCTGTTTCACTGTGGAGCAACAGCCAATAGGAAGACAAATCTCCCTTCCAATACCAGTAGGATATTTTTGTCCCCTGATAAAGCCCATACAGTACCTTGGCTATTTCGTCCTCCATTCTATTAATCCAAGCAACAGGTGCAACTGGCTTTAACCCTGAATCAGTGTCTTTGGAAACAAATAATAGTATGAAATTGCCGCTTCGAAATTCTTTTGTCCACTCCATCTCGGAAAGATCGATATCTTCCCCTCTAGTCAATTCACTCAATCTTTGAATCTGTTTTACATGGTTGATTTGAAAATTAACTTCCTCTTCCATCTCCCATTTATGCTGTATTTTCTCTTTTATCTTTTCCATCTGACTGCGGAACTCTTTTCGCATCAGGGGTTTTACCATATAATCAACGGCCCCCTCGCGTATGGCACCCTGCAAATATTTAAAATCATTGAATCCGCTAATGACAATCGCTTCAAAGTCTGCCTTCATTCTCATTTCCTTTATTAATTCCAACCCGTCCATGCCTGGCATTTTAATATCGGTAATCAATAAATCAAAAGGAATATTGGCCTTTTGCAAGCACTCCTGCCCACTATTGAAACTGGCGACAATTTCAAATTCCTCACCGCACGATACTACTAACCTCTCAATCCCTCTTCTAATTCTGTTTTCATCATCTACAACAATGGTTCTAATTTTTCTCGTCTTCACCCTCACCACCCCCGCCCATTTTTATACCCAGATTTTCCAGCTTCATTAATGGAATGACAATGATGACCTCCGTACCTTGGTTCATCTGACTTTCAATCTTTAATCCGTATTGTTCACCGAACATCATGGCTAATCGTCCATGAACATTGATCAGTCCAAATCTGGCATCACGTTTCCCTAATGGGTCAGATTCCAGTTCATTCGTTAGTTGTGTTACTATTTCTTTTGGCATACCAGGACCATTATCAATAATCTTAAAAAGTACTTCTTCTCTGTTTTTTACTAAGTTCATCTGACTTGAGATAAAGATTTCAATTCTAAAATTCTGCTGATGGTCGAGGCCGTGTTTAATGGCGTTCTCCACGATTGGCTGCAGGATAAACTTTGGCGTCAGATATTTGTTTGTATCAATTTTTTCATAAATGTAAAATTCAATTCGATCCTCGAACCTTATTTTTTGAATGGTTAAATAATCCTGCATATGCTGAACCTCTTGATCAATGGTCACCACTTTTTCTTTATTGCTAATGGAATACCTAAGCATCCTCCCAAGCAACGAGACCATTTCAACGACTGTTTCCTCTTCATCCTCCTCAACCGCCATCCCAATCGTTTCTAAGGTATTGTACATAAAATGCGGATTAATTTGCGATTGGAGTGCATAAAGCTCGGCTTCCTTTTGCTGTAATTTGATTTGATAGTTTTGTTTAATCAAATCCTTAATCTCCAGAACCATAGAATTAAAGCTTTTAGCCAGCATCCCTACCTCATCACTGCTCTCGATGGGCAAGTCCACATCAAAGTCTCCTTTTTCCACTTTTTTCATTAGACTGGTTAATCGATGAATTGGCCTTGATACATTCCAGGCTAAGAAAATCGAGATAATCGTACTTAATAAGACAACGAGGACAAAGACAATAATGGTCGTATTACGAACTAAATCCGTTCGTTCTGTTAAGTTTTTCAACGGTATACTCTGTTCCAGAATCCAGTCTTCAGAACCTGTTCTGCTAATACTGATTAGCCTGTTCTCGTCTTCATTTGTTGTTTTAAAGCTGCCGTTAATTTTGGGATAGTCGGCCAGATGTTTGTTTATCCGACCAATATACTGCAAATTGGAGTGATAAATGATATATCCAGTATTAGTCATGAGGGAAATTTGCGCTTGCTGTTTGGTGTTTATTTTTTCGAAAATTGATTTAAACGAAGACATATCTACAGCAATAAACATGGTACCGAGATTCATCCGATTTTCTGTATCGGTAATCTGCCGCATTAAAAGAATGTAAGGAGGGGCATCTTTAAACCTAAGATTGGTTTGATTCGGAAGAATGATGGCTTGCTTCCCATTTAAATCCATATCTTGCCCATATGGCAAGGCAATACTCTCAAACCCCGTATAGGACACTTTGGAACTTTGAAACAACCGATTTTTAGATAAAATAAACACCCCTAATATGTCCGGATTGCCGCCATTAATAAAGGTTTTGGTTAAATAGCTATTGACGATAAACTGATCCTGCAAAAGGGAGGAATTAGTTTGAAACGTATCCTTTCTCAAAACCTCAATTACTTGGGCAGAATTATAGAGGAGATCGGGAAGCTGCCTTATATCATTCAGGTAGGCATTAATCTGTTCATGTGCCTGTTCGAGGAGTTTGGGAATATTCTCCCCTACCTGTTCTTCAATCGATTTTGTGTATTGATTATAGGCGGTAAGGCCAATTAAAGCCATTGGTATGACAGTAATGAAAATATAGGTGACAATTAATTTGGTCATTAATCGATGATTTTTGACTTGCTTCCATTTAAAAATCATACTGATCCACATTTTCCTTTGTAAAATCAATGGGTTCTCCCATGATGACCATATCGTCCTTTACACTGATTTTTCCAACTTGCGGGATATCTTGACGATCATATGGCTTTTTTCCCTCTATAAGGTTGGCCGCAATGGCTACGGTCAGAAAGCCAAGCTTTTTGGGGCTCCAAAGGGTCACAACTTGGGCAGCGTTTATTTTTAAATATTCATTCATTGGGTTAGGCGGAGATAAACCCACCACTGCGACTTTCCCTGACTTCCCCGCTTCCTTTACAGCTTGGGCTGCGGCAGGAGGGCCAACGGAAGAATTCCCAATGATCCCCTTTAAATTCGGATATTCCGCTAAAAGCTGCTTAGCCTGGATATAGGCTTTATGTGGGTCATCATCTGATGCTGTCACTTCGACAAGGTTCATTTTCGGATAATATTCTCTTCGTTGGATTTTAATCCAGTTTAACCAGACATTTAAATTTGCCGCTGATTCTGCACCGGTAATAATAGCAAAATCCCCTTCCTCATTCACATTCCAGGCTAGCGTATCCATCAAATGCCTTCCCAGTGTCTCAGGGTCAACCATGTTGATGAACAGTTCTCTAGAACTTGAGTGGGTGTCCGCATCCCATGTAATCACCTTTATATTTTGGCTTTGGGCCTTTTTCATGACTGGGACCAATTTATCGGGGTCGTTGGCAGAAACAGCAATGACATCGACTTTTTCATTGATTAATTCATTGATAATTTTGATTTGCTGGTCTGCATCCGCGACAGCAGGCCCTCGGTAAATGACATGTACCCCAAGGTCTTCCCCGGCTTCAATGGCCCCTTCTTCCACTGCATTAAAGTAAGGAATGTTGACTAACTTAGGAACCAATGCGATCGTTACCTGCCTTTTTTCGTTTGTTTCACTCTGGGTTTTCACCTCTCCACTGGAATATACAATTTCATAAGCAGGCTTTTGACTGCAACCCGCAAGGAAAAGAATCAATAAAAGGAACAGAGAGACTCTTCTTTTCATCATCCAATATCCCATCCGATTTATTAGAAGATTTAGATTATACTAATTTTACCACATTCACCCTGATTACTCGTATAAAATAGGAAAAAGGTGCCGGTTTTTAGCCGACACCTTGCAAATTTCAAAAGTTTTATAGAGTTACAGTCCGTACGCCTAATAGATCTCCCACTTTGTTGAACAAGGACGCATTATGACCAATTGACATGGCGCAATGGTGGGTTGGCGCCTCATTGAACCATTTCTCCATATAAATATCTGGATGTTCTTTAAACTTAACCGGGGTTTGCGTATTGCCAATTCGCATAATCGGCCCATCTGTGGATTCGGCCTCACTGATAATCAGCTTAAGCCTTCCATCACCTGTTTGGGTTACATTCAGCGTGGTGATTGAGCCTGTTTTTATCTTTGCTTCTACTGAAACTCCAGTACCCTGCTTTCCATGGTAAAGCCCCATACCCCTTAGTATTGGCTTACCATCGGAGATCGCAATGTGAAAAGGACCATCATGTCCCAACAAGATGGTTTCATCTACATAATCGACGACGACGATTTCTGAAAAACTGCCTCCTGTTCCAAGAATGTCACAGATTTTCATGGCAATCGCCGTTTTAAAGTCACCTTCGCCAGAGCATGGAATTCCTTTGGCGGTCAACAGGGAATGACCGACTATAAAGCCGGCTTGCAGTTTCTCATATTCGCTGTTTGGGGCACCATGATAATAATAGCTGAGCGCATCTAAATCATACTCACGTACTAACTTCTCTTGTGCTGCGGCCACTCTACAGGACCACTCCATTTGTTCAACCGTTGGCTTTTTGGCGATCGGATCGGATGGGGAGTCTCCGCTGATTTCAAAAATCTCGTTGATTTCGTCCATTTTCCGCTTTACTTCCACTTCAGTTACCTGCTTTACCAAACTGTCCAAATCACACATTTCCAATATTTCCACATGTATTCCCGTCTGCGCCTGGATCATAGTAAAATCACTGTACATATCCAGCATTCCGCTGTAGGTATTCCCCAAAAAGCCGAACCTGCTGTGTCTCAGCGTTCTTGGTACGGAGGCTGCCCGAATCCAATCCTCAATCTGCTGCCATGCACGAATTGCCTCTTTCCGCTCATTGGTTTTCTCATTGGTTAGCGAGATTTTAGGCGTATAGTCCAGTCCTAACAGCCCATTGACCACTCTAAATTTAATACCGCTCCGATTGAATGCATTGGCAATCTCAGGTGTCGGGCATGCACCGCAATGAGCGAGCCACTCCCCTGTTGTGGTGGATTCATAATTGACTCTTTCGGTGGGCTGCAGGTTTAAGACGACAGCAGGGGCCTTGCAGATTTGATGGACAGGAAGTATGGCAGAGCTAGTCGAATAGGTGCCGGAGTGGCAAAAGACAATGTCTACGTTTTTTTCATTAAACCATTCCCCGGCACGCCTGGCTTCCACTTCCGTATCTACTAATCCATAATTATAGACTTCCCCGTAACGTGACATTTTAGACTCAATGAACTTACCGTATTCTATAAGTCTTTCTTTTAAACCAGGAAATTGGTTCCAATAGGCTTGCAGACCAATCGTGTATAAACCAACTCTTGGCTTTTTTACCGGTTTTATTGGTGTCAACATTATTTTTCAACCCCTTACTTGTGTACGCTTACAACCATGATAAATAATCTTTAGATATATTGTAAGGTGTCAACTTTCGGATATAGTGGGCAAATTTCTGATTTTATAAATTCAGATAACCTTTATTGAATGTTCAATTATTTTAGACAGCTGTTTCGAGCGGATGCTGCTGCCAAAGAACATAAAGTATTTCAGTTTAAAAGTTAAAAACCTTCTACCCATAAGTAGAAGGCTCAGATTGTCATAAAAATGTATATACTTGATTATACAAAAAAGGTAATATGTAGGTAATCTTAGTTATTTGCCCTGTTGATTGGAGCGGAAGGCGCGGAGACTCCTGCGGGAGTACGGAGCAGGGGAGACCCCGCAGGCGCTTTGCGCCGAGGAGGGCTCACCGCAACGCCCGCGGAAAGCGAAGCGCCTGGAGCGCAAATCAACAGCCCCCATAAAAAGAACAAAAGAAGACTGCAGGCAAACCCGAATTCTTTCGGATTTGTCGACAGTCTGAACCTTCTACCCATAAGTAAAAGGCTAGATCAATTCACTAAATACTTGCTAAGACTTTATATTCCGGAATAGCTCTCACATCCCGAATGTTGGCTATTTCTTCCCCATCGAAGGTTTCAACGTATGCTTGGTTAACATGTTTTATCATTTTCCCTTTACGGAGCGGTGAAATGAATAAATACATCCCTTTGTTGATAATTTCTGATTCAAAACGTTTTAAGCCAATTTCCCATTGCAATCCATTATAGAAATGATCATTGATTAGTTTCCCGTCAATAAAGGCATTCCCGGTATCACCAACATAATCAATCTCTAAAAAGACATCGTTGAGACCATCAAGTAAATCATGACCAAACTCAATAACAAGGCGATGATCGCCAGCTTTTCTTGTTTTGAGCTGTACCTCTTTTTTGACCTGCTCGATTTCATACTGATCAAAAATACCAGTTTTCCCCTTTATACAGATGCCTCTTGATAGTTTTAAATCATGAGTGACCCCAGGGTAAACATCCAATGATATTCGATGATTTCTTGAGACAACCTCCAAGTTTCCATTGCTTAAGGTAAGATCGGCTTTACTAATAAACAGCCGATTTTGCCCCCATAAATCGAGTTTAATAGAATTCAATGCTTGTTCCCTAGTCAAAGTAGTTATTTTTACTTTTTTGCCAACTGGTCCTGTAAGAACAATCTCGGTATCTAATCCTGAAATAGTTTTTATAATCACTTTACCTGCTACTTGAACAATATCAGCACCAAGACATTCATAGTTTCCTAGTTGTGCTTCCTTAAAGCAGTATTCCGCCCCCATTCCCTGGTGTTCATAGAAGAAGTAATGGGCACCCCAATCTAGGTCGAGTTTCGTAAGGGGCTGACATGTAGAATAATTGAGAGTTAAACCATTTAAGTCTAGGTTAAAAGGAAGTATGGCACATTTATTTTTCTTAAGAGTCATCCCCCCATGATAAGGGAACACCAGTGTTTCATTATTTAGTTTGAGTTCAAATTCAATATCTTTCATGTCCCGCATTTCTACATGGTCTTGGTAATTGTTTAAAAATATAAAACCTGAATCATTGTGCACTCTAGTACTATAACGCAGATCTTTGGTATTTTCAGGCTGGATTTTTTCAGGATTATACGGAACAACGGTTTTTCCTGGTGCCAACTGATCTCCGAACTCGTGGAGAAACATAAATAACGATCGTAAATAGCGATAAGAATCTGCTAGTTGACCAAACTCCCGAATCGGTGCCTGAAAATCATAAGAAATTTTTGGAACCGTAAACTCGTTCATATATCCATGTTTGCCGATGCGGTTCGATCCGCCGTGATACATATAATACCCTACCAAATTACTGCCGCTCCCGATTTTCACTACCGTCATGGCTTCAACACTTTCTGGCGGTACTACAGGTCTATGATTATAAGTGATTTGGATGCCTCCACCCATCTCACAATACGCAAGCGGATAATCATTCTGTTGGTACTCGTTATTATCATTCTGATTAGTGTGTAAATCCCTAAAAAGAAATTCTTTTGTAGGAGGCTGTACATAATTTTCATCTGGATTCCATGGTGTAAAGGCATATCCCGCAAGCATTGGCAGCATATTATGTTCTATAATCGCTGCCCCGCCCCAGGCCGTCCCTGTAAAATAGGCGGGTATAAGACCTGCTCCAGTGGCCAATTTTTTTAACTCGATTAGATGTGCAGCACCATCACGCCCTGCTGTCATATAGGTACCTTGTTTATAGGCTAATTCCCAAGGCGCACCTGCATGCATATATTCATTTTCTAATTGAATACCAACAATCGGTCCCCCATCTTTGTACAATAGCCCCTGTACCTGTCTCCCGATTTCATCGTACCATCTTTTGGCATAATGCAAGTATTCAGGATCATTGGAACGAATATCAAAGGGACGGCCATATAACCAGTCAGGAATGCCGCCATTTCTCACTTCACCATGTGCAAATGGTCCAATTCTTAAAATGACTTTCATGTCATTTCTTCCACATAAGTTGACAAAATAACGTAGATTATTATTTTCAGTCCAATCAAATTGGCCTTCTTCTTCTTCGTGGTAATTCCAAATAACATAACTAGCCAAAAGATTGACCCCGCCAGCTTTTATTTTGCGGATGCTTTCCTCCCAATAGCGATAGGGATAACGGCCATAATGAAATTCACCGACAATCCCAAAATAGGGTTTTCCATTGACCATCATGTAATAATTGCTAAAGCTGATTTCTTCTCCTTGAGGATTGCTGCCGCCCATTTGAAGGTGACCTGAATAGATTTCTTTTTTGACCCCCTCAAGATTTACCTTATATAAAGACATGAATGTGTTTCTCCTTATTTGGATTCAATCTAACACTTACATCAAAAAAATTACCACGTTCCTTGAAGCTTAAATAAACCAAGCAGTTCACCAACCGTTAACGTCGAAGTCGGGGTAAATTTTTCACTCATTAAATAATTAATATATTGATGCAAAAGTGCCTCCGCTTCGGGTCGTTTTAAATATGGCAATATATTAAAACTTGTGACAAATAGCTTGCCTTCTCCTATATTGACCTCATAAGAATAGGTTAAATGTTTTCCACGGTTATGATTGTCAATAACCTCTACAATCGGTTCGACTTGCGGAACCGTATCTAGATTGAGGGCGACGGCACGGTCAACTAGATAAAACCAATTCCAGTTCGAGGTTCCATCATGCGGATAATTTTTTAAAGATGGATGATCATGAATAATCATCCCCATGGTCGTCCCAACCTGCGATGGGAACCAAACATAATTCCAGAAGATCGGCAGAAACCTTGTTTTCACTTCATCGAATTGATTTCCTTCTTTGGCGATAATCCACGCTTTGCCCCCGTCTAGAAGGAATTGCAACAATTCTGGAGACAAATGGTCTGACACGGCCAAATCAATGTCTTTTGCTCCCTTATAACTAAAGCCATCAAATCCAATTTTCCCTGCAAACTTTGCGCCAAACAGAGAAGTCCTTAACTCTTGAACGTCTGTCCAGATTCTTTTTGATTCTTTGTGCAGAACAGCTCGTTTGTAAGTCCAAAACTCCCATTCGTTCTTTAAAGTTTTTTCTTCCGACCTGAGCATGACTTTCAATGTTAGTGGCAGACTCTCATCCGCAGGGGTTGCCACTTGGATTCTTCCTAGTGATGTTATTTCGCCTGATTTGGCCTCAGGGATGATGATCGCCCCAGTTTGATAAACGGCTTGACCTGTGACTACTTCCCATTGCAGTGTACAACCTGCGAAGTCAAACTTACTATAATTAGATAAATCTATATCGACTTGAAGCCTTTCGCCTGCATACAGTGTTCGTTCAAAGCTTCTCATCAGCAGGACGGCATCATCATTGAAGGCCCGGAACTCTTCAGGTGTAATCGTTCCCTTATTATCCCAAAAAACATCTAAAACACCAGTTGTCGCGTGACCTTGACCAGGGAAGTCCCTTATATCTAATAGTTGAATCCCAGCAAGACCGGATGTTCTTCTTGCTCTTTCAATGTTTTCCTTATATGCTCTCGCTTGGAGCTTTCCGGATGCCGCAATATAATCATGCATTCGATTAAGCAGATTTTTCTTTTCTAATGTTTCCATTGTCGTTTTAAGCCAGTGCGGTTGCAAAATTCCCTTATACTTATCTTGCTCCTCGGGACGAACATACATGGTAAATTGTCCATGCTCGTGCCCAATCAGTGGTTTAGAAGCTTGCATCGTAATCATATGATAATCTTCATAAGTATTTGGAGTCCCTGCATAGTCAATTGTAATCGGTTTATGATGATTTAAGGTCGGAATGAAATAGTCACCTTCGCGGTCATTCGGCGGCAGATGGCCAAAGCCAGTGTTGTCTGTATAAAGCCGTGTAGGATCAAGAGTCCTGCATAACCGTACCAGCTCATTCAGTGCTTCATGGCCTTCTGCACTAATTAATTCATTACCTAGAGACAATAAAACAAAGGATGGATGTACCTGTAATGTATCAATGATTCTTTTAAGCTCTCTTGTTAAAAATTGATGCACTTCCGAATTTGGTTCTTTTCCCCGTTCCTTATAAAAGAAAGACCAATGAGGCAATTCAGTTTGGACGAGCATCCCTTCTTCATCAGCTGCATCCCAAAACGGTTTTGGCGGAGTCCATCCATGCAGGCGGACATGATTGAATCCATACTCCTTAACGGTTTTAAATTGGTTGCGATAATGTTCTTTATCCCAGCTTGGGTAACCAGTTTGTGGGAATATGCAACAGTCCACATATCCCCGTAAAAATGTAGGCTGATTATTGATTAAAAAGGTTTTCCCCTTGGTTTCTATTTTCCGGATACCTACAGAGAGTTCAAACTGATCCACAATGGTCTCAGATTCTATCAAATCGACAGTGACTTTATAAAGATAGGGATGATCATCGTCCCAATAGTGAACTTCATCCCAAAAAGGAAGTGAGACTGTCATTTTGCTTTTGGTTAACGCCAGTGGTTCGATGTGCTGTACTTCCAGTTTTTCCGCTCCAGTATAAATGTTAAACGCTAGAAAACTATCATGTTCTAAACGAGCTGAATTTTTTATTTCTATTTCGAATTCAACCTTTTGATTCTCCAGATCAGATTGATACTTTACAGTTTCGATACTTGTTTTATGGGTGGTCTCTAAAAAAGCGCCTCCCGTAATGCCCCCCCAGTTTGTCGCTGTATGGTAGGAATGAATATGGCTTTCATGTAGAGGATACCTCATTTCATTATTCACATAGATGACTATTTCATTGGCCTGACCGAAAGTTAAATAGTTTGTAAGATCAAAAACATGATCACTGATTAGGCTTTCGCCTTCGCCGGCAAGTTGATTGTTAATATATACTCTTGTAATCCAACGAACGCCGCGTAACACTAATTTAATGGATTGGTCCTTCATTTCTTCAGAAATGTAGATTTTCCTTGAATACCAAGCTGTTCCAACATATTCACGTTCCTTTTTCCAAGCACCGATTGGATTATGTTTGGATGGCTGTCCAAAGCCTTGTTCTTCCCAAGAACCCGGGATATTTATTTGGCTGTTTCCTTTATGATTGAATATATCTCCCGGCAATAGCTTGTCTTCCGGGTCGAGAAGAATATGCCAAGTGCCATTAAGAGATAGGCGATTACGAACACCTTTTTTATGAGTTTCGAACAAAAAACATTCCTCCGATCTAAAAATTAAATTCCTTGTGCCATATTGCTCCCTGATGATTTGGGTCCAAAGTTAATACTCTTTTTAACTCCTCTTCTGCTTCCGCCAGTCTTTTTAAACCAATAAGACCAAGTGCTCTCATATAGCGGCAATGGATTTCATTTCTTTTTTTCAAATCATCCTCAAAAACTAGGAAGTCTGGAAGAGATACAGCAAAATAATCAATTTTTGGTTTTTCAAATAAATGCCTTTCCCCATAATCAATCAATTTATTAAATTTACGTTTTGCTTGCTCAGGGTTCTTTAACTTCCACCAGGATAATCCTTGATAAAATATCATATCTGGCGGGGCATCATTGTAATACATGGCACTTGCTGGTTCATCCATTCCAAGTGTAGCTTTAGTAAAACAATCCTCTGCTTTTTGCTTATGGTTCAAACCTTCATATGCACAGCCAAGATAATAATAAATATTATTTTCTTGAGCCCCTGCCAGTTTTCCTTCTCCTAAGTTAGGTGGATACACAAGGGCTTCTTTCAATGATTGAATGGCCTCATCGAATCTTTGTACCGAAATGAACTTCCTTGCGAGTTGAATATGGGCAAGGACATATTGCCCTGTAACCTTGCCTTCCCCGCCTTCCCATGGATGGAAGTTGCGCTTATCCAACAACTCGATTGCTTTTTGACTGTGTCCTTGTAAATTTAATAGACTGATATATTCCTGATAAAGATCATCTCTTTTTTCTACAACAGATAAGTAGCGGTGCAAATGCTCAAAACGATCTTCTGGGGCAAACCCTAACTTCTTGTGCAACTGGTCCAATTCGAATAATACACGTGCATCCGATTGGTTTAAAGCAAATGCTGTTTCTAATGAAGCCAGCGCTCTTTGTGGGTCATTACAATTATTATAATAAGCGAGTGCTAAATTACGGTGAACTGTCGCAAAATTTGGATTTGCTTTCCTTGAGGCTTCCCAGTGTACCACTGCCTCCCGATACCGTTTCTTATCATAAAGCAAGTTACCTAAATAATAATGTGCTTTATCATCTATTGAGTTTGAACCTATAGCTGCTTCCAATACTTTCATTTCAAATAAAGTATTCGGAAAGCAATAATCAGAATTTGACAGATTACCGGCTTTTCGATAGTTTGCCGCCTGTTCTTCGTCATTTAGCTTGGCATATAAGTACCCCAAACAATAGTGTAGGATTGGGTACACATCACTATGTTCATTCGGAACCAATCTATGAAGGACTTGTATCGCTTCATTATATAGGCCCGCACCTTCGTAATCTTCTGTTAAATGAAGATAATTTTGGATATCGTCACGCATTAACCTGCGAAGTTCTTCCAATACTTTTTGTGCCTTCTCTGTTTGCTCTAACTCCGAATAGATTAAGTACAGTTCGTTATATGCGGCAAAATCGGCGATATCGATTTCAAGTGTTTCCAGCGCGGACTTTTTAGCATCCTCTAGCCGATTTAGCTTTCTAAGGATTGCAGTTTTTAAATGACGGCCCATTAAATTGCCGGTATTACGGCAAAGAGATTTTTCAATTAAATCAAACGCTTCTTCCAAATATCCCTGCTGTACCGCAATTTGCGCCAGCGAAAAGTAGCCAGCATCCTGCCAAGCTGAGGACCAAATAGACTTATAAAATGCCGCAAATGCTTCTTGTAATTTTCCTTGCAGTTTAAGTGATAACCCAAGCTGAAAGTACGCTTCCGAATCATACGGGTTGGGATTTCGCCCTGTCAACCTTGCTATGGCCGTTCGGAAATGTTTTTCACTCTCCGAGAATAAACCTTTTCGCAGCAGTAATGTTCCATAGGCTACATTAATTCGTATATCTTGAGGATCACGTTTCAACCCTTCTTGATAATAATCCTCAGGATTAAAGGTAGCATGACGGTATTGCTCTAAATGTAGTCCCGCAAGATATAATTCTTCTATACTTTTTATTTCTTCAGGAGAGGAAATTGGCTTGGCGGCTTCTGGGATTTCCTCAATTTTCTTTTCCTCAGGCTGATAAGAAATAAGCAGTTTTCCATTTCCATCCTTCACTGAAACCAGCAAATCATGCTCCTTCTCCCCTTCTACCAATGGTACTTCTGCATGGAAGATGTTTGTGGGTGATAAACTAGCAGTTTTTTTTAGATAAACATAGTTGTTACTTTTTAGTTCAATTATGACACTGTCAAAAATAGAAGTCGTATAAACGGACACAGAAGCATGGTTTGTAAACTGGTTGATTTCCAAATTAACAGCGGCATCAATCGATGCATTTTTTACCACACCGATTTGTTTGTACGGCATGAAATATTGCTTAAAGTTTTTTTCCTCGTAAGGGTGCAGCCATGAAAAATCTGGCTGGTTGTCAGTATATACTCCTGTCATTAATTCAATATAAGGTCCATCTTCATCGGTTAGGTTTCGATCCCAAGCCTGTCCAAAATCACCATTCCCCCATGTCCATTGTTTTTTCCCCGGGGAGACATGATGATTGGCTACATGAAGTAAACCTGCCTGTTTGGCATGATCATAACCGCCAACGAAATTATACTTCGATTTATATGCCATATAGGAGGTTGGAACTGGTATATTTTTATAACGTGAAATATCGACTCCCTCAGAATAGTCCATTTTATAATACGTGCCAGTTGCAATCGGAAATCTTGATACATCCCGCTTACCGTGATCGAAAACCGCATGGACATCGGGCGGAAAGACCGACTGGGTATGATCATTTACCGAAACGGCTGGATTGGCCCACCACAGGAAGGTTTGGGGCAGCGGTGTCCGGTTATATAATTGTGCGTGTACCTCTAAATATGCTTTTCCTGGATATAAGGTAAATCCAGTTGTTGCCTTCGTTCCATACATCCGATCTATTTCACTTATCCATACGGTTGCACTCCAGTCTCCATTTTCAGCTATTTTATATTCGACAGGTCCAAAGGTATTTGGACGATGATGCTGCGGCCAGTTAAACTCAATTCCACCTGAAATCCACGGACCCGCCAGCCCGACCAATGCCGGCTTAATAACGCGATTATAGTAAACAAAATCATAGTTATTGGTTTTATCAAGCGCTCGATAAATCCGCCCGCCAATTTCAGGCATTATTTCAATATGTAAGTATTCGTTTTCTAAGATGACTAGTTGATAGTCCTGTAGTTTTTTTTCATCCAAAATTTTATCAATGACCGGATACGGATACACTTTCCCAGAGCTCCCTTGATAGACTCTTTTTTCAAGGAACATCGGGTTCTTATCCGGGGTACCAACACCATATGTCGGAATTGCTCTCTTTTCCTCCCAAACACGCACTTTTTGGATCGTGCTTTCCAATACACTCACTCCCCCACTTTGATACTTCCACTTTACAAAGAAAGTAAGTGGCAAACAATGAACAAAGTTCTGATAATGATGGACAATATTCTGATTGCTTTTTAAAATAAAGGAATAGAAGGTTTCCCTGTATGAATAAATGAGGTGCATGAATGGAGATTTATAAAAAGAAGGATGGATTTGAATCGGAGAAACTATTCGTCTTACCTGATTATATTTTAATGGATTTGGTTAAAAATCCTTTAGTTTCTCCATTATACATAACAGACATTGGTTATTTTCCGCGTGCAAAATACCACTATCGTGAAAGACCGGAAGGAATCGACACTTATATACTCATATATTGCAGTGATGGTGAGGGTTGGGTTGACATAAACCACACCAAGCATTTCACACTAAAATCCAATACGCTGATTGTGATTCCTGAAGGAACTCCACACAGGTATGGGGCTGATGAGGAAAAACCATGGAGCATTTATTGGTTCCATCTAAAAGGCAGTCAGGTGAAAGAATTACTGGAATGCTTCGGGTTTGAATCCGGTCCAATTCAACTCCCAATAAGCGGTTTTGTAAAATTCATTGAACTATTTAATCACTGTTTCGATACACTTTCTGAAAAACCATTTTCCTTAAACCACCATATCCATGTATCACAGAGCATAAAATATTTGCTGAGTTCGATTGGTCTTTTATTTACAAAACAAAACAATAATGATAGAAACTTTGAAAATGTCATAAATTATATGAATGATCAAATGGATCGTTCTATGAATCTTCAAGAATTAGCAAAATATACCGGTTTATCGAAACCACACCTCATACATCTTTTTAAAGATGAGACCGGATATACTCCTATCGATTATTTTTTGAGAATGAAAATCAATCGTTCCTGCCAAATGTTAGACCTAACTGAGTTAACGGTTAAGCAAATTGCTCTATCAGTTGGAATAAAGGATCCCTACTACTTTTCTAGAATATTTAAAAAAGTTATCGGATATTCTCCTACTGAGTACAGAAGCATTAAGAAAGGATAAAACAAAGTCCCAAAGAGAAACTCTTTGGGACTTTGTTTTGTTTTTATTTCATTAGCTCCTGTGTTAATTGAATTAATAGTTTCGCTTGGTCTTCCTTGATGTCCTTATTCGTTTTGGCCTTCAATTGGTTAATAAAGGCATTTAACTGGCCATCTCTGGCATTCTTGTTGCCTTGTTCTTGGGATACCTTAGCTGCGTTCAGTTTAGCAACATAGGAATCTAACACTTTACTGTCGCTGCCATTTTGCGATAGGAACAATCTAGTAAGTCTTCCTAAGCTGTCAAAGTCAACCGCTACCTTGATTGTGATAGATTTGGCTGAGCTGTTTCCGGCGACATCGGTTGCTTCTGCCTTAAAGGAGTGGCTTCCTAAACCAAGTTCATAAGCTGGCAAGGATACATCCTCACATGTAGAAGAGGCGATTCCAGATAAAGCATCGGCTGCTTGACAGGTGATACTAATTTGCTGGTCCACTGTGAAGACAGCGCCGTCTTCAACGGAGAAAGTAATCTCCGGACCTGTTTGGTCAATATTGAACGAAACTGACTTTTTCGGTTCAACATTTCCGGCGTTATCGACACTCCAGTATTCCAGGACATGTTTTCCATCTTGATTAACCGTGATGGTATTTTCTTGCTGCTGGCCTGCACCATCTAACGAATAGTAGGTTGCCTTAATACCAGATTGCCAGTCTATTCCAGTCAAATTCACCGTAACCGGACTATGGAACCAGCCTTGTTGTTCCTCACCCGTTACTTCATGTTGGGTGTCCGGCTCTATACGATCCGGTAAGTCCACTACGTCAATACTCGGTACAGGCGGCTTCTCCATGTCTGTTCCTAGGAAGAAACTAGTATGCGGCGGCTGGTTATAACCGACGTTTTGCCATGCGATCGATAAACGATACTGAGGGTCATGCATTAACGTGTAAATACGATGTTCTGTCTCATCCGTTGTCATGTATACCCTTAAGGCACTGCTATCGTCTGTTCTCCAGATAACCTCTTCTCTCCAGTCACCGAACAAGTCAGCCTGAAGGACAGGATTGCCTTTTGTGCTGTTATTGGACTGGGTTCCATCAGCCGTTAAAATGTTGACTAACTTATTATTTTTATAATCCCACTTGTCGATGGTTCCAACACCTGTTTTGCTGGCATCGTCCCATTTGTGGTCAAGCAGTTCACGGGATAGGTCTCCGTCCCACCAGATGGCAAAGTTGCTGGATGGAATGTTTTCAGAGATTTTTTTGCCCTGTGCGGAATAGAGTCCGCCAACGGTACTGTTCCATTCACCATTAATGGCCCATGCTTCTGTTCCCGGATATCTTGGGTCAATGTCGGCTGCCAATCCGCGGCCTGTATCTTCGCCTGTGTATGTGCCCCAAAGGACTTCACCGGTTTCTGCATCGTGCATTTCATAACCATACAAATCACTGTGCTCATGCACGGCGTACACTTCAAGCCCTGGTCGTGTAGGGTCAAGGTCACTCACATGCTGGGCATCTCCATGTCCCAAGCCAGTTGCGTATAAGCCGGTTCCATCATCATCAATGACAGCCGCACCGTAATTGATTTCATCTTTACCGTCGTGATCGACATCAGCAATGCTTAAGTTATGGTATCCCTGTCCTGCATAATCCCCGTTACCTTCAGCGTTCGAGTCAAATACCCATTGCTTAGTCAATTTGCCGTCTTTAAATGTGTACGCGGCAAGCACAGCTCTCGTATAATATCCGCGTGCCATAATGATGCTTGGGGTTTCACCATTTAAGTACGCCACTGCTGCCAAGAAACGGTCCACACGGTTTCCGTAAGAGTCTCCCCAGGCTGCAACATCCCCGCGAGGCGGTTCATAGTCAATGGTATTGATGGCTTTACCAGTCTCTCCTTCAAATACAGTCAAGTATTCCGAGCCTTGAAGGACGTAACCAGAGCTGTTGCGGTGGTCAGCATCGGCTCTCCCAATGACATTGCCTTTACCGTCAATCGTTCCATCCGCGGTTTTAAAGACAATCTCTGCTTTTCCATCTCCATCAAAGTCGTAAACCAAGAATGGTGAATAGTGAGCGCCGGCGCGGATGTTTTTGCCTAAATCAATCCGCCACTTAAACGTTCCATCCATTTCATATGCATCCACATAAACATTGCCTGTGTAACCTGCTTGTGAGTTATCCTTGGAGTTGGTTGGATCCCATTTTAGCACCAACTCATACTTTCCATCACCGTCTAAGTCGCCTACACTGGCATCATTGGCACGGTAGGAATATGGGTCACCAAGTGGAGTTACCCCATCTGCCGGCTTTTTAAGCGGAATATCAAAATAATTTTGGTTCAACACGCTGGTTGTATCTTTCGATTTCCGTTCTTTGCCGTCAATCACTGCACGAATTTCATAAGCGGATTCAGCTTTTCCGTCTTTATCTACATAGTTGGTGCTGGAAGTGATTGGTTGAGAATTAATTTTTTCTCCGTCACGGTAAACGTTAAAGCTGATGCTGTCAGGGTCGGTTCCGAGCATTCTCCAGCTGACAAATACTCCTTCTTTCGTTTTCATTGCAACAGGAGCTCGGTCAAGCTCTTCCATTTGCCTTTTCAGCTTTGTGACCGCAGGTGTTTTTAATACTTTTGATTGTTCAGAAATACCACCTGCGTTAACGGCAGCAACCTTATAGAAGTAAGGAATCGTCGTTAAAACAGTCTCATCTTTGTACGAAGCGGTTTTCGATTTGCCAATCAATTCGAACGTGCCGTTTTCCTTTTTGGAACGATAGACATTGTAAGTAATGGCCCCGTCCACTTGGTCCCAGGTGATGGTCAGGTCATTCTTATTTACTTCGCCAACCTTAAGATTGCTTGGTGCAGCCGGTTTTGGCTGTGCCGGGTCCACCATAGACACTTTAACTGAAAGTGAAGGGTCCGTTTCCACTCCAGCGTTATCGATTGTGGTTGCAACATACTCATATTCCATTCCAACATCCGCCGTTTGATCGGTAAAAGATGTGGTGGTGGAGCTGCCAACTAGGTTGTATTCTTTTGTACCGACAACTTTGCGGTAAACATTATATTTGACCGCATCTTCGACTGCTTTCCAGGATAGAGTGACAAATGGCTTTTCAGCATCTAATGATTTTTCATCTACTTTAAGTTCTGACGGTGCTATTAAAATCGGGGTGATTTCCAATCCGTTCACGATCGCTGTGGAGCCGCCAAAACTAAAGTTCATTTGTCCATCTTTAACAGAAACCTGCGAAACTACCTTTGTCGTATAGTTTTTGCTCGGAGCATTCACATTTCCATAATCTTGGCCTTCAATGGCTAGTGTAGTTCTCGCACTGCCTAAAAAGTCGCCTACATATACTTTTACGGCATAAAGTCCATTAGGTACATCCACATTAAATTTCCATCCAACGTTGAAGTAACCCAACCAGTCACGCAGCAGGTCGCCGCCGGTTCCCCTGTCGCGGCCAATCATACCTGTCGGATCCACGATTCCATAGCCCCGCTGAGGGGTATATGTGGTGGAAAGATTCACACCTGTATAACCTTCAGCCACAGGATTACCTGCAAGCCCAAAATCAAATCTTATGGTTGCTTGTTTTGTTGTAAACTGTTTTACTTCCGATTTTTCGGATTCACCTTTTCCGTTGACTGCAGTCACATATACATCGTAAGTTTTTCCATCTTCCATGCCTGTGATATTTAATCTAGGAATGGTGGAGGATCCTACCAATTTATATTCACTGTCTGACGATAGTTTTCGGTAAACCCTGTAGATATCAGCACCGTCTACTTGTTTCCAAGTTAATAATGCACCGGCATTACTAATACTGCTTACGACCACATCAGCAGGCTTTTCAGGAAGATTAGCCGGCGGTTCAATTCCCGTCACATACTGAGATAGTGGGATATTTAGATTTTTAATCTCATCCGACACTAAACGAGCGAGCTGGATTGCACCGTATTCTTGGAAGTGGGTATTATCCTGTGACCCATTCGGGAATGCGTTATATACACCTGGGTCAGTATATAAAAATACTGAAAGGGTTCCTTCAGGGCCAATCGAGTCATAATAAGCACGGCTTCGCGCACTTAAATCGACTACATCCACATTTAGTTCAGCAGCCACTTCTTTCATTCCCTGAACATATTCCGGGAAGCTGACATTGAACTTGCCAGTCTCCACATTAAAGTCACGACGGCCAACCGGAGTGACTAAGATCGGAGTGGCACCGCGCTGACGCGCGCCGTTAATATAAGTTTTTAAATAATTCTTATAATCGGGCACGGATGCATAGCGCTCTGGTATACTAATCGTTGCATCGTTATGGCCAAACTGAATTAAGAAATAGTCACCCGGCTTGATTTCATTCAGGATGGCGTCTAAACGTCCTTCATTGATGAAGGATTTTGTGCTTCTGCCGCCAATCGATTGGTTCTTGAATGTAATATCCGAGCTGAAAAAGCGGGAAATCATTTGGCCCCATCCGGCTTGCGGCTGCCAGTATGCATCATATGTCTGGACCGTTGAATCACCTGCGATATAGACAGTTGGCAGCTCGGCAGCCAATCTCGCCGGTAGTTTCTCAATGATGATTCCGTTTACCTTTGGACTGGTACCGGTAAATTCAAAATTGAGCTGCCCATCTACTAGTGATATCTCAAATGTCCGTTCAATAAATTCACCTTTTACGATGTCAGTGTTTTGAATTTTCTGTATATTTTCAGCCTTAACGCCTATATTGGCAGTTTCATTCGCATCACCTGCAATGACAGTCACAGAATAATCACCATATGGTAAATCTACGTTAAAGGAGGTCTCAGTTGTTGAAATAAAATCTGATTTCAAGGGGTCTGCTGTGTTTCGATCTATTGAGGTTACCTTGGAGATATCAGCAAAACCGTAGCCTGTCTCTGCTGAATAAGCCGTTTCTGAAGATACTTTGGTGTAGCTGTCTTTCACCGGACTGGTAGGTGTGCCAAAGTCGAATTTTTTCATTACAGTTGATTCTTCCGCCGATACTTGATAAGGTACAGCGGGTATTGCTGTAATGATTAATAAAAGACTAAGAAAAATGGCAAAAAACCTGTTTGCTTTTCTTTCTTTCATTTGAACTGTCTTCCTCCCCTGCTAAAATAAAAAAGTTTTTTTTCAAAATCTCTTATTTTTCTCCTGAAAATCACATCCTTTCCAGCACTTGGTAACGTTTACAATGTGTATATTAGCTCTATGGACTATTTTCAGATAGAAAAAATTCAGTTATTCTTGTTTAAAAATCAGAGGTTAGCAGAAAATGGTAGTTTTTACTCACTACTAAATAAGTCTTTAGTCTTATCGTAGATAGTCATACAAGGCTAATAAAAACTAGATTGGTTCAATTCATTTGTTCCGGAATGTTGTTTAATAAAAAAAGAAAAGTAAGGAAAAATCTCACTTTTCCCCCACTTTCCTTTTTGCAACCTGAGAACACTTTTTCTAAACTAATGCTAATTGTTTTCCTGCCTGCACTTCGACAATTTTGCCATCCACACTCAGCCAAATAGAAATTGCATTTGGATTGTAAACAAATGTACTGTCTGCTGAAAATTTTAGGTTTGTGAATGCCTTCATATAGTCTACAATTTCAATGTTAGTCGCATACCAGATATCACTTCTATTGCTTATAAACTCACAAAAACTTTCTATCAAATCCCAATTTTGATCATTGTCAAACTCATAGCTATGGCCCCAGACATACATCATGTATAAGTATTGTTTTTTATGGAGCTGGACAAATTCCTCTGCCAGATTCATTAAATCCCGTTTATGATGGCAGGTTGGATTCCATTCGTGAAAATCATCCGGAATCGAAAAACTTCCTGTACTATGGACAGTTCTCGCGTATTCAATCCCCAAATAAGGCAGCATTTCTTTGATTAATCGATTATAAGAACCATTGGGATAGGATAGGCCTCTAACCGTATATCCCGCAATTTTCTCCAAACTTTTCCGGTCTTCGATAACTTCCTCAATGATTTGTTCCTTTGGCGATCTGGCAACGGTCGGATGTGTCACTGTATGGGTTGAGATTTCGTGTCCCTTATACAGCTGCGCGACCTCCTCATGGGGAATCCGGTCCCCAGTCCCAAATAGCCCGGAATTAATATGAAACGTACCCTTAATTCCATTTTCATTAAAGATTTCGACTAATTTTCTATCGGCCGCCCTGCCATCGTCGTAACTCATGGTTAACACCTTATGTTTTCCTTCAGGAAAAGTCATGATCACTTTAGGCATAACAATACCTCCCATTCTATTAAAATCAATCGCAATCAAAGCATCATTTATTTATTGATAAAGTTTTAACGTCACAGGTCCAATCAATCCGGACTTCACGGACTCGTTGGCATATTCGTTTGCCTTACTGTTCGTAACAATTAATTTTATACTCAAGTGCTCGTTCTCTATATACGGGGTGATATCAAAAAGATATGGACTCCACATCTTTACTCCTGCGGTTTTCCCGTTAACGATTAATTCCGCCAGCTCGCAAACCTCACCTAAATCCAATTCAGCTTTTTTATATTCTTTTATCGAATCAACCGTCACGTTAGACTCATAAATAGATTGCCCGGAAAAATATTTCATCTCTTCAAACTTAGTCAAAGAAACCAAGTCTTCGAGTGGTTTTTCATGACAGAAAGGATTGGTTACAGTCCAATTGTCGACATGCACATTCATCTTTGGCTTAGATTCTGTATACCCCTTTGCAAATGATGGCGTTCCATCTGGGTTTACACAAATAATGGCCGACTCCCGGCGCTGCAAGGAAAGCTTTAACCTTGTATAGGTATCATCCGCTCCCTTAATCTCCAATGCCTCTATACTAGAATTCCAAGCGTCCCATCTTTCTAGTGCGCCATGGCACTTCACAGCCAATTCACCCTCTATGGCATGGTCGTCTTCATTCACTAAAACGTAAAAATCAATGCCTTCTTTTACAATATGGGTAACCCGTAACCCAGGATTATTCGGTGTTAAATAAACATCACGGGAAAGGACACGATCAATTGCGCCGATTACGCTGTTATAGTTAAAGATTTGGATGACATTGCCCGATAACGGAAGATTGTTCCTTCCAGGATTATAAACAATCACCTTCCCGCCGTTTTCAAGAAATAAATTGAGTTTATTGACGAGGTCATTTGAAACGAGCTGTTCAAGATTCTCAATAATAAGAACCCGATAATTTTGGTTTTGTATTTTCACTTTATTTTCCTCAAAAATACAATCTTGAAGAAAAAGTTCTTCTTCCAAATAATTAAATTCAATTTGATTCGTATAAAACGGTTCGGCAATTTTCCATGGAAGACGATCCTCTTCGCATAAAATGGCGATATCCGTTACATTCGTGCATTCACTTAACAACCAGGACATGCGTCGTTCGTAATCTGCAATACTTTTATAATATTTCCACCATGCGTTATGTGGACCATTATCCGGTGCCCGTTCATTTAGCCGTTCACCTTCAATAGAATAATAGAATGCATGGGGATAAAGTTTATTTACCCCCCGAACGAACAGCCAGTCGACAAACCATTTCATATCATCTACTGAAAATTGCCATTGATGCCCGTTTGGACCGCAGCAACCAAAAACCTCGTTGGCATTACGCGGCAAACCGCGATGCCGTGCTGCATCGGATGAACATTTTCCTAAAGTACTGTCCCGTCCTGTGATTCCTTTATTATCTTCTGGACCAACCCATCTCCACACCAAATCTTGGCCTGGCAGCTGAAAGTATTTTAAAAATCCGATATCGTCACTTGTTTCCGGATGTCCTGTCAATTGGATGCCATGACTTTCGCACCATTCCGAAATCGGCAGGTAGTATGTTTCTTGAAGCCGTTTATTGACAGTCTTTTTAAAGTTTCTTCTCTTAATGTTTGTGTCAGATCCAATGTCAAACCATAGCGATAACAAATCGGTGCTTTCATTTCCGTGTTCCTGATAATAGTCCAAAAAGCCGATCGTCCATGGCTTAATTTTTTCAGTGTCGACACAACGCCCAATCACACTCGGTTCATCGGTGAACATCGCTTCGATCGTATTCCCAAAGTACTCCTTCAAGTGTTCATAATAAACATCGTGGGTTACACGGATAAACTTTTGCATGGCATCGGGATTTAATAAGTCCCCCGCCGGCGGTGCTCCAGGCTCACCATCATCTTCCCCTAAATGGATCCCGCGCACCGTTCCTTTTGAAAAAGTAGAAATAAGGGATACAACGGACCAATCACCTGGTTCGGTCGGTTCAAACGAAACTGTATTGTTTTCAACTTCCAAAGAAATAATGGATTGGGGATCAATTTCCTTTTCTCCGACAAATTTCACAGCAACCGCTAGTACAATCTCCTCGTATTCCTCTAAGCTTTCTTGAATGTGGATATATCCGCTTGCAGGGTGCAACGACATTCTTAAGCCCCGTGCGGCATACTCCGGATTATTTTCAACTACCTTGCCATGAGCCGACCCGGATGGATACATACCTTCATCATAGATGATCATCTTCATACCTAACCTTGTGGCTTCCTCCATGATAAATTGCATTAAATCCATAAACTTTGGCCCCAAATATTCTATATCCTCTGGTATGCCAATCCGCGGATGGGCAACCACACCAAGAACTCCTTTGGATTTAAAATCATTCAATTGTCTAGAAATCTCTTCTTTCGTAAGATCTCCATTTAAAAACCAAAAGGGAAAGACAGAATACTCTGCGGATGGGTTATGAAACTGTTCTCTTAATTGTTGTAATTGGCTCATTTGTTCACCTTCTTTTGTAAAGTTATGTTCTCAGGAAGTTCTACATTTTGGCAGTTTTCCGTTATGATATCTTCTTCCGACTCGATATGCAGCCTGACATTGGACATTTTCCAATCTTTTATATTCTTTATGTATCCAGCACTTTTTGCGTATATTTCAATATCATGAAAGTTTACATGATGAATCGGCTTTTCCAAAAATGCAGCAACGGCAAACGCTATCTTTGCATTCGATGCTTGCAAATTAAAAATTTCCATGTTTTTAAATTCAGGGATTCCCAATTCGGGAGGATCAACTTTTTTAGAGAGTACTTTCCAATGTTCAGGAACTTCTCCGTTATAATCTTCAGGAATTTCACAGTAGCTATATTTGGGATGCCAGTTTAATTCAAAGATTAACGGATGTGCCACTTCTGTCATTTCAATGTCATGAACTTTGATATTTTTAATTAAACCGCCACGTGTTTTGGCAGATTTTAGTCTGAATCCGTTGTTTGTTTTATTTGCTTTGATGTTATAAAACTCAATATTTCTGATGTCTCCTGAGGTTTCACTGCCAATCGTGATCCCTTCGCCATGTCCGAGCACACAATCCCTGACTATAACGTCTTGACATGGACGTTTCACGCGCAGCCCATCATAATCCCGCCCAGCCTTAATGCACAAATTATCGTCATTGCAGTCAACAAAACAATTTTCGACCAATACATGTTCCGATGAATCGATATCGATTCCATCTGTGCTTGGTCCTTTGCTTTCCGTAATAGTTAAGCCGTTCACTTGAATATGATGGGAGTAGCAAATATGAACGTTCCAGAATGGGGATCGCTTTATAGTTAATCCAGTTAGTTCCACTTCACTGGATTCATGAACAATGATCATGCGCGGACGCTTACAATCATAATCGACAGCCCAGCGTAAACCCTGTGCTTCGTAATCCTTACGCATCCCCCCCAGTTTATCCTCTCCCCAATACTTATTCCACCAATACTCCCCCTGCCCATTCAGAAGACCTTTCCCTGAAATTTTGACATTTTTTTGATGGAAGACATTAATGAGCCCGGCTGGCCAATTCATTTCTACTCCGGCAACGCGTGACCACATTTCCGGATAGGCTGTTTCATCCACAATTCCCCGAATTTCCACACCTTGATCTATTCTTAATTCCACATTGGATTTGACAAAAAGAGAGCCTGTTAAATAGACTCCTGGAGAAAAAACAACTACTCCTCCTGCTTCAGCTGCCTTATCAATTGCACTTTGTATCGCCTCGGTGGCGCGGGTTTTGCCATCGCCTATTGCTCCATAGTCGTGCACATTAAAGTAATTATTCTGCATGTACTTTCTCCCTCAAGAAGTTCTCGAAACGGTTCACAGCATCGCCAATTCCTATGACTTTGAGGCAGATGCTTGTATTCTTTCAACCTTGGTAAAAGCAAAAAATGCTGACCACATTAGAATGACTGCTGATACACTGCCAATATATAGCGGAATCAACCCAGGGATTGTCGTCATGATAAGGTAGATGGCCACACCGCCAATCACCATCAAACCAGTTGAAAGCGGATTGAATAACATAATGTACAACGATGTTCTAAATACCTGAAGTACCTTAAGGTCATAATGTACAAATGTGGGAAACACATAACACAATGTTAAGATATATCCTAAGCAAATTAGTAAAACGGGATAATGCAGTAAATTGATAAACCCGCTCGAACTTTTAAGCAAATGTACATCAACATATAAGAAGTACCCGAGAACCACAACAATTAGCCCGAGTAGATTACTTTTCATAAAGTCCTTTTTGTAAGACTCCCAGAAAGTCTTAAACACAGGAACATCAAAATTCCCCATTAACATTTTCCTTATGACGACAAACATGGCTATAGTGGCCGGAAAGAATCCAAATACCACTAACCCCGCAACCGAAAATCCAAGCCATAAGATATTTATTAGGGCTAATTTCATAATCCATTCGGAAAGTTTATATAGCGCCCCTGTAAGCCCATTCATTTGCATAGAAACTACCTCCTGTTAATTGGTAAGTAATAAAAACTATTTATTCGTTACCGTTTGATAGCATTGTAGATCTTTAAATTAGAATATGCTGCTTTCATTGGCGCCATTTGCCGGAACCCGATCTTTCCTCCTCCGTAAACTGGTCCGTACATAGAACCATCATCTTCCCATTCAAGTACCTGCAACTCATTTATGGAAAACTGAACGATTCCTTCATATTTTATTAATTTCATATGATAAGGTGAAATAGCATCCTCTACAGGTGGCAGGGGATCTGCTGCCATTGCGGCTAGGTGGAAGCCATAGCTTTTCCGCAAATTACAAGTACGAAAGGCTCGCTCATCTGCATGTTTATGCCTAAAATAGGACAGGTGCAAACAATTGATGGAACCCGAATGATATTCAGGATACTGGCCATGCCTTGCCGGCAGACTCGGATCAAACAGATCTTCCCCGTTTCTTCCAGTTGCCGCGAAAAAAATCATACAAAGACCCGGTTCCCTGATTGGACTAAACTCCCACTCAATCATAATTTTGTCTGTAAAGCTTACAGGACACCAATATACCCAATGAGAATTGTCCCCGTAGATTTCAGGGTCTAATTCGTTTTCTAAATGTAATCGATTACTTTCAAAACCAACCTTAGCCTCACCCTCCAAAATCCAATTCGAAATATCCTGGGGACTTGCCAAGGGATTCGCATAGAGACATTCGCCTTTTTCAAACCGGTTATCGTTCATAACAAAAACCTCCGCTGATTAAAAGGATGATGTACTTTTAAATTAATATAAAGTGTTAAAAGTTTTCCTACAACCATACTTTTTTGTCATTACCATATTTTTCTAGACCATCATTCATTCTAAAAAAAAGTGATGGTTAATGCATTAACCATCACTCCCTGCTTTATATTGATTGGCATCTTGATTAAGCTTTCGGTATTGGCTGGGGGGGATCCCGATTTGCTTTTTGAAAATCCGGTTGAAATAACTATGTCGGTACCCCACACTCTCGGCAATATCATTTATTTTCATATCAGAATGAATTAACAAGTCCTTCGCCTTATCCATTCTTAATTGTGTTAAGTAATCAATAAAGTTAATACCGATAATCTGTTTAAAAGCTTTACTGAGCGTGTAAGGGTTTGTTCCAACATCATCGGCACAACTTTCTAACGATATATCTTCCATGTATCTTTCCTGAATGGTGATGACTACCTTTTCGACTACACATTTTAGTTCCATATTCAATCGGCTCTCAAGCTTCTCAATGTAAGGGCCGATAACTTCTGTTGTAAACCATGTCACAATATGATCAGGATCACGGATTTTAGAAAGTTCATCAATCATGTTTTTTCCATTAAAAAGGCCAAGAGGATCGATTCCAGAATGCAATATCTCATGTTGAATACTGCTAAATAGCTGAATCACAGCCTGCTGTATAAATATCTCACTGATTCCTTTACTAATAAACTCTTGAATAAATTTATTAATTAAAGCTTCCATTTCTTCCACTTGTCCCATCCGAATCGCTTGGATGATTTCTTTCTCAATGGCAAACGGGAATTGAAAATTTGCATTTCCCGCATGCTTGTGTTTTCGCAAATCGATAATTTGATTGCTATTTTCATAAATGCGGAAACGATTTCCTGTTTTAACATCCTCAAATATATAAGGCACTTTCTTTAAACTATTGGTTTTATCACTGATTGTTATAGTTACATGCATATTAATGATCCGATTGACTGCTTCCGTGACATCTGTTGCAAATCGCTCCAACTCTTCTTCAATCGCATTTTCAGCCGGATAGATGACCAACATTCCTACCGAAAGGTCTGAGAACTTAATAATATTAAATTGTTGAAATGTTTTTTGGGCTAATTCTTCCATAATATTAGCAGTCATATACGTAACTACTCCATGATCTTTAGCGATGGAGCTTTCTTTTGAACCAGATGTACCAGTGAGTTGAAGCTCAATAGCAATAAAATTCTGATTTTTCACTTTCCACCCATAGGTTTCCATTCGTTGACGCAATTCTTCTTCATGATAATGATGTAAATCTCCTTGAACAAGTTGATAAATGAAGTTGCCCTTTAATTCTGTTAATTGTTCAGAAAGACGGTGTTGAAGTAAATTACTTTTTTGCGACAACTCTGTCCATTGCTGCTCGATAATGGAAAAAGCATCCTTACCAATTATTTTCCAATTTTCTGTATCCTCATCCACAAAGTTTCGCAGCAAATTCCGGATTGGCGCATAAATTCTCTGAGAAGTAATCCATGACAAAATAATAGCCAGAAGAAGCGCCGAACCACTGATTATCATAATTAATCTTGAAATAAATACGATTGGTTCTGTTATTGAATTCATTGGTGAGGCAGAAATATAGGTCCATTTTGATGTAATTCTTGAAAAATGACCATATGAAATCAAATAGTTTATATGATTATATTCAAATTGAAATGAACCACTTTGTTTCTCCTGTTTACTCAATTCTTTTTTTAAAACACTAATAAAGTTGGATTCCCCGGTACTGTTTGAAGAAAGAAGTAATTGATTATTTTCATTTAAAAGGAATGTTGCACCATGGTCATACGGAGTAAGTGTTTTTAATAGATTGAGAGCTTTCTCATGATCAATTGTAACGATAATAGCCCCAAATGGTTGTTTATTAACGATAGGAATATCACTGACAAAAGCCAGATTAGGCGTTTTCTGTCCTTTAGGCGGTGGCAATTCCTCCCAGTGGAGATTCGTTCCTTTTTCTGAAAGCATATTATGATAAAATTGATTCTGTTTTTCATTTAACACATTGTATTCCTTGTCAAATAGAATCGGTTGATTGAAATCCAAATATAATTCAGCTTCACCTATCAAATTATGGCTTCCTTCTAATAGCAGCAAAGTTTTGGTTATATCATATGTTTCAGAAAACTGCTTCACAAAGTCTATACTTTTTAAATTTTCTCCAAACCGAGGTTCAAATGCCCAATGGGAAGTGTATTCCTCTATGTACTTAAATTGTTCATCAATATTTTTTGCCCGCTGTATAGTCTGGCTAGCATTGGATGCCCGGAGTTCATCCTCCACTTTGCCGACAGCGAACCAATAAATTCCTAAACCAACAATAAGCCCAGGTATACTAGTAATTAGCAAGATGAGAATAAAGCTGTTTCGATGATAGCTTCCGTTCCATAAATGTTTTATTTTAGCAATCATGTTTGCATATCCCATATAAAACACTCCGTGCCTTAGTATCATTTCTATGATTAGTAATTCTATTATGTCATATCTACAAACAAATCGAAAGCGCTTTAATGAGAAATTTTTATGACTCTTCACCCAAAAACATATAAATACAAATATTTTGTCCTATAAAAACAGACAAACAAAACTTTTCTCCCGTTTTTAAAAAGCAAATAAAGACTAGTTTTTAATGGACCATATGATCCATTATAAACTAGTCTTTATTCTTCAAACAGACGAATTTATTATCCTTTTACAGATCCCAACAGCATTCCTTGAGCAAAATGTTTCTGCAGGAATGGATAAACGATTAATATTGGCAAGGTAGCAACCACTACAACAGCCAATTTCAAGGACTGTTCAGGCGGGGTTACATATGCACCTGCCTGCGCGGCAGTATCCGTCAGATTTCCTTGCGATAGAATAATAATTTGCTGAAGCAACACTTGGACTGGCCACTTCGTGCTGTCACTTATATACAATAAGGCATGGAAGAAATCGTTCCAGATTCCAACCGCATAAAATAAGGTGAACGTAGCAAGCACAGGTGTTGATAATGGTAGAAGAATCCGCCAAAAAATTCCGATTTCTGTACAACCATCCATTTTGGCAGCTTCCTCTAATTCATTCGGAATGCCCTGGAAGAAGGTTTTAACAATAATGAGGTTAAAGGGATTAATGGCTCCTGGCAAAATTAGTGACCAATATGAATCTAACAATCCCAATGATTTTACAACAATGTAAGTCGGAATCATTCCACCACTAAATAACATGGAAAAAACAACTAGATTCAAAAACAAGTTTCGTCCTAATAAATTTTTTCTCGATAACGGATAGGCCATGGTAAAGGTAAAAAACAGACAAACTATTGTTCCAACTAAGGTGACACCTATCGATACCAGTATACTCCGCGAAAATGTCGCAGTAGAGAAAATATATTTATAGGCATTGAGGGTGAATGTTTCCGGCCAGATGAAAAAGCTTCTCCTTGTTAGTTCAGCCTCCGTTGCAAATGACCCTGCAATGATATAAAGAAATGGCAGAATCATTAGAATCCCAATGATTCCCAAAATAATTACGTTAAATCCATCAAATACGCGCCCTGCACGTGTATTATGCATTTTTGGCATTGACATACGCCACACCTCCTTGATGATACACCATTAAAAGATTCCTTCTTCTCCAAATTTCTTGGCCAGTTTGTTTGATCCCAACACCAAAATGATTCCAATGACTGATTTAAATAAACCGACGGCCGTACTATAGCTGTACGCTCCTTGGGTAATTCCGACAAAATAAACATATGTGTCAAAAACGTCAGCAACACCGCGGTTTAATGAGTTACTCATCAAATAAATCTGTTGGAAACCAGTGTCAAGAAAACGACCTAACTGCAAAATCAGCATGACGATAATGGTGCTTCTAATCGCAGGCAATGTGACATGCCATAACCGCCTAAATCTTCCGGCACCGTCCACAATCGCTGCTTCATATTGCTCTTTATCAACGGCTGTGAGCGCTGCTAAAAAGATAACCGTTCCCCAGCCAGTCTCTTTCCAAATGATTTGGAGCATAATTAATGGCCGAAACCATTCAGGAGCAGAGAGAAAATCCATCTTCCTGCCATAAATTTGTTCAACGATCTCATTCACGACACCGCCGCTAGTTGTAAAAAAGACATATGTAATACTGGCAATGATAACCCAAGACATAAAGTGCGGCACATAGATAAAGGTTTGCATAACTCGCTTATAGGAATTGCTCCGCAATTCATTTAGCAATAACGATAAGATAATCGGGGCCGGAAAGAAAAACACTAAATTTAACACTGCGAAGATGGCCGTGTTTTTCAATAACCTAAAGAAATCCGGGTTTTTAAAGAAGTTGGTAAAGTTATCAAAACCGACCCATTCACTTCCAAACACTCCTTTAAATGGTGAGTAATCCTGAAACGCAATGACCACTCCCCACATTGGAAGATATTTAAAAATGATAAAATAGGCCAACCCTGGGAGCAACAAGACATACAACCATTTATCCCTTATGATCCGTTGAAGCGGAGAAATGCTGGACTTTGCTTTTTTTGACGGCTTGGTTAGGGTGCCTAATTCCGTTTCAGCAGCTTGTGCATCAGCTCTTTCCATTGTTCCACTCCTTCCATTTTGCATATTTTCATCGGTGAATTTTTTTAAAACAGGCAGCTAGCGATAACTGCCTGTTTCTTTCAAAGCTTACTTTTTGCTTTTACTTTTGCTTTCTTTGTATAACTTATTGATTTCATCAGTGTAGTCGTCCCCACCGGAAGATTTCCATAATTTTATGGCATCTTTGAAGCCTTGTTCATCAATCTGACCAACGATGTATTTAATACGGGCATCATTGATAATATTGTCCAACTGCTGTCCTTTTTGAGCATACACTTCTGAAAGCAATGATGCTGCAGGATTGGCTACAACAATCTTTTCATTGTCTTTAATGATTTCTTTTTCTTTCACTTGAAGTGGAGTATAGTCAGCATGCTTGAAGTTCTCTTCAGGTATACCTGGTATGAATTGGTTAAGGTCTTGGAATTCAGCAAATAGCGGATCTGTTGATGTAACAAGCGGTGTAAATTTGCCGTTCTCCATTTTATAATGGCGACCTTCCACACCTGCATAGGCAATGGTCTGTGCCGGTTCATTATTCAGCTTATCAAGGAATGACAAGACTTGTTTTAATTCCTTTTCAGTTTTAACACTTGATTTCGGAATTGCCAGCATACCACTATAACCGGCAGTTGGCAGGTTATGAAGTCCTTCCGGTCCTTCTACCGCTCCCATTACATCCACAACATCTTTTAATTTTGGATCGATCTTTTCCATCGCAGTTTGATTACGATGTGCTTGGTCTAAAACGTTAACAATTAGTCCAGCCTGTCCATTTTGGAATGGTACGTCCCATTTTCCGGAATCCATTACAGCAAAGTCTTGATTGATTAATTTTTCGTCATACAACTTTTTAAAGAATTTCAATGCATCCATATATTCTTTTGTCATAAAGTCCGGCTGGAGCTTGCCATCTTTAGTGAGGCCCCATTTATTAGGTGCACCAAACCATGTTTGCATCACATCGAATGGGCCGGTGTATTTTGAAATCACCATACCGTAAGTATCATCTTTACCGTTTCCATCAGGATCGTCGTTTGTGAAAGCTTTTAAGACATTATAAAAATCGTCAATCGTCTTAGGCTGTTCTAATCCCAATTTATCTAACCAATCTTTTCGGAAATAAATGCCGGTTCTTCCCAGTGGCCGTGCCCGGTAAATGCCGTAAATTTTTCCATCAATTGCACTGTTTTCCAAGGTGATTTTATTTGCCTTGCTTAAATTTGGATAGTCTTTTAAATATTTTGTTAGATCCCAAAAGGCATCGTTGCGGACAGCGCTTACAAAACTTGGAAGTTTATCAGGAATCATAATAACCTTTGGTAAATTGCCGGAAGCTAATGTTACGTTTAACTTGTCATTATAAACTGAATTCATTACATAGTTTACAGTGATATCGGCCCCAGTGTATTTTTCAAGTGCCTGTAATGCTGGACTGTTGTCTGTAATCGGTGTAGTAGAAAAAGCCGTTGTCATGATCGTGATATTTGGTTTTGACGTTTTTTCTGCTTTGGCCTTTCCACTTGTTTCAGCAGAATCATTGCTGCATCCGATCAGGGAAGATGCCAGCAATACAGTTACTGCCGGGATCGCAGCCTTCTTTCCTAATGATTTTTTTGATTTTTTCATTTAAATTCCCCCAATAAAAAATAGTGAATAAAATCGCCACATTTTCCAGTTACTGATTCGCCCACATAAGTGAATAATTTGTCGTAACTGTGTCCTGTATAGTTCTAAATTAAACCGCTCTCACTTTTCTCACAATTATCAATTTTTGTAATTGCCAACCCATTGATATAGCAGGGTTTTAAAAGTTTTTTTCACTTTATTGCCGGTATAACACTTTCTTGTTTGTAATTGATAGGAAGATAATTTCCTATCAGTTCCAAGGAGACAATCGTATTTAAACACCACTGTGAAGTTGTGTTAGTCGTTATTTCCGGTATTTCAGCTAATGTCCTCCAAGTATTGACTTCGTGGGGTGCGATTGGCAGGACCATTTCACTAATATTTTCGTTTAATAATAGATTCCAAGCTTTTTTTGCCAATGTTTCATCCTGCCTTTTCGCCGCTGCATAGGCCACCATTCCGGATGCCAACATAGGCAGACTGAATAGTCGATCATGTAGAATGCCATTACTTCTTTCCATTTTTTCTTCGTTGCTTAACACATAAAATTCTCCAAACTCAGCTAACATATCATCCCATTCTTCATCTTCCAGAGCTTGGGCAATTTCGAACCATGCCTGGGGCCCTCCAAACGCAATGACCATATGGTAGCCGCCTTCATTACCATCGCCCATATGAAAAAGTGAGCTTGTTTCCGGATCATAGCCAAATGTCGGGCCAGAAAGTAATCGCAACGGCAGCTTTTTAAGAATTTCAATACCTCTGACTATTTTCTGTTTATATTCGACATTTTCCGTCCGTTCCCATTCGGAAAACCAATTGGAACAAAAGGCTGCCCAATCTGGACCTGTACGGGCATGCGTTGGAAATTCCTCACTCGAATAAAATTCCCTCATTGGATCGAGGCCGTATAGTGCTTTATCCGCATCTCGCACCTCCGTTAACAAATCCCGGGTTCTTTCGTCGGTTGTTAAAAAGTAATAATACTTATGCAGTCCTGCCATGCTAATACGTGCTTCCTTGCAGCCACAGCCCCAATGAACGACATTGTGCCGTGAACCCAGTCCTGCATATTCACCCAAGTGATAACGATCGACCTCACTGGTATGACGGGTCATGGCTTCCGCCAATGTAAAGATGTCTTCCCTGCCTGAACGCAAGAATGCATACCAGAGCCATATATTTGGAACCAATTCTGTATTTTGCCAAGCAAACCCCCCTAAGTCATACCGCCATTGATGGCGAACGGGATCATAGGTATGCATGACATCCCCATAGTTCCAATAACCGTACCATTTTCGTTGTTCCACTTCCTTTTTATAAAAAGAAAAGGCATGATCCAATTGTTGCTCTAACATCGCTTTGGCAGGGGTGCTTCTATCAGGTAAGCCCCAAACTCCCATTGCTTGTGTTGCGTAATAATACTCTGGTTCGCAAACCAACAATACTGGTGATTGCCACTCATCGATTTTTTCTACCAATTCTCGATGTGTTGGGGCATTGGCGTAAAGTTGCAAATAAACTTCACTTGTATTGGCAATGCCATATGGAGTGGCCCTCATTTCATCAAATCCCTCGTAGGCACTCACCACATGGGTTTCCTGACTGTAATGCCTGAAATCCATAGCCTCGGAATCAGGTGCCCAAAACCACACTTTTACTTTTGCTGCTGCTTGGCTTAATTGAGATACTTCCAAACTGGACGGGAACTTCTGCCAGAAGTTTTTCATGCCAATTCCAATGCCGCCATCTTCTCCCCCAACATAAATCAAGCCTTTGGCTCTTGTTCCGTGAGTGGATTCTACCCATGAGCAGCCGTCCCCGGACCGTTTTGCAATTTTATAATGGTCTGAAGAGTCTTGCATAATTTTAAAATCATTCCAAACCGCATTTTGCGTGGCATGGTCAAGCAATGGTTTGTGCTCAGGTCCTGTTAAATTCAATATTTCCCCAGCAATTTGCTTTTGGTACAATCCATTTGCGTTTCGGTGTCGTCTGGTAAGTAACAGCTGCGCTGGTTCTGAGAATATTCCCGTATCACCGGCAAAACGGACATTTCGGTTCCAGAGCTCCCCTGTTACTGGCACTGTAAATTCCATGCCTAACCCTTTAATAAAATCATTTTGCGAGTCACCGTCATAGAAAAAGGTATGGACCATTCGAACCGTGGATGTACCGGCAAAAAAGTATAATCTTAAAACAAAAGGAAGTAACGTATTCTCCTTTACTGGATTTTGGTGGATACCTTCGATTTTAATGACACTTCTTAACGGACCTTTTTGTTCCAATTCAACCTGGTTAATTTTACTTTGAAGGGCTGTTTCCCGAGTAACCTTGCTTCCGTTCTCATTGCTGCGGCTTTCTATAATCGCAACTAATCTTCCGTCTGTGCCAAAAATTTTAGAGCCGTTTTTTATGGTTTGGATAAAGCTGCTTCCTTGTTTATTCACAATAAATTGGCTTTCGCCGGTATCTATTTCAATGGTTTTATCTGTTTCTGTGATCTGTAATGGACGCTCACTGATTGCATTTTCGTCTTTTACAATTTCATATGAATCAAGATCCCCCTGTAAGATGGCTGCATGTCCGGTCCATTTCACGCTTCCATCCGGCCAAAAAGCCATATGCCAGCTTTGCAATGGGGTTTTTTCTCCTTTTGTATTTTCAAGGGAAAGGGAATCTTCTTTCAGTAACGCCCCTTGTTTCCATGGCACCCCCCAGGAGATACCCGTTTGTGTTGTCGGTTTTGTGTTTAACCATTTTACTTTCATCGATTTTTTCTCCATTCTGTCATTCTATTACCTTATCAATTTCCCATCGATCAATTTAGGTAGACTTTCAAAGTCAGGAACCTCCGCTAAATAAACGTTTCCATAGCCATTCATATCACTCGTAAACAGGATTTGTGTCCCGTCCGGACTAAACCTTGGATGTACATGGATTTGTTGAACATGAAAGCTGCCGCGATGTTTACATAAAATTCTTGGTCCTTCCATGCCTTGATCGTTCTTTTTCCATAGAAAAATACAATCCTGGTACCTTTCGCCATGGTAGGCACTCGACTGCTGTCCATCCCCCACGATGAAAGTTGAATCATTTGAATGAATATGCATATTTTGATAAGGAAACTCAAACTCTAGAGAATCTGAATTATTAAAAGTGGCAAATCCAAGAAACTTGCCGTCTTTTCTGTCTAGTGATTCCGTAAACCCATGATAGCCAATCGTGAGTCCATCCGCATGCCAGTATTCATGGCCGGCATATTGATTGTTTGTTCCCTCGCGGAGCTTCCAAACCTCTCCTGATTGAATATTCATAACCCAGATTCGATGGTCTACTTTTTCCCATGGTCCTTCGTGGCAGAATGTAATCAAATGCGGCTGGGTGGGTGATGCATTGACATGACCAATCCAGCGTTTTTCTTCATGAATGATTCTGGTTTCTCCTGTTTCGAGATTGAGTAAGTTAATCATGCAATGGGGTCTTGCCGCTTCTGTTTCTTCAAAACCTACATATCCGCCTGAAAGATTGGTTTTGATAGATTGTGACAAATCTTCAGAAAGACCGAAACATAAATATTTTCCATCCGCCGTACAGCTTAAATTGCTAAAATGATATCCTTTTGGCAAATGATAGATAGTATGTTCCTCATAGGTATCGAGGTTAATGGCGATAATTTTGTTATCGTAAGTAAAATACGCTTCGTGTTTGAGCGGGTTTAAGAAAGTTCCTTGTAATCCATTTGACAGTTTAGGGTCTAAATCCGTAAGCTGTGTTAATTCTCCGGTGGACAATTCAATGCTGTATAAATTTGTCGAGTTCCCGCGGTCTGAACATATTAAAAGTCTTGATCCGTTATCATACCAGCCGTTATTCGTGAAATAAACATGATAATCGTGTGCCTTGTGGTCCGTTAATTGAGTAATCTTGATATCAGTAATGGAATCCCGAAACTCACTCTGTTCACTTGGCCATGTTGTACCCTTTCCCAATGTACATTCCTCTTTTCTTTTTTAACTTCATATTAAAACTATTGTCAATTCAACCTTACAAGCGCTTTCTTTTTCCTTCAATAACACTTTTTTGCACTTGTGTAGAATCATGTGTGGAAATCATTGCAAAAAAAGACCACCCAAAAAATGGATGATCTTTTATATAACTCACTTATTTAATAAACTTAGAGATTGGCAGAGCCAGTTCTTTTACTCCTTCAACTACCAGTCTAGCCATCTGATTGGCGCCTGTTTTTGTAAAATGGGTGTAGTCGGTTCCGTTGACTGAGACCATAAAGTAGGTAAGTGCTTCCTCATACCCAATTCTCTCAAATAGCTTCAGACTTTTTTCCATTAGATCGATCAGTGCTACGTGTTCATCCCTTGCGATTTCCTTCATGGCTTGGCAATATTCCGGGAAGTCATTAATAAAAACGCCATTTGCCAGATGCAATCTGGCTACTGGGGTAATCAACACTGGCTGTGCCTGATGGCTTCTGGCAGCGTTAACATATTCTATTAAATACTCTTTGTAAGTTGTAAAAGGTTCTGTAAACCGTTCTGGCTTGCTCTTGGTTGCGTCATTATGCCCCATTTGGATGAACAAGTAGTCACCGGCTTTGATTTCTTCTGCTATTTTACCTAATCGACCTTCCTCGATAAAGGTTTTGGAGCTTCTTCCGCCGATTGCATGATTCGCTACTTCTACCTCATCCGTGAAATAGTCCTGGAGGAACTCTCCCCAGCCGCCTTGATTTTTTTCAGTCTCGTCATATCTTTGTACGGTGGAATCAGCAGCAAGGAAAATCTTTTGCTTATATAAATTCATGAATATCCCCTCCCATTGGATGGCAAATGAAGAACCCCTGCATGCAGCAAGGGATTCCCTTCTTACTAATTTAATTTTTAACGGTTTCAAACTCCCAACCAGGCAGATAGCTTTTTGTATTAAACAACATTTTTTCAAAAAGCTCCTCGGCTTCTTCAGGAGTAAGCGAACTTAACAAAGGATCTTGTCTAAATGCACTTAAGGCTAATTGCTTATCACATTGTATGGCAGCTTGGAGCGTCATCTCCTGTATATGGATGTGGCGTAAAACCATATTATTGACAGGCGTTGGCAGCTTACCCGAGACAATCGGCTGGACACTATTGTGGCCAAATACTGCGTTCGTTTCGACAATCACGTCTTCTGGCATACCAGCCATTTGCCCCTTGTTCGGTAAATTAACATTCGAAATGATGTCACCCAATCCAAGGATTGCTTTAATCATTTGAACGCCTTCTTCACCTGTAGCGTTTAATACAAAGGATTCCTCTCCATTGGCTAGGCGCCGGCCCTTTTCATAAAGTTCTTTGCCTCTTTCCATCCGCCAATCAACCGGTGTCAGGCTAAATTTCCATTCTCTTACTTTTTCAGGGCTTTGCAAATACCAGGTGTTCGGCATGAATTCCGCCAAATGACGGTCCCCGGCAGCGGCAATGATACCAAACTTTTTAAACAAGTCGAACTTTACTCTTTGGGCGGAAGAGAAATGGTCGTTCATCCAATTGCCAGTGTTTCTCCCCTCAAAACCGGACTCGTAATATTGATCAGCAAATTTTTCATATAACGGCAAAAGATTGATATTTTGATAGGAAGCACGGTCAATCCAGGTAAAATGGTTAATCCCCAGCACATTCACCTTTATGTCACTGCGTTTAACCTTTTCAAATCCTTCCAAGTCCTCCAACATGGAAGCCAAAAGTTTTTGGGTGCCAAATACTTCATGACAGCAGCCAAATGCTTTGATTTCTGGGAATACATGATAAAGAGTTCTAGTGCATAGGCTCATTGGGTTTGTATAATTGATGACCCATGCATTTGGCGAATGCTCCTTAATTTCATTGGCAATTTCCACAAAGAGCGGAATCGTCCTTAGTGCCCTGACCATTCCACCAGGACCCACTGTGTCCCCAACAGATTGATAAACTCCGAATTGTTCCGGCGTATGTACATCTGACTTCATCTCTAAGAATGTCCCAGGCAAAATCGAGATAATCACAAAATCCGCACCTGTTAATGCTTCTTTTAATGTTTTAACAGCTTCATAGTTCCACTGGCCGACCACTTCGTCACGTTCACGCAAACGGTTGCCGATCGTCTCATTTTGTTTTGCTGCTTCGTAATTGATATCATATAGTTTAACGGTCCCGGAAATACTTTCCTCCATAGCTAGATCACTCATTAGTCCCCACGCCCAGCCGCGTGATCCCCCGCCGATATACGCGATTTGTACATCTTTCATTTGCTTAACCATGCAAAACTCCTCCTTTGATTTGTTGAGCCATCCATTTTTTTAGCCTTAGTGTTTCAATGCCTGAGAGTAAAACAATGCCAATTCCATGTGTGTCATTCAGTATCCATGTTAGGTCATCTTTGTAATATTCCTTCGTGAAGGCATAACCCGAGCCTTGGCAAACGCCATACACATTTCCATATTTATCAACGCCCACCTTAGATAGCCCTTCAAAGCCCTGGAAAACGGCTTCGATAAATTCTTCTGGGTCTTCCAGCCAGCCATAGCGAATGCCACGTGCAAAAGCATAAATAAACATTGCCGTACAAGAAGTTTCTTCATAGGAGTCCTGTTCGGTTAACACTTGGTGCCATAAGCCGTTTTCCCCCTGCAATGCTAAATAGCCTTCCGCTAGTTCTCTAAAAAAGGTCAGAAGTTCTATCCGCTGTGGATGGCTTTCCGGCAGCACAGCCAATAATTCCGATAAGGAAAAGATCACCCAGCCATTACCGCGGCCCCATGGGATTCCTGTCGTCGTATTAAATTTAAAATCATAGACATGTGACATAATGTTCATGCCTGGAATAAATAAAAGTTCCTTATAGCGTAAAAACTGATTTACGGCATCATCAAGGTAAGCGCTGTCTTTTGTTAACTCAAAATATCTGCAAAGAAACGGTACACTCATGTACAAATCATCGCACCATACCGTATTCTTCATAAATTCCACACTGCCGAAGCTGCGATATAATGCCTGGTTTGGCAGGCGGCTTTGTTTATTGGAAATATAATCCGCAATATCATCGGCAACTTCTCTTGCATCGCGGATTGGTGCTATTTGATGGCCGACCAGCATGGTTGCTCCAAACGATCCGCAATCATCTAAGCTATCAATTGCTGATAATTGGGTATTAATCCCGGCGGCGCCATACTCCTTTCGATCCCATAAGGAATATTGATAGAAGGATGTGCATGTCTCGATATGGAGCAAAGCGTAGTTGACAATATCCTCGCGGTTTAACTCTTGCCCCGTCTGTAACAGTCCAAATAATGTAACGCCAAGCGGATAATCCCACTTTCCAAACAAAGGATTTTCCAAATAAGGCCGTACCCATGTATCCGGCATATCCAGCCGCCAGTAAGTTGGACCATTAGAACCTTCTAATAGGGTATCCATCCTTAGTACTTCCTCAAGAACAAGTGGGGCCGACAATGAAAATGGACCGGCATACATCCATACATCCTTGGCACCATCGATTGGTACCGGAAGGGCAAATTCGCCTCCATCAAGTTGAAAGCCCCACTCTTTGCCTTGACAGGTGCTTTTAATCACCACCTGGAATTCTCCAAACGGGAGATCAACGGAAACTTGAAACTCCTTGTCCTGTGATGAATGGTATACACATTCACCATTTATAAATAGTTGTAGAGGTCCTTTATTCTCCCCCCTCAGAGTAAAAGTCCGGATGGCAGGCTTGTTATTGACCAGCTTCGTCCAAGCAAGTGCTTGTCTATTTTCCATACATCCAAACATTCTTGAAAGCTGTGGCCTTTCTTGTCCCCATGTTCTATCTGGCAGCCACTTTACATCGGTTTCACTTTCATACATACCTTCTTGAGGCAGCTGGTCTAATTGGCCATCAAGCGGTTGTGTATAGAGCCAGCCTTCTTGGCCATTTCTTTCTTCGGACGGCATTAAAAAGTGTAGTGGAAACCGTTTAAAAGACCCCGTTCCAAAAATACCCCCAAACCCAGAAGGCGTTTTCATAAATTGGAGAATGAAGTGATTCCATCCCTTTTCCAGCCTTACACGTAAATTGCATCTTCTCTTCGGATTTGTTTCCTCCACAATACTCGATTTAAAAACGAGTTCGTTACGTAGGTAAATCTGTACCGGGCCAAAACAGTTTAATCCCAAGGCAACTTCTTTCGGCTCTTCGCTCCATAATTTGGCCCAAGTATAAACCCATTGCCCATGACTTGCTTCCGGAAATCGTTCATCCAAATTCATTAAATAGCGATAATCGCTTCCACGAAGAAAACCCTTTTTACTAAAAGCTCTAAAGGTTACGGGGTGTGGAGGATTTGACCCTATATATCGATTGGAAATCGTTGCTAGAATTCCTTCTAACTGATCTCCAAGCTTTGCGTAAATGCTTTCATTCTGATGAAAATAAGGTGACATTGTTCTTCCTCCCTCCTACTTTATTTAGGTTGTTTTATCTGACTCTATCCCCTCCTTATCATATACTTTAGTAGAGCTTAGATTTTCCAACAATACCACTTTTTTAAATTTCAGGAAGGCGAAATAAGACTTTTTTGCCGACTTTGGACAAATTTGTTTCTGTTACGAATAAGTTCTATTTTATTTGTATTAAAAGATTATGCAAAAAAACTGCCGGCGACATCCTTTTCTTTAGGATGTTGTCGGCAGTTCTGTAATTTCTCAATATGACTATTTATCTTGTAAACGCAGCAGGCACACCGCCATCGACAGTTAACATACAGCCAGTTGTCTTGTCAGATTTAGATGATGCAAAGAATGCGATTGATTCTGCGATATCACTAGGATAAATGTTTACTAGCAAGGTAGTACGTTTACGATAGTGCTCTTCTAATTGGTCAGGTGCAATACCGTATGCTTCAGCACGTTCTTCACGCCATTTTGAATTCCAAATAGCGGAACCTTGGAGTACAGCATCTGGAAGAACGGAGTTAACACGGATACCAAACTCCCCGCCTTCAGCCGCAATACATCTTGCCAAATGGGTTTCAAGTGCCTTAACCGAGCTATAAGCAGCAGCATTTTTGCCGGCATAAACAGAGTTTTTAGAACCGACAAATACCATGTTCCCGCCGATGTTCTGTTGCTTCATTTGCTTGAAGGCTTCACGGGCTACTAGGAAATAACCAGTTCCTAGTACATTTAAGTTTAGGTTCCATTCTTTAAGAGTAGTTTCGTCAAGCGGACTCCCTGAAGCAAGACCGGCGTTATTCACAATGATATCGACCCCACCGAAAGTAAGTGCAGTTTGATCAAATGCAACCTGTACTTGTTCTTCACTGGTTACATCCATTTTAACTGCAAGAGCACGGTCAGCACCAAATTGTTCGTTAATTTCAGCAGCAACCTTTTCTGCACCTTCAAGGTTTAAGTCAGCTAGAACAACCGCTGCTCCTTCAGCTGCAAGGCGGCGTGCTGTTGCACTTCCGATTCCACCTGCTCCTCCAGTAATGAATGCTACTTTTCTAGAGAATTCTGCTTCAGCTGGAGCAAGAGATAATTTATATAATTCTAATGGCCAGTATTCAACATTGTAAGATTCGTTTGCACTTAGAGAAACAAAGTTTCCTAATGTTGTAGCGCCCTTCATAACAGAAATGGCACGGTGGTATAAAGCACCGCTGATTCTTGAATTTTTAATGTCCTTACCAGTGTTCACCATACCAATACCAGGAATTAAGATAACACGAGGTGCTGGTTCAAACATTTTGTCGCCTTCGTTTTTGTTCTCTTCAAAGTATTGTTTGTAAGCTACTTTAAAGCTTTCAACTCCCTCTTTAATGCTGGCAATCAGCGCTTCAACATCTTTTGTTTGCGGATCCCAGTTTACATAAAGGGGAATCATTTTTGTATGAACAAGATGATCAGGACAAGCAGCACCGATTTGTGAAAGTTCTGGTGCGTTGTAGCTGTTTACAAATTGCAATACATCTTCACCACGGTCGTAAGTTAACAGCATTTTCTTCTCATCACTTACCGCACCACGAATCACTGGCAGTACTTTAGCTAGAACGCTAGTAGCTTCTTCTTCGGAAAGAGATTGATATTTTTGGCCGCCAAAAGTTTTGGCCTCGTCAATTCTTTCATTAATATATGCTTCTGCTTCGTTGATAATTTGGATAGTTTTTGCGTATGCCTCTTCAGATGTTTCTCCCCAAGTTACAAGGCCATGTTTTTCCATTAATACTAGTTCTGCATTCGGGTTATTTAATACTCCCTGTGCAATCATTTTTGAAAGTGTAAATCCAGGACGAATATATGGTACCCACACAAAACGGTTTCCAAAAATCTCTTCGGCTAGTTGCTTACCATTGTCTGCACAGCAAAGGCTAATAATCGCATCTGGATGTGTGTGATCCACATGTTTGAAAGGTAAGAATGCATGCAATAATGTTTCGATTGATGCTCTTGGGTGTTTGCTGTCAATCATACAATGTGAAAGGTAAGCAACCATGTCTTCATCGGACATTTCGTCGCGTTCGAATAATGGACGAATGTCTTCTAAGTTAAGACCAGTAAAATTGCTTGCTTTCATTGTTGCTAAATCGGAACCGCTTCCTTTTACCCACATAACTTCAACATCACGGCCACGGAAATCCTTTTCAATTGTCTTCATAGAAGTGTTACCGCCGCCATAGTTACATACCGCACGATCCGAACCAATTAAATTGGAACGATAAACGAGTTCTTCTACCCCTTTTGTTACTTGTGATGCAGCTTCTTGATTCCATAGATTCTGTACCATTACGACTTCCTCCGATTGTTTGTATTTATGTTTGTTAACTTCTGTTTTATTATAATATATCTTTGTTTATTTTTGAATAGAAAAGTTCATAAAACTTTCAAATTTTTATTTTGTTTTGTTTTTTAATAAAACGAGATGTTACGTGATTGTTGATTTCCGCTCCAGACACCGCCTTCCGTTCCAATCCTTTCCTTTAAGACAGCCTAATAAAAAAAGCTGTCCCAAGTGAGTCAAATATGACTGCTTAGAACAGCTTTGTTTCGTTTTATTTATAAATCATTGATAACAATATACGTTGCTTTTACGGGTCCATGCACACCCACAACCAAATTTAACTCAATATCGGCTGAATTGCTTGGTCCGGTTATAAAGTTTATGCAAGATGCGACATGGCCTGTTTCCTCATGGATTTGTCTCATTTTTTGGGCTGCCTGTGTCATCCTAGGCACAATTGAGCTTTTAGGTATTAGAGCAATATAGGTTGTTGGAAGGAAGCTGACTGTCCTGCCTTTATTTTCATCGCTAAACAAAACAACAGTCCCGGATTCCGCCAGAGTGATTTCACTTATTGTAATACCAACATTCGCCTGCTCTGCTTTGGCAATGTTTTCAGAACCTCTCGTATAATCCCATTCATATACATCCATCTCTTTCTCGGGCCATTCCTGCTTCATAAGTGGGTCGAGTCCCCAGTCGGCAAATCGCTTATCCTTCCAAGTGACAATCGGACCGCCGCCGTAACCAGAGACCACTTCATCTAAAAGTGACGATAACTGGTCTTTATCGGTTGAATAAAAGGTTGTATGGATTTTCTTACACTGCTCTTTTAATACCTCGACCAATTCGTCCTGCGTTGCTCCCTTTAATACCTCATCTTGCGGCCGGAATTTCCAGGTTGGTCGTTCGATTGGTGCCGTAATACGAGTGCGCCCAAGTTGGCTGGCAATTTTATTTAAGAATACCTCGCGATTTTGTATGGTTCCAGTCACGTTATTTGCCCCCTTCTTCCCGGTTTTTAAACCAATCTCGGAATCTTTCTTTATTTGGTGCCGGAAATTCCCGAATTTCAGTCCAGGCTTTTAGCGGTCCTGGCCCTTTGGAAATTTTGTCGCCATCCTTAAATGGACTCATTGCAGTTGGAGCTAGTTTTGAACCGATTTTATATAAAGTTGGTGAAGCAGCCCCCAACCCGAATGCTTTCATTGCTAATTTTTCAGAAATAGGGGCTTTCCCTTCTTTTTCCACAATTACTTCACGATGTTTGAGCAGCAGGTTATGCAGTGGTATTTTCACTGGACACACTTCCGTACAAGCTCCGCAAAGTGAGGAGGCGTATGGAAGTTCTTTAAACTCATCATAACCACCGAGCAATGGGGAAAGCACAGCACCAATTGGTCCTGCATAAATGGATCCGTAAGAATGCCCGCCCACATGGCGATAGACAGGACACGCATTCACACATGCCGCACAGCGAATACATTGCAGTACCGATTGAAATTCTCCGCCCAGAATATTGGACCTTCCGTTATCCACAATGACAAGATGGAATTCCTCCGGCCCATCAACATTCAATTCCTCTTTAGGACCGGTCAGCACGGTAATATAGCTGGTTAATTTCTGACCAACTGCACTTCGGGTTAACAGGGAAACTAGAACCTCCATCTCTTCAAAAGTAGGGACAATTCGTTCCATTCCCATGACGGTAATTTGTGTTTTAGGCAATGCCGTAACCAAATCCGCATTTCCCTCATTCGTCACCAAACTGAACGAACCCGTTTCTGCTACCGCAAAGTTACAGCCGGTAATCCCGATATCAGCCGTCAGATATTCCTGACGTAGCTTCTCCCGTGCATGGGCAGCCAGTTCTTCCGGTTTGGAGGTTTTGGTATAGCCTAGTTTTTCCGTGAACACATCGCGAATCTGCTCTTTATTTTTGTGCAGTGCCGGAACGACAATATGAGACGGAGGATCATGGTCATCAATCTGAAGAATATATTCGCCAAGGTCGGTCTCTATGACTTCACAACCTTCTTGTTCCAGGACATGATTCAAACTAATCTCTTCAGTCACCATTGATTTAGATTTGACAATTTTTTTGGCCTGCTTCTCCCTGACAATGCCGCGGATATAGTCGTTCGCTTCTTCTTTCGTTTGGGCAAAAAATACATGCCCGCCACGTTTAGCCACATTGTTGCTTAATTGTTCCAAATAATAATCCAAGTTTTCTAGCACATGCTGACGAATTTCTTCTCCATGAGAACGCCAGTCTTCCCAATTTCCTAGTTCTTCGGCAGCGATGCGTCTTTTGACCCCCATGCCGTCCTGTGCACTGGAGACGGCACCGCGCATAAAGTCGTCATGGATTCCCTTACTGACACGTTCTTTAAACTGCTCATTGCTGATTTTCATTGGCATTGCATCATTCCCCCATTCTTAAACCTGCTTTGTTGAACGTATCACTAACGACTGTTTAACACTTCTGCTATATGCAGAACCTTAATTGGCTTTCCTTTTCGGTCGATTCGGCCGCCGATATTCATAAGGCACCCTGCATCAGCTCCAATTAGATAATCCGCATCTGTTTCTTCCACATGGCATACTTTTTCATCGACCATTTGCTCGGAAATTTGAGCCATTTTAACGGAAAAGGTACCGCCAAACCCGCAGCATTGCTCTTTTCCAGGCAGTTCTGTGAAATCTAAACCTTTTACATTTTTCAAAAGTTTCATCGGTGCTTCCTTCACACCCAATAATCTTGTCATATGGCAAGATGTGTGATAGGTGGCTTTCCCTTCCAGTCTCGCCCCGACATCTTCGACTTTTAACACATCGACGATGAATTGAGTCAGCTCATACGTTTTTTGTGCCAATTTTTTTGCTTTTGGTTCCCAGACAGGGTCGCCTTTAAAAACATGTTGATATTCATGAAACATAAAAGCGCAGGAACCTGATGGGCATACAATATATTCCGCATCTTTAAAGGTATCGATCATCCGCTTCATGGCTTCCTTCGATTCTTTTGTGTATCCGCTATTATAAGCAGGCTGCCCGCAGCATACTTGTGATTCTGGAAAATCTATTTCACATCCTAATCGTTCTAGCAATTCAACGGTAGCTTTCCCAACATTGCTTTGGAAAAGATCCACGAGACATGTGGCAAATAAACTCACTCTCATCTTTCTTACATCCCCTTTTTGCATTTAGCAATTGGCATACATCATAGCTTTTATTTATTTTTGTTTTATTATAATACATTTTTGTTTGTTTTTGAAAGCTTATTGATTAAAATGTAAAATCTTTGTTTCTATTATATTATATATCAACTATCTTTATAGACTTTTTTCTTTAAAAAAAAGGAAGTCAATGGCTGCCCATTAACTTCCTTCTCAACATCATAATTTATAACTAATTGCCTGGCTTCCCATTTGTGCCCACGAGGCTTCAAAGCTTTCCCTGGAAATAGCCTTATAAGGATCCTCAGTTAATGGGTCATTAACGTAAACGTAGTTATTATCATAGCCTAGTATTAATACGCTATGTTCTCGATAGGTAATTTTTACTTGCCCTGAAGGAGTATTCCAAGTAGAAAACTCACTTTCGGGCAGTTTGGAAAATCTTGAATTTGTAATCACCCAAACCGGATTTCCTTGTTCTACACTCTTATAAATAGAATGGATATCTTGACCCGTCATATCAACAATTTTACCTGGTAAGTATTTTTCAGCTAAAGCAGCAATCGGTGCATGATAAACCCCGTAACCCGATTTATTGAACGAATAAATATCACCGACAAATCCCTCGTTAGGATTTCCTTTGAGTCCGCTTTGATAACGAAAAGGAACAGATGTTATTTCTTTTGCAAGTGTCAGTTTATCTACGGAAACTCCGGCATATTGCAACATCATGGTAAGACTAGTTACTTCACACCCCCGTGATAATTCCGGCAGTTGTTGGACTAAGGGGACATCATTTATAACAAATTTTCCATTTTCTCCAAGAGTTACATTTGTCGTTTGTTCCTCAGTTGAGCTTCGGGTTTCGTCTTGACTTGTATTATCTACTTGTCCGGAACTAGCCTGTGAAACATCAGAGGCTGGCGCTGCTTCTTCAGTAAGTTTTTGTTGATCTTGCTTCTGTTCGGTTATATCTTTATTATTAGTCGCATTTGATGAAAGAACAGTTTTTTGTACTCCTACATATCCTACGCTTGTGAGTATCCCCAAAAGAATGATAAGTAGCAAGACTTTTTGCTTCAATGAGTACACTCCTCTCTATTTTTTCTCCAATATGTGATTGTCATACCATACTATTAAACTCTAAGTTAATTATAATAAGACTTCCTTAAAAAAGTCTTAATTTTTCAATTGATTTAAAATAATTGTAAAGATAAGTCCAATTTACTGTCTATTAAAATAGTAACCTTAACATAGATGACGAATTTTGACAACTTAATGATAGATTTTTTCGAAAATACCATTTTATTACCTTTTCATTTTGGCAAAGAAACCCGCACAGGCTCTGTGCGGGTTTCTTTTGAATGTTAACGTTAACATTTTTAAGTTTCCTGTTTAATCTGCTTTTGTTTTCTTACAAATGCCATTTTTTGCTTTCGAAACACCACGAATGAAATGGCTACTAATCCGACTACTTCGCCAGCAGAAGCGGCCATCGCCCCAGCTTTTCCATTCAGTTCCGGAAAAACGTGTACTAACGGGATCATGATCAACACGACTGCAGCCATATTTAAAATTTGTGGTTTTAATAGGGATTTCGTGCTTTTCTGAAGCATGAGCAATCCACCAAAAAAATCAACCCAAGGAAATACTAGTGTTTTAATCAAAAAAAACTTTAATACATGTAAACTTTCTGCGGCAAGTCTCACATCAGCACCTAAGACTGTTCTCATAAACCAAGGCCCAGCTGGTGTAAAACATAACACTCCCAGTAAAACAGAAGGGACTATACTAAAAATCAATACACATTTTATCACTGCTGCTTTATTATGTTTGTAAAATTGTAGAACAATCTGGTGGGTATACATAAAAAAGCTCAGAATTAAATTCGTGATACTAAATGCCAGTGCAAATGAGGCTATGCCCAGATGGGTGTCTTGTATTTGCCCTAAAAAGGCGTATATGATTGGAATCAAGATGCTCTGAAACGACATATAAAAAACTAATGGGAAGTAAAAAGAACCAATATCCTTTTGTTGTAAGTTTTGCTGTTTCGCGGTGAGGCTGCTACCTGCAATTTTCTGCCCCCGCCAAACACTGACCAAACATTCAATCCCCATTCCAATTAAAAAAATAATTGCTCCTGCTGTACTAGTGTTTGCATGGTGCGCATATACAAGATAGCTGGCAACGGCAAACATTCCTGCCAATCTGATAATAACCCCAACGGTGACCCATTTCGTTTCCAGTTGGTTTATAATGATTCCTTGATACAAGCAACGCAATCCCGAAAAGATGATGACTGCCGCCAGAACCAAGAAGGTAACTTTTAAGGAATTCATAGAAGCTGTTTCCGCATTGAAACCATATATAAACAACCAGTCTCCAAGTTTAGTAAAACCGATTATTGCGCTTAAACTAATAATAACGAGACAGACTTTTATAAAAAAAGCCCAAATTCGTTTAAAAGAAGCTTTATCTTTTGCCAATGCCGATGCCGTTTGCCGAAAAACCAGGACCGGCCGCTCAAGGATACCGAACAATGACAAGGCAATCGCATAGTTGGAAATAATCATTTCAGCATGTTCTGCCCTGCTTAACGTCCCATTAATGATGACATGGGATATGGAGGTTAAACTGGCGGAAACAGCCAACGGAACAAAGAATACCAGCATCCTCATTACGTTAAAATCCTTGGTTGCATCTTCCGTTTTGATGGAATTCACCCCATATCTTTCTGATCCTAGACTATGCCTTTACCAAACTGTGATTCATCTTTTTAAACTCCGCCGGAGAGAACCCGGTATACTTTTTAAAACTGCTGCTAAAATAATTGGAATTGGAATAACCTGTTTGTTCAGCCACTTCATAAGTTTTCAGATCACTTTGTTGAAATAGCTCTATTGCCCTGTTCATCCGTTTTTCCAACAATATTTCGCCGAAATTATACCCTAGTTCAACCTTAAAGAGATTGCTGAGATAGGCATAACTCACATGGACTTCATCTGCAACCGTTTGCAAATTTAGACTGGCACATTGATAATGATCATTGATAAAATCAATGGCTTTTTTCACTAGTGTATGCTTTCGATTCCGATTAATGTTTTTGACCATATCAGCTGCTTCCAGGGCCAATCGTTCAATTTCCGTAAAAATATCATCCATGATCTGCATTTTAATTAATTTGTTTTCCAATTCAAGGATTTTAGTTTCATCCCAATTGTTTATGATTTTGGCAGATTCGTAGCCTATTAAATGGACAATTCTAATGGCTAACAGTACCGTGTCCTGTAAAGTCATGTTTCTTTTTATTTTAATTTGTCTCTTTATCACCTCTAATACTTCTGACACCTTATCAGGCAGCCCAAGAGTAACATATTTTAGCAGTTCATGTTCTACCTCGAATGCGTCCCCCCTTTCCTCCCACTGAGAGGTATCAATTGCCTCAATGGAATAGGTGCAATTTATGCCCATTATATGACGAAAATCCATCGCTTTCAATGACTCTAAATAAGAATAGCGAAGGTCCGTCAGCTGTTTATAAACCCTCCCCCTGGTAATTGTAACAGTTGTTTGGAACTTATTTTTTATCAAATTTAGCAATTCTCTTGCCAAATCAGCAATGGACTGAGCAAACATATCTTTACTTGTTTCTGCACTAAATATAAATAATCCAAATTGTTCACCGTCATCATTTAATACGAAACCCTTTAATGGCGCTGTTTTAATATATTCCCTGCATTCCTTCATTATGTTGGTTTTCAATGCAGACGGGAATTCCGTTTGATCCAATTTAACAGATAGAGCGACCGATATAGATCCGACTGGATGGATTCCAATCATAGAAAGCTCTTTGAACATTTCCTGGTTATTTAGAGGCCGGAGACAAAGTGTTTTCAAAAATTGTTGCTGTCGGTACTCATGGCTATCATGTATTTGGCATTCTATTTGATTTTCCCGTTCAATTTCCATTGATGCCTGCTCTAATTTTTCAATCAGTTCACTGGTTTCTATGGGTTTCAAAAGGAAATCAAATGCCTTTAACTGGATAGCCTGATGGGCATATTTAAAATCCTGGTAGCCAGTTAATAGAATAATCTTGGTCTTGGAATTAAACTTCTTTATAGCTCTTGTCATTTCCAGACCATCCATAAATGGCATTTGGATATCAGAGATAACTATTTGTGGATCGGTTTTCTTAATCACATCTAAACCCTCCACTCCATCGGCTGCCAGGCCAGCTAATTCAAACCCATGTTTGGCCCAGGGAATCACCTTCGATAACCCTTTGCGGATAATTCGGTCGTCATCCACAATCACCACCTTATGCATCAATCAAACTCCTCCTTTGGTATGTCGAATGATGGTGGAACAATGGGTACCACTATTTCACCTCACACCATCAATCGGAAACGGTTACATTCAAAGCATTTCTCCTTTCTAATATTTTCTATCTATTACTAAAAATAACCTACTCGTCCCTAATGATAAATGGGTCTTAACGTTTATATTTTTGGAAATAAAAAACCAAGGCTATCAGGAAATTCATAGCCTTGGCGTACATCCAATTAATCAATCTTTCCAGTTCCTGCCTTTGCTTTTACAAGTGCTGGGACTGATTGTGTCGGATAAACTTTGGTAAATAAAGTTGGCTGCCAGCCGACATTTTCATCTAACTGTATATCACTGATTTTGTTATGGGCTGCCACTAAATCCACCTGGCTCCCAGAGCTTTTGCCATTGACAAAAGATCCGTCTTCATAAATGGAAGTTCCCTTCCAATCTTTAATGATTTTCCCTGGATCGACATCTGTGTCAAAATCAAAGTAGTTATTTTCCGCATAAATTTTTGATTTGACCCCAACCCCAAGGGCATAATCAAATTCATAATCTGAATTGCTATTAAACTCATAGTAGTTGTTGTAAACATGGACTTGACCATAACGTACCCTTGGCAGACGCTGCGTTAGGTTCTTGTAATAGTTGTGATGGATGGTGACCTTTAAGTGGCCCTCGTCAGTAGATTTGCTGTCACTTGAACCAATCAGCGATGTCTTGTCATGGTCCTCTAAGACGTTATAAGAGATGGTTACGTAATCAGCACCGTTAGTCACATCGAGTAAGCCATCATGCTGCTGGTAGGTCCGTCCAAACACTTTTCCAAAGTCCTCATCATGATGTTTGCCATCGGTAAATTTATTATGATCGATCCACACATTATGAGTATTATTGGTCACGGTCAAATTGTCATATTCGGAGTTCCACTCACCATAATCACCGTCTGTTGGATCCCATTGCGGGAAGAAATCAACAGGTGCTTCAAATTCAATGTTGCGGATAATGATATTTTCTGACTTGTTTAATACAAAGCTGCCGCCGATAATTTTAGCATCATCGCCTATTCCGATGATGGTGGTGTTAGAGCCAATATTAACGGTTATCTGCTGCTTTTGTCTTTGGGCAGAACGTGCACGAGCATCCTCAAGCGGACCGCTTACTTCGTTATCAAGTCCCCATTTCTCAGGTTTATAGGCTTCCAGGTAAGCATTAAAATCATAGGCTGGATCTGCGTAAAATTCAGGGCCAATTGGCTGATTATTCTCGTCTACATTAAAATCAATCGTGCCCTTAATATAAATAATTTTGGGGGTGTTTAAATTTGCACCGCCAAGGGCCTGTAACAGCTCACTTTTATTAGTTACAGTAAAAATATGATTCACATCTGCTTTTGCCCCGCCTGTGGTTCCCTCACCAGAGGCCGCCCAGCCATCGTTTGGTTTAAGGACTTCTGTACCTAAATCAGATGATGCGGCTGAAACCGAGGATACACTCATTGCTAGTAGAGAGGTTGCTAAAACACTGCTGAATACCTTTTTCATACGCTACACTCCTTTTTCCTTTTTGATAGATTAGCCGGATGGTTATACGCCATGGCCGCTACTTGCTTATGTATCTAACTACTGAATATTTTAACGGAAAACGTTTTCATTAAGAATTTAATATTTTTCGAAAAACCTTTGATATTTTTATTGTTTTATCCTTTTATAATCAAAATGGTAGAAAAACAGCCAATTGCTACAGCTGTTTTTCTACCCTACTCATATTTTTTTGATGTGGTTGCGTAGCTGGACAAGATTCAATTCTTCTGTGCAGCCAATTACTAAACGGGCAATTTGTTTGGCCCCTGCTTCTTGGAAATGGGTGTTATCCTGCCTCAATCTGGATAATTACCAATTTCCCCTGCATCCAACCAAAGGAAGACATCTTTTGCTGCTTCTCGAGCCCAAGTTCTTGAAATAACGCCTTGCTTTTAGCCAAAAAATTAATAACAGGCACATTTTCTTCCAATGCAAGTTCCTTCATGGCCACGGGATCATCACCATGAGAATTACGGGCTTCTGTAAACGACGGCGTTCCACTGGAGTTACAAGCACCGAAATGGCTTTTTTGGCACGTGCTCCGTCGATGTACTGTTTTACATAATTCTTGTATGTTGTAAACGGCTCTGTGTACCAGGTGGGATCGTCGGCATTTTCGTCGTTATGTCCGAATTGGATGAAGTGATAATCGCCTTTTTCAATTTGATTAAGAATCGTCTCGAGCCTGCCTTCATCAATGGCACTCTTAATCTTCTGCCAGACGGGGCTTCATTTTTAACAACTATTTTATCATCGAAAACACATCAAACACTTGACCCAACCTTTTCGTGGTGCCAAATCATCGCTCTGATCACTGAGTGAACCCGCGGCCATGCAGGGGAGTCGAGCGCCGTCCGCTCCAATCAACAGAGATATTAAAATTAACGGCATCGTTTAACGGAGTCAATAAACAAGAATACCTTTTTAAGCACATCTTCGTTTTCTAATTTTCAGAAAATAGTATTGACACAGAATGGTATAACTGCTTATACTTTATTTGTTAACCATTACATGAAATAAGTTAACAAATAACCAGGGGGTATATTGTTATGCTTCAATCACACAATCAATTAAAAATGTGGATTTTTAGTGCATTGTTTGCTGCCATCATCGGAATTTTGGCACAGGTTACGATTCCACTGCCGCTTGTCCCAATTACTGGGCAAACACTTGCAGTCGGGCTGGCAGCGACCATTTTGGGGTCTCGGTATGGCACTCTTTCTGTTATTATATATGCGCTGTTAGGAGCAATCGGCGTTCCTGTTTTTAGTGGTATGTCAGGAGGATTTGGGGTCATTGTTGGTCCTACTGGCGGTTTCATTGTCGGATTCATTCCTGCAGCATTTTTGACGGGGGTTATTCTTGAAAAAACAAGTTTCACAATCCTGAAAGGGATGATTGCTAATACAGTTGGCATGCTTGTTACCTTAGCATTTGGAACAGTATGGCTCAAGTTTGCTGCGAGTCTTACTTGGACAGCTGCCTTAACTTCAGGGTTTTACCCATTTATCGTCGTTGGCTTAATAAAAGCATTTCTGGCATCATGGATTGGCATTACACTTTATAAAAGATTAGTATCGGCAAAGCTGTTAACGTCTCCGCAACAGGTATCGAGTTAATGCTTTTCACACAAAAAGAAACCCGCCAAAGTGAAGTTCACTTGGCGGATTTCCTTTTCTTGCCTTTAAGAAGGCACATTTATTTAACAATTAACGGTAAATTACTTCGTTCCAGCGCAATTCATTTATAAAGGCTTGACTGTCAGTGTTCTTATTAATGACTACCATTTCAATTCCAGCAAGTTCGGCAAAGTCTCGCAGTTGTTCCGTTGTCACTACATAAGAGAAACAAGTGTGATGAGCGCCGCCAGCTTGAATCCAATTCTCCACTGCCTGACTTAAAGATGGCTGTGTCTTCCATAAAACCCGTGCTACCGGAAGTTGCGGCATATCTTTCTCAGGCTGCAATGCATCGACTTCATTCACCACTAAGCGAAAACGATGACCCAGGTCAACAATGGAAGCATTTAGGGCACAACCGCCTCTTCCATCAAACACAATTCTAGCAGGATCTTCCTTACCGCCAATACCAAGCGGATGAACTTCAATTCTCGGTTTAACAGCTGAAATGGTCGGACACACCTCGAGCATATGTGCACCAAGAACCATTTCATTGCCTGGTTCTAAGTGATAAGTATAGTCCTCCATAAAGGAAGTACCTTGATTTCCAGCGAGAGTTTTCATTAAGCGAACAAGAGCTGCTGTTTTCCAGTCTCCTTCTCCACCGAAACCATAGCCTTGTTCCATCAACCGCTGAACGGCGAGACCAGGCAGTTGCCTCATTCCATGTAAATCCTCAAAAGTAGTTGTGAAAGCAGTGTACCCGCCTTCCTCTAGGAAAGCTTTCAAGCCAAGTTCAATTCTTGCCTGATAGCGGATTGCTTCTCGAACTGGGCCGTCAGTCAATCCTTCCGAAGCAATATCATATTGTTCCTCATATTCAGCCATTAGCTGGTCGACTTCTTGTTCCGTTACATCATTCATGCGCTGGACCAAGTCGCCTACGCCATACCCATCGACAGTCCAGCCGAACTTGATTTGCGCTTCTACCTTATCACCTTCTGTTACCGCAACTTGACGCATATTGTCACCAAATCTAGCAACCTTTAAGTTTTGGCTATCCACAAAAGCAACGGCCGTTCTCATCCAGCCGCCAATTCGCTCCCTAATTTCAGCGTTTTCCCAATGGCCGACGATCACTTTTCTTTTCACTTTCAAGCGGCTAGCGATGAAACCATGCTCACGGTCACCGTGTGCGGCTTGGTTTAAGTTCATGAAATCCATGTCAATTGAATTCCATGGGATATCCCGATTAAATTGGGTTGCAAAATGAAGATACGGCTTTTGTAATACAGATAGCCCAGCAATCCACATTTTAGAAGGTGAAAAAGTGTGCATCCAGGTAATAATACCAGCACAGTCCTCATTAGCATTTGCTTCTAAAATCAACTTACGGATCGAGTCTGGATCCTTAACGACTGATTTAAAAACCAATTTAAACGGTGTGTTAGTATCCTCATCCAGACCTTTAACTATAGCTCTTGAGTTTTCTTCTACTTGACGGAGCGCATCTTCTCCATAAAGCAATTGGCTTCCTGTTACAAACCAAAATTCATAGGCTTTTGTTGCTAACACAATAACTCCCCCTCAATAATAATTTTTTAAAATTGAACCTGCTATGTTTAAGTGATACGAGCTAATTACATTTAGATGCTCTCCTGCCTAAGCGCTTACTTTTGTCCGTAATAGGCATTCACCCCGTGCTTTCGAAGATAATGCTTATCTAATAAAAATTGGTCAATCGGTTTCACTTTCGAATTGAGCTGGACCGTATGGAAGGCCATTTTAGCCACTTCCTCCAGCACGACCGCATTGTGAAGTGCTTGGTTGGCATTTTTCCCCCAGCAAAACGGTGCATGTCCAGCTAATACCACACCCGGCATTGCCACAGGATCCAAACCCTGTTTTTCAAATAACTCAATAATCACATTGCCCGTTTCTAGTTCATAGCCGCTGTCAATTTCCTCTTGGGTCAAGGGGCGGGTACATGGAATCTCACCATAAAAGTAATCCGCATGAGTTGTACCTAGCGCTGGAATAGGAAGATGTGCTTGCGCCCAAGTCGTGGCCCATGGAGAATGGGTGTGGACAATCCCGCCTAATTGCGGAAAGGCACGGTATAAAGCAAGATGCGTTGGCGTATCAGATGACGGCCTTAAGTTTCCTTCCACGACCCTGCCTTGCAAGTCTAATACCACTAAATTATCGATTTCCAACTCATCATAGGGAACGCCGCTTGGCTTAATGACCACCAGCCCTTGTTCACGGTCAATCCCGCTGACATTTCCCCATGTAAAGGTAACTAAACCATGCTTTGGCAGTTGTAAATTAGCATCTAGTACCTCTCGTTTTAATCGCTCTAACATACGGTTTCCCCCTTACCAGCCAAGGAGCTTTCTTTCTTAATTTGTTTCAAGATTTTCATGACATTGTTTTCACCGCGGCCAAAATATTCATAAAGTCGAGCATACTCATGATAGAGTTTGTCATATGCCTCAGCATTTGTTTTGATAGGTTGATAGATATGCTTCTTCACTCGTCCCATATCTTTTGCGGCGTCGGTGATGCTGTCATAACCGCCGTGTTCTACTCCGGCAGCGACTGCCCCAAACATTGCAGCGCCAAGGGCTGGGGCCTGCGAGGAGGCAGCAATTTTAATATCCATATTTAATACATCTGAATAGATTTGCATCATCAATGTATTCTTTTCCGCAATTCCCCCTGCGGCATACACTTCATTCACTGGCACGCCATTGTTTCGGAACGTTTCCACAATCATTCGTGTCCCATAGGCAGTGGCTTCGATCAATGCTCGGTAAATTTCTTCCGGTTTTGTTAGTAATGTGGCCCCCAGAAGCAAACCAGTCAAGTCCACATCTACCAGCGTGGACCGATTGCCATTCCACCAATCAAGCGCTAAGAGACCGCTTTCACCGACCTGTAATTGACTTGCCTTCTCCGTTAACAGCTGATGAATGGTAACGCCTTTCTCTTTCGCTTCTTCTTGGTAACTTGCCGGGACGCAGTTTTCAGTAAACCATTCAAAATGGTCTCCCACACAGGATTGGCCTGCTTCATAACCCATAAATCCAGGGATTACGCCATCCTCTACCACACCACACATGCCTGGGACTACTTTCTCTTCTTCCCCAAGTAAAATATGACAAGTAGATGTTCCCATGATCATCAATAATTTGCCAGGTTCGGTAATCCCCACTGCTGGAATCGATACATGTGCATCCACATTGGCGATGGCTACCGCAGTACCTGGATTTAGCCCTGTCAGCTTTGCTGCTTTTTCGGTAATTTCCCCAGCTTTCGAGCCAACCGAGTAAATTCTAGTGGATAATTTATCTTGAACAACGTTCTCCAAACGTGGGTCTAATGCTTTGAAAAACTCAGGTGATGGATACCCATCATGTTTATGCCAAATGGCTTTGTACCCGGCTGTGCAACTGTTCCGTTTGATATCTCCTGTTAACTGAGAGATAACCCAATCGGTTGCTTCTAGGATTTGATCGGCAGCATCATAAATTTCGGGTGCTTCATTTAAAATTTGCCATATTTTTGGAATCATCCATTCGGAAGAAATTTTACCGCCGTAACGCAGCAAAAACTTTTCTCCCCGCTGTTCGGCGATCTCGTTCAGTCGGTTCGCTTCATCTTGGGCAGCATGATGTTTCCAAAGTTTCACATAGCTATGAGGATGGTGTTTAAATTCTTCTTTTAAACATAGTGGTGTTCCATATGCATCAATGGGCAGGACCGTACAAGCTGTAAAATCAATTCCTAAACCAATCACATCATCAGCCGTGACTTGTGCTTTAGTTAATATTTCAGGAATTGTTATCTGCAGCACTTCGAGATAATCCGCTGGATGCTGCAATGCCCAGTCATGCTCTAACTTTGTCTTGCCGTCTGGCAAAAATTCATCCATAACACCATGGGTGTACTCCTTTATAGCTGTAGCTACCTCTTTACCAGTACCAACTTCCACTAAAACTGCCCTGCCAGATTGTGTCCCATAGTCTACGCCTATTGAATATTTAGCCATAAAATACGCCCTTTCTTAAGATCTTCAGCAAAAACATTTGTAAGCTCTTCGAAAACACATACTGTAAAATTTTAACTATATATAAGTACAAGTCAATATTAATTCTACTTGTACGTATAAGTTAATACCATCTTATCATTTCTTTATCTTTTTTCAATATTAAAAATTTAAAATTACTCGCATCCACATATACTTATATATATATATTTAAGAAGGAAAAATAAATTGGAGATATTTCATATTTTTTGTTAAGATAAAGCTTAAAGATATATCCATTTGTACGTACAAGTAATTGCAACGAAGGTAATGGAAGTGGTGATACATTGGCACAGCAAGCTAAATATATGGTGATAAAGGATCAGATAAAGACTTGGATTATCAGTGGAGAGATTAAACCTGGTGATAAAATTTACTCCGAAAATGAATTAATGAAAATGTTCGCGGTGAGTCGGCATACGATACGGCAGGCGGTCGGGGATTTGGTACATGAAGGTTGGTTATATAGAGAACAAGGCGCTGGTACTTTTTGTTCCAACAAAGTTACTTCAAATACTCTATCTGGACAACAGACCGTGGAGCCAAAGCCTGGAAAAAATATTGGAGTCATTACTACCTATATCTCGGATTATATTTTTCCATCAATTATTCGAGGAATTGAATCCTATTTAACAGAAAAGGGGTATACCTTAACACTTGCCTGTACAAACAACGATACAGACAAAGAGAAGCAGTGTTTACAAATGATGTTAAACAGGAATATTGATGGACTTATCGTAGAACCAACTAAGAGCAGCAATTACAACCCTAACATCCAGTATTATCTTGAGCTGGAGCAAAACAACATTCCCTACTTGATGATTAATCAATTTTATTCACAGCTAATTCCACCCCACATTATTGTTAATGATGAACACGGTGGATACTTGGCAACCGAACATTTAATTCATTTGGGGCATGAAAAATTTCTTGGTTTGTTTAAAACCGATGACCTCCAAGGAGTCAATCGAATGAGAGGATTTATCCGAGCCTTTCGGGAAAACGGTTTGACGGCTTCTCCTGAAGCAATCCTTACCTATAACACTGAAGAACGTTATGATCCGTTAATGGATCGACTACTAAATTTATTTAAAACCGGTACAAGACCAACAGCTATTGTTTGCTATAATGACGAACTAGCTATTCACGTATTGGAAGTCCTTAGAAACCTAGGAATCCGTGTTCCGGATGAGATTTCTATTGTTGGTTATGACGATTCCTTCTTAGCAGAGGCTTCGGATATAAAGCTTACAACTGTTGCCCATCCAAAAATGAATATGGGAATGGATGCAGCGAGATGGATTGTTTCAGCAGTTGAAAACAATAGCATAAAATCTCCATCGATTGTATATGATCCGGAATTGGTGGTTCGAACATCCACGGCTCCTGTTATAAAAGAGCAATGTGAATAAGTAGGAGTATAGATACATCCCGTCATATCCAACATAAAAGTCGGAGGAATCCCCCCGACTTTTATTAATAAATAGCGATACCGCTGTGTTGTCCTACATAGCCAATCCAATGTTTTTCCATAACAGTTCGGTCATAATACGATATCAAAGGCAATATTTTTATTTTAGGCTTGTTTTCTTATGGATTGTTCTTTTTACCAAATGAAAATAACAGACCGATTATATATTAACGACCAAACTCCCAGAAAAATAGCCTGCGCAGTCGTTAATAGCGCTTGTGGATAGGATAGTCAAACATTACTATTTTACTACTATAGAAGGGACAAGATTTTGAAACAACTAATTAACCAGAAGTTGAGCAATCCCATCTTTCCAACCAGCCTAGAATGTCATTTCTCAATAATCTCAATAGAAGAAATCCGGGTTGGATTAACCAAGATTTTGCTTTCTCCATCCAAATAAACCAGATTATTGTTCAAGCTTCTTGAGCCATCTGGCAAATCTGCAAAAAAAGGACGAGTAAAGTCATTAACAGAATAATCGTTCTCGCACATTACATATTCTTTCCCAGAATCCATAACAACCTTTATTTTCAACTTCACCACTCCTTGTCAAAAGTATTTTCACTTTTCAGAATTCGATAGCCGTATCTGTAAATCCTTCTTGAATAGTAATACAATTTTTCCTATATCTAAATATAATTAGACATTAAAAAGGGAAAAAGGGAATACCAAGCTATAATGGTATCCCCTTCTTTTTATTTTGGTTCAACAACCTCAACATCGCTTTTCTTTACAAATCCTACACGATGATTGAAAGTAATTTGGTAGTATTCTTCTTGCCCTTTGACAACTTTGTTGGTCGATGGATCATTGAAATACTTAGCATGATAATAATCGGATTGAACTGGTCCAGTTGCAACATAACTTTGTCCTTTTGGCAGTTGGTATAATACTTCGGCAACTCCTCTAGCCGAGCTGGCAATCCCTGTACCATCATAGGCGGCGTTTTCCGGATAAGCTGCCCCGTAAACAGGTATTGAAGTAAGCCCCTCTTTTGGAGTAATCACGATTCCATTTCCTTGTACCGTGTTCTTATTATTAGGATTGTAGAACCACGCCTTTTTCCCACCAAAGTAAATGGCCGACCAATCACCCTGCTGATCTGCTTTTACATAACTTTGACCGATTGCTGCTTTATTGCCCCAATCATTGATGTTAATCGTTCCTGGTGCCCCGTTACTCTGAAGGACAGAATCACTGATGAGCGGTGCGCTAAAGTAAGGTTCTGTACGCAGTTGGATAAAACTAGATGATAATGGTTCAAGGACACTGCCTCCATAGGTATAACTTTCGAGATTAGTATTGTAATTTGGACGAATGGTGACAATCGAGCTGTTTCCAGCATTACTTGGATTAATTGATTCTCCTAAGACATTAAAGAAATGAGACCAGTTCCAGTAGGCACCTGGATCCCAGTGCATGGCTTTCTGTTTTGCCACGGTCAATCCAGGAATTTCGTCATGGCCAAGGATGTGCTGCCGGTCGATTGGAATATTATATTCTGCAGATAAGTATTTTACAAGTTTAGCAGTGGAACGATACATTTGCTCGCTGTACCAATCTGCTCCTGTTGCAGCAAAACCTTCATGTTCGATCCCAATTGAGTGCATATTGAAATACCAGTTTCCTGCATGCCAAGGTACGTCATTTGGTCGGACCATTTCTGTGACCGCACCTGTTTTTGAAATAATGTAATGGGAACTTACAAACGAATTTCCTAGGAAGGTATTAATCGCAGACTGTACACTACCTTCTATATCATGGATGACGATATAGCGGATATCTAGTCCATCCTGCGGACGGTTGGCAATATCATAATTCCCATAATTTGTCTTGCTAGCAGAAAACTGTTTATAGGCAGCCGGTATATAAGTGCATTCCAATCCATTCGGACAATCATTACCCGTGAATTTCGCATTGCGTAAAGGAATGTTTTTGGCTGTATCTTTATTTGGGACAATATTCTCAGCATTTAGTGTAAGCTTATTTCCGTTACTTGTTGTATTTTCGACCCCAGTTTGGATGGTCGCGTATACATCGTCGGCAAATTCTGTTGCTGTCTCCTCGATATCGGAACCAGTATATTTTACAACTGCCCCGTACCAATCTGCGGAATTAGATGGAAGTTCACCTGTGGTTTGTTTGGCATATTCAGCTAGCAGGGCCGCACCTCCGCGGATATTTTGTTCAGTGTCAGTCTTTAAAAGATTAGAATCGACATTTAGAAGCTCCGCAGCCTGTCCAATCATATCTTGTGTCTTCTCCTCGGACGAGGAGGAAGCGCCTGAAACGGTTTGATCCCCTTTTGCGTTTCGACCATGGTCACTCTCTACTAAATTCATGACCCCATATCCACCGATTTCACTTTTGCCCTCATGCTGCTGCCAACGAGATTCATTATAAGCAACAGACATAAGAACATTCACCGGCACTCCAAATTCTTTTGCAGCATTTTCAAATACCGCTTGGGATACTTCTGTTTTTGTTACTGTTTCTGCGTAGGCTTTAACATCTCTTTTTAAAAAATCGCCAGTAGGAACAGTAAATAAAGAAGCTGTTAGTACAGAAGTCAAAACTAATTTCGTTACCTTTCTCACATCAGATCCCCCTTTTACTGAATTATTAAAATTTATTATTCTCTCATAAAGGAGGGACTTCCTGCAGGTTGTCTAATAAATGATTCTAAATACATAGGGAAAAATGCAATATTATGAAATATTAGGAATAATTAACTAATATTTTCCACCGAGTTCAGCATCATGATTAAGAGCCAAAATCATAGAACAAAAAGGTCACCCCAAATTGGTTACCTTCTTATCATTCCACTTCCCCCTTTCAATGTGCCTATTGAGAAATGTGCAGTATTTGATAGACTGTAAGCTGTTTACCGGTCTGGATCTCTGGTTTTTCATGATAAAAACTATAGTGACTATATTCCCACTTGTCTGGATTATAGATAATTAACTCTCCAAAAGATTCCACGTTACTGACGTATTGATTGGCAGTTTGAAACTTGGGATCCAGTAATGATTTCCGTTCCGGTAAGGTTCCGGTAATTTCCACTACATATCTACTTTTATCAAAATCTTCGTTTAAGTGAATGGAATATGGAACACCGATATTGATTTGCTGCCATCCAAATGAAGCCAGGATATTATCATAGAATCCTTCAAAGATAAATCGATTCATTCCCTCTGAAGCATTCCAAATATATAACGGGGCATACGAATTGTATAAATTCCGATTTTTCTCCGCTTCGGTAATTAAATATGCTTTAAACAAAAGCCCTGGAAAACCATCCGTTTTATGTCCATTGTCCCGAACCCTTTGTCTGATAATGTCCATGTTATAGTCTCTTGGCAGATTAATCTTATACTGCATTCCGATCATACTTATCCCTCCTTCAAACTATCTCTATAACTGATGATAGCTTGGAGCAGGTTATGTGTAAAGTTCCATCATTTTGATTCAATTGCTTGTCATGCCAAGGGGTTTAATAAATTGTCGATATAAAGAAAAGACATTACATTGCTGCAATGTCTTTGAATTTTCACCTGTGATATAACTCTTTAATACTGGTTTTCGTGGTTCGAGCTCGAGCTCGAGCTTGAACTTGATTCGGGAGACTCATTATGGTGTCTTTCATGTTCGTGTTCTTCTTCTCTTGGTGGCGGTCCCCAAAAAAATCCCCAAGGGTCTCTCCTTGGAAAATGGTCTTCCATGTTATTTTCCTCGTGTCTTCCATGATTTATTTTAACGCTTTCAGGGTCAACAATTTCAACATTTTTGGCGTGAATAATTAAATTGTCAACGTGGATCACTTTGCCTTTTTTCTCGGACATATTTACACCTCCTCTAAATATCTGCTTTATCCTATTCCTTTGAAACTCTAATGTATAGGCGTATACCAAGGAATTTGCTAAAAAGAAAAAGCCCAGTATCGGGCTTTTTCAAGAAAACTTATGTTTATTGGGAAATATTAATACCAGCAAACTGCTCCAACGATGATTAAGAGGATAAATAATACAACGATTAATGCAAATCCACCACCGTAACCGAATCCACCATAACCAAAACCGCCGCAACCACAGCCGCCGTATCCAAAGCCGCCATAACCAAACATGGTCCATCCTCCTTTCAAACAAGTATCAATTTATTTCTTTAATAAAACCATCCGCCAACGAAAGACGCTCCTACGATAATCAGCAGAATAAACAACACAACAATCAAAGCAAAGCCTCCACCGTATGCTCCATCTGCCATATTCGCCCGCCTCCTTTCTGATTGTCATAACAAGATATGTAAAAATAACCTAAAGTGGATGGGCTATCTCAATGGATCAATAAAAAATTTATTTATTTGTAAAAAAAAGTGACTGTTTTTGAAAAAAATCCAAAAACAGTCACTCTTTTTAAAACAATTTATAATTAAAATTTAATACACATCACGTTGATAACGTCCTTGATCTTTCATCGTGTTTAAGTACTGTTCCGCAGCTTCACGGGACATGTTGCCTTCTTTTTCAATCACATCTATTAGTGTGTTGTGAACATCTTTCGCCATATGTTGCTTATCTCCACAAACATAGAAGTAAGCGCCATTTTCTAGCCATGCAAACAATTCTTTACTATTATCAGACATTTTGTGCTGAACATATACCTTTTGCTCAGAATCGCGTGAGAAGGCTGCATCTAATCTAGTCAGCACACCCTCTTTTAGATAATTCTCGAGCTCTTCTTGATAAAGAAAATCCGTTGCTGAATGCTGGTCGCCAAAAAATAACCAGGCCCTTCCGGTTGCTTTGGTTACTGCACGTTCTTCGATATAGGAACGGAATGGGGCAATGCCTGTCCCTGGACCGACCATAATAATATCACTTTCTAATGATTCTGGAAGATGAAAATGTTTATTTGGCTGAATAAAAACAGGAAGCGTATCTCCTTCTTGCACACGTTCCGCACATTGAACAGAACATACTCCTTTTCGGTCACGTCCGTTTGCGGTATAACGAACTGCACCAATGGTTAAGTGGACTTCATCAGGATGTGCGGTCAAGCTGCTTGCAATAGAATACAATCTTGGCGGCATTTTTCTTAGAAGTGACACAATATCCTGAGCTGAAGCGTTCCATGGTCCAAAATCACGTAACACATCTAATAAATCCCGACCTTCCATATATTCTTTCAGCTCGTTAACATTTTCATTCAGCACAAGCCTTTGTAGTTCATTATTAGATGTAAAACCCGTTGCTTGCTGCATGATCTTTTTGGTCAATAGAGTAATCTCGAAATAGGTCAATAACGCTTCTCTTAACGGCAGCGTATCACCTTGCTTGTTAATGGTCACTGCAGTTTCGGGATCCCACTGCATTTCCTCTAATAAAGTATCCACAAGTTCTGGGTCATTTTCAGGAACAATACCTAATGCGTCACCCGGAACATAGGAAAGTCCAGACCCTTTTAAAGATAATTCAATATGCCTTGTTTCCTTACTTGAACCATTATTATTTAAATTACTATTTTTCAAAACTTTTGCTTGAAATGGATTTGTTCTTGAAAATGTTGCTGAAACCTTTTTATTAGAGTGATCTATCGTAAGTTGCATCATATTCACCTCAAACATCATCTTGTAAAAAAAATTATCACTTAATTATAATTCATTATTGAACGAGTCACAATAATAGTGTTGTTAAATAATTTTTTATTAAACATACTCATATCATTATCCCCTGTATGCATACTTACTTTACCACTGAAATCTTAAGAAAGTATTAACAATTTTATAGATAAAAAAAGACGCAACCTTTTATATCTAGGTCACGCCTCTCTCTTATCACTTACTATTTTAGAGGAGAAAATCTTCCCGTTGAGGTGTAAAAATGTCCAAAATAACGGAATTTTCTTCTAAAGCTTTTACACCATGCAAAGTATTGGAGGGGATGTAGATGCTGTCCCCCTTCTCGACCTTTTGTTTCTTGCCATTCAAATCAAATTCAAAACTTCCCTGAACAATATAACTGATTTGTTCATGCGGGTGGGAATGAATGGCACCGACAGCCCCCAATTTAAAAGTAACTTCGGTCATCATCATGCTACCACCACGGCCTAAAAGTTTTCTTTCTGCACCTTCACCAGCATTTACTGCTTCCGTTTCTTTTCCAAAAACAAACAACCCATTTCCCACCTTTCCGAAAATCATAATTACATTGTATCTTAAAAAACATTTGGGAGAGGATGGATTCTTTTTATATTTTTTTATACTTTTTTTAGGTATTTTGATAAATAGGTTTGTCCTAATTACTCGGGCAAGCTCTATAGTAAGAGCCATTTGTTTTCCACCACGGTAAACTTCAAACTCAATTTGGTCTCCGTTATTTACCTTTGTGTATAAATATTTTCTTAAATCGGATGAACTAGCAATCACTGTTCCGTTCATGGAAACAATCACATCCCCTTCCTCGAGCCCTCCTTTTGCTGCAGTGAGACAAAAGGACTAAGAAGATAGTCTCGAAATGGGTAATTTGGAAAATAAATCCTCTGTTTTTTAGAAAAAGATGACGGTTTATTAAATTTTTCAGGCTGGACGTTTCAACTATAATAGACTAGTAATTTCAAACGGGGGTGTTCTCACCACCTTTTGTAAGCGCATTCAATTAATATTTTTCGCGGAACAATTTATAGAGGAGGGTAACATTTTGAAGAGACGTTCTATAAAAACTAAAGTAATAACTTCGGCATTAGCATTGCCTCTGCTGTTAAGCGGTGTTTCAAGTGCATCGGCAATTGACGTTCAGAAACATAAACCTGTTAGTAAGGCAGGAATCCAACTAGAATACCTTGATAGAGGTTTGGTCGCTGCCCAAACTTCCGAGGGTATATTCTTAAGCTGGAGATTATTAGCCAATGAAGTAAAAGGTTCTTCGGAAACTGGACTAACAGGCGTTAATTTTAAAGTTTACCGTGACGGCAAATATGTCGCGACGGTCGAGGACAGTACGAACTTTTTAGATAAAGAAGGTACTTCCGCTTCCAACTATTATGTCAGGTCATTTTTGGATGGGAAAGAACTCGACCAAAGCGCCACCATTAAACCTTGGCAACAATCTTATGTGGATTTAAAACTGAATAAGCCTGCCGACGGGGTAACCCCTAAAGGTGAGGCCTATACTTACTCTGCCAATGATATGAGTGTCGGTGATGTTGACGGGGACGGACAATATGAATTTTTTGTCAAATGGGATCCTTCCAATTCTAAAGATGTATCACAAAAAGGTTATACCGGGAACACCTATATTGATTGCTATAAAATAGATGGCACTCTATTATATCGAATTGACCTTGGCGTCAATATCCGTTCCGGTGCCCACTACACGGAATATTTAGTTTATGATTTCAATGCTGACGGAAAGTCTGAAGTGATGTTCAAAACGGCCCCAGGTACAAAAGTTATCAAATATGATCAGGACGGAAAAGTTATCTCTGAAAAGTTTATTACCATGCCGCAAAAAGATATTGATGCAGGATACAGCAATCAAGATGATTATCGGATGAGTACAGAAGATTATTATAATCATGTCGTCAACATGTTTATGAATTGGCACAAACAAGAAGAGGTGGTAAAAGGAAATTGGCCAAGTTCGCTAGAAGAAGCGTTCGGTATTGAACCCAAATATAAGTATCCTCTATCGGAACAGGATGCCAAAAGCTTAGCCGATTACTTTATGGACGTATATGCCCCAAGCCGAAGCGGCAACAATAAATTAAGAGAGTTTGAAGGTTTTATTTTAGAAGGTCCGGAATATTTAACGGTTTTCAATGGTGAAACAGGCGAGGAAATGGATACGATCGATTACAAACCTGGCAGATATGATGACGGTCTGATGTGGGGCGACTATGCCATGGCAAGAATTGAACCAGGCAACCGTGTCGACCGCTACCTTGCTAGTGTTGCCTATCTTGATGGTGAGAAACCATATGCTGTTTTTGCGCGCGGCTATTATACCAGGGCCAATGTGGTTTCCTATAGCTGGGACGGAAAACATTTGAAAGAACATTGGGCAGTGGACAGTGGCTGGACTCCAATGAGCAATCCTTTTAACGACGGACCGCACGGCAAAGATGGCACCAATCCGGTATTTGGAACGCTGACTACGCAAGGGGCTCACTCCTTGAGTGCAGCAGACGTCGATGGTGACGGTAAACAAGAGATTGTCTATGGTGCGGCAACCATTGACAATGACGGTAAAAGTTTATTATACAGTTCCATGGATACCATGCCTCCGCAAAGTGCCGCACCTGGCACCACTGCAAGATTGGGCCATGGGGATGCGTTGCATGTAACCGATATCGACCCGAACCGGCCTGGGTTGGAAATCTTTATGGTACACGAAGGAGCTGCGTACGCACCCTACGGCTACTCCCTGCGTGATGCTAAAACAGGTGAAGTCATTTATGGCGGCTATACCGGAAAAGATACCGGCCGCGGTATGATTGGAGACGTGGACCCTTCACATCCTGGTTTAGAAACATGGGCGGTTGGACTTTGGACGGCCGATGGCACTAAAATCAGTGATAAGGCCCCCGGGTCCAACATGAACATTAAATGGGCTGCCGACATGACGACGCAAATTGTCAATGGATCAGGGAATTCAACTCCTACGATTGATGACTGGAAAAAAGGCACAGTGCTTAAAGCAGAAGGAACAAGGACCAATAACAGCACAAAGGGAAATCCAAGTTTAGTGGCTGACGTGTTTGGGGATTGGCGTGAAGAATTGCTGGTAAGAACGGCCGATAGTTCCGCCATTCGGATGTATTTCAGCACAGATGTCACCAATCACAAATTATACACACTGATGCATGATCCTCAATACCGTGCTGAAGTGGCAAGGCAAAATACAACCTATAACCAACCTTCCTATACAAGTTTTTATTTTGGAAGTGATATGGACTTTTCAAAAGTTCCTGTGCCGACTTACTGGACACCAGGCTTATTATCCTACTTAGAGAACGAAATGAGTAAGTATAAAGATAGTGGCGAATTATCAGGGCCTCTTTGCAGCCAGCTTGAAAATTCTCTCAAACAAGCCGAGCACCACGTAGAAAAAGGTTCCGTTACACAAGCTGTTAAGTTTGTCGAGAAGTTCATATCGGAGCTTGAGCAGAAAAACAATCAAGAATATATATCATCTGAAGCGAAGCTTAACTTGACACATAAAGCCCAACTAGTAATCGATTTACTCAGCAAAACGAACCAATAAGGAATGTACTAAAAAACCAAACAGGGTACCCGCTCGAGGGTGCCCTGTTTGGTTATAATTAATGGTCGGCAAAGAAAGCTCACCTCATATACTAAGTCCGCCAGATTAAATTATTTCTTCCGAGACTATTACGGCTTCTTCCTGTGCACGAAGACACAGTTCAGCTGCTTTAAAGGCATGGGCCTGAGTCATAGCATTTTCTGTTCGATTCAAACAATCTAAAATGAATTGTCCGAAAAATGGGTAACCCACTTTGCCGGAAACGTTGAAATACTGCTCTCCGTCCCGATTGACTAAGAAGACATGATTCCCCTTCCTGTCCCTTGAAAGATCTACGTATTTACGGATTTCAATCGTTCCTTCTGTTCCAATAATAAAGGTTCTTCCGTCTCCCCATGTACTTAATCCTTCCGGTGTAAACCAATCCACCCGGAAATAATTTGTTGCACCATTGTCTCCAAGCAGTGTAGCATCTCCATAATCATCCAACTCAGGGTATTGTGGATGATGATAGTTGGCTATTTTACTATGCAGTACTTTCGCATCCTTACAGCCAGCATAAAATAAGAATTGTTCAATTTGATGACTGCCTATATCACATAAGATCCCGCCATAATGTTCTCGCTTAAAAAACCACTCCGGCCGGACGGCTGGGTTCAATCGGTGCGGGCCAAATCCAGTAACTTGTATCACACGGCCGATGGCTCCGCTCCTAATTAATTCACCGGCAAAAACAGCCCCTTCTACATGGAGACGCTCACTATAGTAAACCATGTACTTTTGTCCAGTTTGCTCAACCACTTTCTTTGCTTCTTCCAACTGTTTTAACGAGGTAAAGGGAGTTTTATCTGTGAAATAATCTTTCCCTGCTTTCATGACTTGAACACCAAGCTCACTTCTTTTAGAAGGAATCGCTGCTCCTGCTACAAGCCTAATATCTTGATCCGATACTATCTGCTCTAAAGACTTGGCAAACTTAACTTCAGGAAAAGCTTTCATAAATTTGGCCACTTTTTGAGGATCAGGATCATACACCCATTTTAACGTTGCTCCCGCTTCTTTTAGTCCATTGCACATCCCGTATATATGTCCATAGTCAAGATGGACTGCGGCAAATTGAAATTCCCCTTGTTCCACTACAGGTTGGGGCTTCCCTGTTGGAGCATAGTTCATACCATCCTTTGTCATACTAGTCTCCCTCTCTTAGTGCGTTCCTGAAACATAATAGTTAACCTTATATTCTTCCAATTTATTCAACAAAAACAAAAGGGAATTATACAAAATTGTGAAATATTCTACGAAGATCACCATTTATTCTACAAATATTGGTATATATTTCAAAATAATTCAGAGAACAGCACATGCCACTGTTCTCTATCATTTCATATCGTTCTTCTAAGCAATCTCTCTTAACCTAGACATTATTCCTGGTTTTTCTTCACTTCAACTATTTTGGGTGCCGGTGGCTTTTCCATATTGTGGCCGAGGAAGAATCCCGGGTGAGGCGGCTGGTTATAGGCTACATTCTGCCAGGCAATTGCTAATCGATAATTTGGGTCATGCATGAGTGTATAAATTCGATGGTCCGTAACATCTGTCGTGGTATAGATTCTTAAGGCCGTACTATCATCGGTACGCCAAATAACTTCCTCTCTCCAGTCTCCAAAGATATCGGCTTGTAAACATGGGTTTCCCTTTGTACCGTTGTTTGACCTCGTGCCATCAGCCGTCAGTATGTTCACAAGTCTTCCATTCTCATGATCCCATTTATCAATTTTTCCTACACCAATACCCGTTTTTGGATCGTACTCATGGTCCAGGAGTTCTCTTAACAAATCCCCGTCCCACCAGATGGCAAAATTAAACGACTGCGGATTGGAATCAGAGATCTTCTCACCAGAACTGTTATAAAGACCCGCTCCTCCTGTCTTCCAGTGAGTCGATGACCAAACTTCCACCCCTTCATACCGCGGGTCAATATCTGCGGCCATTCCTCTTCCAACATCGTCAACCGAAGGAATTCCCCATAAAATTTCCCCTGTTCTGGCATCATGGATTTCTGTTCCTTTTTCTTGAGGCACCTCATGGACTTGAAAGATTTCCAAACCTGGTCTGCTTGGAATCAAATTCCCCACATGGATGGCGTCCCCGTGGCCTAAACCGGTTGTATACAGTCCTGTCCCATCATGGTCAATCACACAAGATCCATAAATTATTTCGTCTTTTCCATCTTCGTCGACATCCGCCACACTGACACTATGATTTCCCTGTCCGGAATATCCTTCATTACCAGGCTCGAGACTATCAAACTTCCAAACTTTCGTCAGCTCTCCATCACGCCAATTATAAGCAACTAAGACAGCCCTGGTGTAGTAACCACGGCACATGACCAGACTTGGTCTTACTCCATCAAGATAGGCAATACATGCCAGAAAACGGTCGACCCGGTTGCCTTCATCATCACCCCAGTCAGAACCCTTTCCCCGTGGAGGGTCGTACTCTGTTGTCATTAGTTCTCTTCCAGACAATCCGTCAAATATCGTTAGAAATTCCGGACCTTCCAAAATAAAGCCATCTTTATTTCGGTAATCGGCATCCCTATCACCAATCACCTTTCCTTCCCCGTCAATGGTTCCATCCGCCGTCTTACAGGCAATTTCAGCCTTCCCATCTCCATCAAGGTCATAAACCATGAACTGGGTATAATGTGCCCCTGCCCGAATATTCTTTCCTAAGTCAATTCTCCACAAATGCCTTCCATCTAATTTATATGCATCTAGGTAGACGTTTCCGGTATACCCCTTATGGGCATTATCATGGGAATTGGAAGGATCCCATTTTAGGATGATTTCGTATTCCCCATCCCCATCCACGTCTCCTACACTGGCATCATTCGCACTATAGGTATAGGAAACACCATCAGGGGAAATGCCTCCCTCCGGTTTTTTTAGAGGAATGGTCAAATAGTTTGTATCCCACACTTCCGCATTCTCTGATGGGGGCTGTTCCTCCCCCTTTAATACTGCACAAACCCAATATGTAGAATCTTCATTTCCCTCACCGTCCAAATAATTGGTACTGGTTGTTATAGGGAAAAGATTGACTTTAACCCCATCACGATAAAGATTAAAGGAAATCTCATCAGGGTCGGTTCCGAACAGGCGCCATCCGAGATAGACCCCATTTTTAACCTTTACGGCAATCAAGCCACGATTAAGATATTCCATTTGACGTAATGTACCTGATTCCATTTAACAATCCTCCGGAAATTCAATATTTATTAGTAAAATTTATTTATTGAGATTGCTGTCATTTTCAGCCGATTTAAGTACTTTTACAAACCCTAGATTAGCAGCCCACATGAAAACAATCGCCACAAGACTCACACTGAAAAAAGGCAGAATGGCGGGAAAAGCCCAAACGATAAAGCACATGGCGAATAGTACACCAACCATGATAATGGTTCCGGTTACATTCGTAAGTCCAAACAGGAGCGCATATTTAAAATATTGTGGGATCTTTAAATCGTAATGGACGAAAATCGGAAAAATGTACATAAGCAAAAGAAGATAAAAGAAACAAGTGACAATAAATGCCAGTAAAAGGGCAATGGAATGAAATCCATGACTGGCTGTTAAGTAAACAAAATCGATATAAATGATAAAGCCTATAACAAACAAAACGACCCCAATGAGATTAGTTTTTGCAAAACTCTTTCGATAATTTCCCCAAAAGTTTTGAAATATCGGAATTTCCGGCTCTCCTCTGATCCATTTGCGGACAACCACAAATACAGAAGTAGTTGCAGGCATAATTCCAAACACAATCGCCCCCATCAGTGTAAACACTAACCAAAGTATATTTAAGTAGGCAAATCGCATAATCCATTCCGAGATACGGTAGATTCCATTTGTCATTCCACTAAGTTGCATCGTTCATCACCTCCGCCCCACATTGTTTTTATGTGTGATATTTAAGCTAAGCTGCTAACCTCATTAGAAATGAGTTTTCAATACCAATCTCCATTAAAAACTGCCTCAGTTATATTCCCCACCTGGATAAAGTGTGGAACTGTACAGTCTTTTCGTTTGAAGTAAACTCCTGTTAGATACCTTTTCAGTATTTTGGCTATGAGAAAAAATAAAGGCATGGTGATCATCATAAATAATGATTTGTTCTTTTCCCATACCATATAAATCGCCGTGAACAACGTAGCCATCGACAGGAAAAGTGAAGACTGGCTGTAAATATCCATCATATAGACCTGGCAGCACTCCATCTCCTCTGCGATAGGCCAAAATATAATCCAAATCACTGTCGTCCCAGTTGGTGACCGTATCGATAATCGTCAGCCAGCCTTCTGATTGGCGATTTTCTTTGCAAATTTCGTTGCCATGGGCATCTAAGAGAAACATCCCATCTTTTCCATTTTTATTTCCGCCACGGCCACGGATGATCCGGTCCAATCCGGCAATCTGTAAGCCCGGAATATCCTTTCTGAACTTGCCGACGCACACATGCTGTGACTCAATCGACCCTTCATAACGCCAGATTTCATTCCCTGTATGGTCATACATAACCGTCACACTGCCGCCGATAATGAGCTGTTTATTTTCTGAAGGAGTTTCATACACGTCAGCAACCCAAATACAGTCCGCATGGTCCTCGAGATTGTGACAAGCCCATTGCTTCTGGCCTTTATGGTTAAGAAAGTCATAACCCGCCATAACTTCGTCGTAACCATCGCCATCAAAATCATACACCCAAGGAAAATGCCCAACATTTCCGGAGTGAGTCCACAGCAAGTTGAAGTCGTTGTCAAAAGCCCACAGTTTGTTGTAACGATTTTTTAAGATAATATCCTGCGGGTATGGGTTTCTAGATAAATTGGCGATGATGATACAATCATGTGCTTCGGGATCAGGCAAGTCATACTGTTTTTTGACAGTCCCCGCTGCCCCATCCAATATGGTAAATTTCTTATCCATGACACATAGCACTTCATTTTTTCCATCACCATCAATATCATAAATCTGAGCAGGATAGTCAGAACCAGGTCCCCCTGCGTCAAGGTCGGGAACCCCTGTCTGCCAAAGCAGGTTCCCCTCTAAATCAAAAGAGGTTAAACATTGTACTTGATGGGGAACATAACGGTCATCAATTCCCCCATCCGCTTGCACCATTAGCATTTCCATACGGCCATCTCCGTTCAAATCGCCAATGAGCATCTTGCTGCGAAAACCAGCTTCGCTAATATCAATTTTCGTTAACAATACAGGCTCGTTTTTTCCCCTTTTGGAGTGCGCAATTCCATCTGTCATTTGGTCTTTCTCCATGTGCGGATGTCCCCCGTAGATTATTTTTGTTTGATTTCATAGACTTTCAGATTGGCATATTCAGCAATTAGTGGCGAGGTTTGCCGGAATCCAATTTTTCCGCCTGATAATAATGACCCATAGCTTTTTCCATCGTCCTCCCAGCTAAAGACAACTAGTTCGTTAATGGAGAATTGAATTTTTTCTTCATATTTTTCCAGTTTGATTTGATAGGGCCCTTTTGCATCCGCAACGGAAGGGATGGGGTCTGCCCCTTGTGCTACTAAGTGAAAACCGTAGCTTTTTCTAAGATTACACGTGTGAAAAATGCGTTCATCCGGTTCTTTTCTACGGAAATACGATACATGAAAGGCATTGATATCACCATGATGATACTGATCATAAACGCCATTCCTAGCTTGTAAGGATGAGTCAAAAAGGTCTTTGCCATCCTTACCTTTGGCAGCAAAAAATAATATACAAAGCCCGGGTTCTGCAATCGGCCAAAAATCCCAGGTAACCGCGATATTGGAAGGGAATTCTTCAGGGCACCAATAGACAAAATTAGACTTTTGTCCTTCTTTTGGATCCCGCTTATTTTCCATCCTCATTCGGTTTAAAGGAAAAGTAATGGCCGAATCCCCTTCCATTCTAAAATCGGCAACGTCCTGCTCGGATTGCAATGCATTTTCATAGATCAATGAGTATTCAAAGTTATCCCTGTTGAGCATTTAATCTATTAAACTCCTTTCGGAAATGATTCAACCTGTTTCACAGTTCTATTTTGTAGTAGAGTGTCCCCAATAAATTCAATACACATAATCGCATTTAACGACCATTGTGAAATCGTATTAGTGGTTACCCATGGTAGTTCATGGATTGGTCGAATCACTTCATCTTCTTTTACTAATACTGTTTCTTCATTAATAGATGATTTTCCTACTCTATCATTCAATAATATGGACCATGCTAATTCTGAAAGCTCTTGGTTATTTTTTTTCATGGCAGCATAAGCAGTAATACCAGTTGAGAACATGGGCCAACCATAACTGCCGCGTTTAAATTCTACGGACGTAGAACGAACCTTTTCTTCCCACGGAAGATTATAAAACTCGCCTATTTCGATTAACATCTCTTCCCATTCAGGATCATCGATTAATGGTGAAAGCTCGAACCATACCTGTGGCTCACCCATACAAATTGCTAAGTGTCCCCCAGCAAAATTCCCTATATCATAAATTTTTCCGGTTTTAGGATCATAACCATAGGCAGCTAATGCCTTCATTTTAAGTGGCATCTTTTTTAAACAGTCAATACCCGTCAAAATTTTGTCTCGATACTCCGTATCCTCATATCGCTCCCAGCGGGTCATCCAATTCGATACAAAAGCAGCCCAATCCGGTCCAATTCGAGTGTGCGTCGGATGATCGTCTTTCGGAAAATAAGCCCGCATCGGATCAAGATTAACAGTGGTGTAATCGGCGTTCACCACTTCATCCATAATGTCGCCAATGCGCTCATCAGCTGTCAAATAATAATAGAATCGGTGGAGGCCAGCCATCGCAATCCTTGCTTCTTTACAGCCACAGCCCCAGTGGATAACATTATGCCTCGACCCGAGACCGGCGTATTCACCCATATGATAGACATCCACCTCGCTTGTATGACGGGTCATTGCTTCCGCCATACGGAAGATATCGGATCTTCCTGACCGTAAGAACATGTACCAAAGCCACATGTTCGGCACCAATTCGGTATTTTGCCATGCATAGCCGCCAATATCATAACGCCACGTGTGCCTTACATGATCATAGGTATGCATGACATCCCCATAGTTCCAGAATCCATACCACCGTCTTTGTTCCACCTCTTTTTGGTAGAAATCAATCGTCTGATCCAGTTTTTCTTCTATTTCTTGTAGTGCTGGTGTACAGTGGTCTTCCAAACTCCATTCACCAAAAGCCTTTACCTCATGGTAATATTGCGGTTCGCACACTAATAATGCCGGGTTCTCTTTATCACTGTTCCATTGCAGCAGTTCGCCATGTGCTGGTGTACGATCGAAGCAATGAATAACAAGCTCACTAGTATTGGCAATCCCATAAGGCGTGCTGCGCATTTCTTCAAATCCTTCATAAGAGGATTTCAAATGCGTTTCTGTATCATAATGGCGAAGATCCATTGTCTCTCCATCCGGTGACCAAAACCATGCCTTTAATTCTGCTGTATCTTCTGCCATACCGCTGACTTCCAGAGAAGAAGGATATCTTTTCCAGAAATTCCTAACTCCTGTTGCAAGCCCTCCACTTTCACTGCCTACAAAGATGGTTCCACCAGCACGATGGCCAACAGCCGCATGCAGCCAGCTACACCCTGTTTTCGTTTGTTTGGACAGACAATAGCTGTCCGCTGACTGCTGCACCAGTTTAAACCGGTCCCAAACGGCGGCATCATCCAAGATGTCGAGAAACTTCTCATCCTGATTTTCATCAAAGGTAATAAAGGTACCAGACTGTTGCTTTTTAAATAACTCTTCATATTTTCCTACTGTCCGCATGGTTGCCAGATTCTTAGGCGTCTCGCTAAACAAACCGGTATCACCGACTAAACGGACATGACGATTATATAAAGGACCTTTCATCGGTATAGAAAAGGACATGCCCAATCCTTTAATGTAATCTTCATGCGGATTGCCGTTGTAGATAATGGTATGATTGATTTTAATCGATGCTTGATTCACATAGAAATAGAATCGTAATGTAAAAGGAATCCAGAGTCTTCCCCCATTTACTCGCTCATGTCTGCCCTCTACCTTTACTGTACAGCGGATCGGGCCATCTTGTTCAACCGCTACTCGAGAAATATGACTGACAAAGTCCTCCTCTTTCTTGATGCGGTAACCCGTCGTTTGACTTCTTTCTTCCCGAATCAGGTTTAAGTGGCTTCCTGTGCATATGACTCTATTTTCCCGGGTGATTTGTTTAATAATGGTATTACCGTGTTTATTCAATTGGCACATGATACTGCCAGTATCAATTTCTATGTATTCTTCGGATTCTTTAACGGTCAGGGTGCAATCCGAAACTTCGCATATTCCTAGTTTCATTTTGTATTGGTCTTCCACTTTTCCATCAAAAGACGCAGCATGCGCTGTCCACTTAACACTTCCATCCGGCCAAAATGCAGTGGGCCATGTTTGGATTGGCTGCGGCTTCCCTTGTTCGTTGACCAACACCAGCTGATCCTGTCGTGAAAGAAAACCCCGTTTCCATGGGACTCCCCATGTTACCCCCGTTATTCCTGACGATTGTTGATCCAGCCATTTCAGATTGATATGAGATGTCATGAAACCGCCCCTCTTCCCAATAGTTAAATGAAGAATCGAGCTATGCTAAACAAAGCCCGATTCGATTCAGTTAAAATCATCCCTTAAATTATAACGCTTACTTTTTCGTTTTGGAGTATAGTTGATTCATTTCTTTTGTCACTTGGTCTCCACCTTGGGATTTCCACTGCTCGATTGCGGCTTTTAGGCCGGCCTTGTCGATTTGTCCGGAAATGTACTTAATTCTTGCGTCGTCAATAATTTGATCAAGTTGGGCTCCCATACGGCTATATGTCTCTGAAATCAATCCTGCAGCCGGGTTGCCCACTACATATTTTTCGTTTTCCTTTTGAATTTCTGCCTCTTTTTCTCTTAATGGTGTTTGTTGTGGTTTAATTGTTAAATCCTCAGGGATAAACGTTTGAAACTGGTTCAAATCCTGCAGGTCCTTCAGCACCGTCTTATCAGTAGTTGCAACAACATAGCCATTACCATCTAATGTGTACTGTTTGCCTTCAATCCCATGGAATAATAATCTTTGATTTTCTTGATTATTGGTTTGGTCGATGAATTTAAGAACTCTTTTCAATTCTGCTTCTGTTTTAACGGCAGGTTTCGGAATTAACAAAAGATTACTAAATCCCGATGTTGGCAGATAATGCTTTTTCCCATCCGGATCAGCCACTCCTCCAAGAGCCGTCATAAAAGTTTTTTGTTCTTGCTGTTCGGCAGTTGAATTTTCACCAAATTCAAGCTTATCGAGCTCTTTTTCGATTCTGTGCGCGGAATCCACAACGTCCACAATGACCCCTGCTTTATTATTTTGAATATCGTCGTACCATTTCGACGGAGGCATGGCGGCAAAATCTTTGTTGATGAGACCTTCATCAAATAGCTTTTTGAAGTAATCCAGTGCTTCTTGATATTCAGGGAATTCAAAATACGGTTTTAATTTCCCCTTTTCCACTCCCCATTCGTTCGGGACACCAAACCAAGTTTGGATGTTATCCCATGGACCACTGAATTGAGAAACCGTCATGCCATACGTATCATCTTTACCATTTCCATCTGGGTCATCATTTTTAAACGCAACGAGTATCTTGTATAAGTCATCAGTGGTTTTCGGTTCTTGTAATCCTAGTTTGTCTAACCAGTCTTTTCGGATCATGATACCGTTTCTTCCCAGTGCTCTTATTCTTGGAATCCCGTATAATGTTCCGTTTATGGAAGCATTCTGCCTAATAATCGGGTTCAATTTCTTTAAATTAGGGTAATCATCTATGTATTTGCCTACATCCCAGAATTCCCCGGATTGTGCAGCTTTCACGTAGCTACTTGCCGAAACCATGATGTCAGGCAAATCTCCGGAAGCCAGCGTAATGCTAAATTTGTCGGGATAGGTGTCATTCGGGGTCCATCTTAAATGGATATCTGTATTCGTTTCCTCTTCCAGTTTCTTCACAACCGTACTATTTTCGTCTGCTAGTTCTTGATCAAAGGAAGGCATCATAATCGTAATATCGAGTGGTTTGTTACTATCACTTTCACCACCCTTTTTACTTTTAGTACTTGCTGCTTCGTTGTTAGAACAGCCAGCAGTAATTCCAGCGACCAATAGACTTGAGACAACCACCGGTAATGCGCGTTTCATTAACTTCATTCCATTTTCCCCCTTTGTTTTTTGAAAAGAAATAAATCCAACTGCCATGTCCCCTTAGCTTTTAACCGATCCTAGCAACACCCCCTTAGTGAAGTACTTTTGTAAGAACGGATAGACTAAGAGAATTGGGACAGTTCCTACGGCAATCGTTGCCATTTTAACGGTTTGTGCTGGCGGTTCTACAAAGTTAGGATCCAAACGATCCCCAGCAGCCACAACATTTTGGGACAATGCCACCACTTGCCTTAAAATAACTTGCAGCGGCCATTTTTCCGGACTATTAATATAGAGCAGCGCTGCCGTAAAGTCGTTCCAGTGCCCTACTGCATAGAATAGGGAAAAGGTTGCGAGAATGGGCTTGGATAAAGGCAAATAAATTCTCCAGAGAACCCCCAATTCATTACATCCATCAATACGTGCTGCATCTTCGAGCTCCTTAGGCAGTTCTTGAAAGAAGTTTTTGACAATGATCAGGTTAAACGCACTGATGGCACCTGGGATCATCAATGCCCAATAAGTGTCTAGCAAGCCAAGGCCTTTTACGACCATATAGGTTGGAATCATGCCGCCACCAAACAACATCGAAAAGATCACTAAGCCAAGAATTTTATTTCTGCCTCTTAAATCTCTCCTGGACAGTGGATAAGCCATTGTCATGGTAAAAAACATATTCACCAGTGTACCAATTATGGTTACATAGACTGAAACACCAAGGCTTCTAACCAAGGAACCATTAGAGAAAATATACTCGTAGGCATCCATTGAAATCGTCTTTGGTATAATAAAAAAGGCTCTTGACCTTAATTCCGCATCTGTTGCAAACGAACCCGCGATAATATAGATAAATGGCAGCACCGTACATACTGCAAACAAAATCAAGATGACGTAATTTAAACAATCAAAAATTTTGCCGCCTGTTGAATTCCACTTCCTCATGTTTGATCCCCCTTAGTAAAGTCCCTCTTCGCCAAATTTCTTGGCCAGTTTATTCGCACCCAATACAAGAATGATAGAAATGATTGACTTAAATAATCCAACCGCCGTTGCAAAGCTGAATTGCCCGCTAGTTAAACCTATGTAGTAAACGTAGGTATCGAAAACATCCGCAACCGAACGGTTTAACGAGTTACTCATCAGATAAATGTGTTCAAAGCCATTGTCCAAGAAATGTCCCAGTTTAAGAATTAACAAGATGACAATCGTACTTCGAATAGCTGGCAAGGTAATATGCCAGAGCTGCCGCCATCTTCCGGCACCATCCATCATAGCCGCTTCATACAATTCTGCATTCACACCTGTCAAAGCAGCCAAGATGATAATGGTGCTCCATCCGGTTGTCTGCCAAACGGTTTGAATAATAATTAAGGGTCTAAACCATTGGGGATCCGTTAAAAATGGAATCGTATGACCGGTTACATTTTTGACAATTTCATTGATATAACCGCCGCTTGTCGTAAAAAACACATAGGTCATACTGGTAACTACTACCATCGATATAAAGTGTGGAACATATATTAACGTTTGAATGCCTCTTTTTACGAGTGCGTTTTTCAATTCATTTAGCATCAAGGCAACGATAATCGGTAATGGAAAGACAAGGACCAAATTTAAAAACGATAAAATTAAGGTATTTTTAAATAACCGCAAGAAATCAGGGCTTTGGAAAAAGAATTTGAAATTATCGAGTCCTACCCATTCACTATGCCAGAAACCCAGAAACGGCTGATAGTCTTGAAAGGCGATCAACACACCCCACATGGGCAAATACTTAAAAAGCAGAAAGTAAAGTAGACCTGGAGCAACTAAGAGATACAACCACTTATCTCTTTTTAAACTTTGAAACAATGCTGACCTTTTGTTTGGTTTTACAATCAATGCCGGTTCACTCATTGCTTCTAGTGAAGAACTTGCATCTTTCACTATAATCTCCCCCTTTTATCGATGTATCTTGATTTACAGCATCAATGTGTGCTTGATTATTTTGGATTTCATTATTATCGAAATTTTTAAAATATTTATAGCCTGCTCGTTCCATTGATTTATTCAATCATGGAAGCTCAATCCTGAATAAATTTGCCTTCTCATCATAATAGGAGATTACTCCTTTTATATAAGACACAAATGCATTTATTTCTAGGATAAGGACCCCTAAATCATTTATATATGGTTCAGCATTTAATAGATTTTCTTCCCCATCTACCATAAGATGTGTCCGTCCTTTTTCTGCTATGATGGTTTTGCCGTCTGACGTCAAAGTAAGGAGACCTTTTTCCACATCATAATCATAGTCAAATAGATGAGGTTGTGTATTTTTCATTCTTTCTAAAATGAATAGAATTGGACTGTAGATGCTTCCGTGTTCATAAGAACTATATATCCCCCGTGTATCCGGCTCTTGGCCATTTACGACGATCTTGCAATACACCTTATCATCAGGCTTGTACTTTACAGCGTCTGCCTCAAAGATCGCTTCGAATGGATAAAAGCTTTTAGGCGGGAACTCAGCATAAGTAGGAGCCAGAATCTGCGGGAAATATAGTGACAATGCCCCTGTATCAACCGGTTTGCTTTCAATCGTAACGGAAGTTTCCTGAAGCCCCATCATTTTTGCAATCAATCGAATATTTCCAGCATTTCTAGTTGAACGGATGAACACTCTATTATTCCCGCATTCCGCATACACATGATTTTGATGAATCACGCTATCCTCTTTTCCGTAACCATTAAACCGACCGCTATTATAGCCACCAAGAAAAATTCCCTCACCTTCGATGGTAAAATCAATTCTGTTATTGGCTATTGGATGCAGGCGGCCTTTTTCATCCAGGACCTCCACATCTACATAGGCAATGTCCGTTCCGTCGGCTAAAAGTCCTTGATCACCGACATGTGCGGTCAGTCTCAATTTGGATGGTTCTGCTGCCGTTTCAATGGTATTGCCCGCTACCTGATTCCCGCTATAATCATAGCCCCTGGCAGTAATGGAACCCGATTGTGTGATATCAATATGATAAAAAGGGAAAACAAAGGTATTTACCGGTTTGTCACATATACCAGCCAATTTTCCGTTGATGAAAAGCTCGATCTTGGCAATGGAATAGCTGCCAATCACGTAAACTGTTTTGTCCTTAGGATTCCGTAACCTATATTCGCCTGTTTTTCTCCAGTGAGTGCCATCAAATTCCTTCACCGCATAACGATAATTCGTATCTCCCTCGGGAGGATAATTCCAGTGTCCTACTATTTTTATCATTGGAACAGGTGATTGCATGGTTCGAAAAACCTCAAAGTTTTGCTTCTTTATTCGTAAAGGATCTACACGTCCACTCATTCTGGCATTTTCACTGGCTGCCTGTCTTCCATGCTGGGCAGAGTCAGTCCAGCATAACGCTGCCGCTGCAGAATAATAATGTTTCCCAGAGGCCCCGCCGATACGGTCATTGAAAAATTCCGCATATCCTTTGGCTGCCTGAAGGGCATGATCCTCTGCAGTCAGATCGTGACAGTCACCACCAATTTGTTTCCTTCCGCCTCGCCCAAGCCAAAAATTATCATAATCAAAATCTGGCGGTGTGAAATCATCCCAAACACGTCTTGGTGCTTCCTCGCGCAAATATTCAGTTTCCATTACTGGCATTTTTTCTGATTGGTAGCGTCCCGCATGACGATTTAACATCGTGCCTGCATATTCTGCCTCAGCCAAAACCTCTTCCGTATTTAAGGTACGGCAACCCATATATCTGCCGCCATAAGGGTCAAGCTTCTCTTTTAATAAGCGCATTTCACGCATATGTTGCTTATTAATTGCGTTATTACCCGCCTCCCAAAAAAGAATCGACGGATTGTTTTTAAAATAGATGATAATATCCCGCATTAATTCAACACGCTGATCCCATTGTCTTCCGAAGTTTTCCTTTTCCTTGTCGCCTGCTGGCTGTGTACAAACCACTCCATAACGGTCAAAAGATCGAATGTCAGCGGGGGAACCCGCAACATGCATAAATCGGATATGATTGGCATTACTTTCCCGGATTAATTTTGCATCCATATCTTTGAGCCAATCTGGAGCCGTACCAATTGCAGCCCATTCATTGGCTGCACGCTGGGCATACCCCGTAAGCCATACTTTTGTTTCATTAATAACCAATCCATCTTTGAAATCATAAGAAAGCTTCCTAAAGCCTGTCACAGTCGTTACTGAATCTATAACCTCTCCATTGTGAATAAGGTAGGTTTGTACGGTGTAGAGATAAGGATCGTCTGGTGACCAAAAACGCAGGTTGGAAATTGGGTTGGAAGCCTTTACAATTGTAACCTCAACTGAGTCTGTTACGGTGGGTTGGACTTTCTCTTCAGACAGTGGTATGTAGCTATTTCCTTCTTTTCTGTAGGCGTCTCGTGGAGTAATCGATAATGGTGGGTAATCAGGGAGATTCTTCGCTGCTGGAATAAAGACTTGGTCAGAAGATATACGTCCTAATTCTTTTCCTTTATGGTCAAAAATAATCGATTCTAGTGTAATGGATTCATCCGAGCCAGTCTCATTTCGGATTTCCGCTTGCGAATGGATCGTGGCTTGTTCGTGTTTTATATTAAAATCAGTCCCATAAATATAAACGCCTTTTGTTTGTAGATTGCTATAAATGGGAAGTGTAATATACAACTTTGGCTTTACATGTAACTTGATATTCTTAGAGAGTCCTCCAATACATGGATTAAAGTCATTGCAATTCCAAAAGAAGCCAACCCCTCGTACAGATTCGGGTATACTATCTGGAATTTGCGAGGCCATGAAGAAGCCTGGTTTTGCTCCCGGCATATTTGGTGTCTCCGCTGCAAAGGCATCCAAATTTCTAGAGGAAGTATTGTCTGTTGCAACGGCAATTAAGTTCTCGTGGTCATAATCAACATATGGAGTTAAGTCAAAAGCAAAAGGTGCTACCCCTGCCTCATAATATCCTGCCATTTTTCCATTTACATAGAGGTAACAGGTTTGACGGATCCCTTCGAATTCGATGAAAACTTTTTTACCATGATGAATGGCAGGAAGGTTAAACCATTTTCGGTAGAATGCAAACGTTCTTTTTTGTCCACTTCCAGCATCTTCAATGCGAGAAACGAATAAATCCTTGTCATTATAGGTGTGCGGAACCCCAACCGCTTCCCAATCCTTTTCTGCATACTCCTTTTCAAAAAAATATCTTCCTGCGTCATCCTTCCATTTATCCAATGCCTTGTTCAGAGGAAAGGCGTCCGCAAGCATAAACTTCCACTCATAATTAAAGTTATAAACCTGTGCCTGACTTTCAACTGATGGTATGACGGTCTCGTTTGCTTTACTGTTAACTCGCATTTTGATCCCCCTGTATAAAATACCTTTCTCCTTGAAAAGGCTTTAAACAACATTTACTGAATGACCATCCTTTTTCCTCAACTATGAAGTCTTAAACGTGAACGTTGATATTCTTTCGCCGTAACACCTACTTTTAATTTAAAATACCGGCTAAAATGTGAAACGCTTTCAAATCCACTTTCGAAAGCTACGTCTTTTATTGGCTTACTTGGTTCCATCTCAAGCAAAAACTTCGCTTGATTTAACCGGCACCCCATTAAATATTCCATAACAGTAAACCCTGTCATTTCTTTAAAAACATGGGAGGTATACGATTTACTTATATTGAGGTTCTCGGATATCTGATCTAAAGTAAGACGTTCTTTATAATTATTTTGAATATATCCTGCAATATTCTCGGCGTGCTCTTCCTTTTCAATCTTACTCGTTGTCAGTTTCCTCGAATCCATCTGACCAAGACGATTGACCGTAAATAATATCTCTACCAACAATACTTTCATCTCTGGTACCACGCTGTGATCATCTAAGTTATATTTATCTCTTAATATAGCAAGCCGCTTAAATAGCTGTTCTAAGAGCTTCGATTCTTCGTTTTCACTGCTGCGAATTAAACAATGATGCAACTTCTCAAACACTTCTAATAGGTGAAAAGCTTTTAATTCGGATAAAACACCATAAATCCATTCCGGGGAAAAATGACAAGTGCTCCGTATATATTCTTTATCTTGCTGGACATTTGCTCTGTGCAGAGTTTTGCCATCCATCAATAATATATCCCCAGGCTCTAGGTCGTATATTTGGTTATGGATCAAATATCGACATGATCCCTCATGAAAAAAATAAATTTCGTAGTGTTCTAAATGGGCATGATAATCAAGCTGCTCCCAAATTCCCTTTGATCGATACCTTACTAATAACGGTTCAACCACATGAACCCATCCTTTCATGAAATTATTTATAGTATATAATCCTCGTCATTTTAAGTCATTGCATTAAAGTGTTAAATTTTCCAATAAATTTTACCAGAAATGCTTTTTATAAACCATTTTGAGTCAAGAAAGTTTTTGAAACATAACTTAATACTTACAAGGGATTAAGCCAAAAGCAGGCCCACAGTACTAATAGACTAGTAGTTTTTATATTCTACTAGTCCATTTTACATATATCAAAATGTTCTGTTTTCAGATATTTAAAACTCCTCGTTTGTTTAATAGAGCCTATTAAAAAAGAGAGAAACACCCACATAGTTAAATTGGGTGTTTATCTCTCATTAGTTATTCCTTATTTGGTGATTAATGCATACGCTTCTTGTAGAAGAATTTCTGCTGTATCCTGATCAATATGCTTTCCTGATTGTGCCTCTATTTCATGGATAAAAGAAGTTAGGTTGTGATCTTTTAGTTTCATCTGGAGGCTGTTGGCGATTCCATCATTATCTATTTTTCCGTCTTGGTCGAAGTATGTCACTAGTTCCTGTAAGGAAATAATGGGATCTTGGTCAGCAAGGTAGCCTAATCCGTATTTAGAAAGAGGACTAGTTGGTACAGCACGCATAAATGAAACTTCAGGTAAGCTGCCGTCCGCTTTTCTAGGTGAAGATAATTGGGCCACATCCAGACTTACAACATCTTTTGCAGTAATTGGAAGACCACCATCGATGGTCCATGAATTATTCGCTAGATTTTCTGCCGGTGTTTTATCATAGTCTATATTATCGGTTAATGTACCGATATAAGAGATATTATTGTGTAAAACCTCTCTGTAACCTGGGATGTTGTTTATATCAGTCGGGTCAACGCGCTCTAGCATATTGAAGTTCGCACCATAAGAAAGGCCATTGTTATAGGCCGTGTTATTCGTCCAGTTAGCTGATTGCCCTGGCATATGGTTCGCATAAAAGCCATTGGCCCCGTTATTAACAGCCAAGCAATATCTAACGGTATGAAGTGGCATGGGGTCTGGAATTCCAGTTGTCCGATATGTATATCCGCCGACCTTGAACCCATTTTTGTCTCCGATGCCATTCTGATTACCTTGATTATTAAAAGACCAGTCATGGTCATAAGTTACTGGACCATTTGAACTGAGACTTTCAAATCCATCATCACTGTTATTCCATGCACGGGAGTTAATGAACCAAACGGCATCTCCATGTGCTCCAAAACCATCTGTATTGGAGGCTGACACATCTGTTGGCCCAATGTTGTTATAAGCATCAGAATTTAGAACAATTCCCGTTCCATGTCCAGTAAAGTTAAAGCCATTCGCTTCATTATCATGGGCAGCCATATTCTCGAAATCAGCTTGACCCCTAATTCTAAAAGCTTCCGATTGCTTTTGGTTCCCTACTTTAACGCCTGTCACCTCAAAACCTTTAAATTTGATACCGGTTACGCGATCTTCCACAAAAAAGGCAGCGACCCGTAAATTAGTGGGTACATTTCTGAAGTCAAAGACAGGTCTTTCTCCAGGATAAGCTTCATAGGTGATTCCACTTTTTTTAATATCATGTACGTAATTATAATCTTTATCTGTCTTTGCAATTTTGAAATCATCATAAATTCCACCACGAATATATACGGTATCCCCAGAGGAGGCTGCTTCTTGCGCTTTCATCACACTTTTAAATAGAGCTTCTTTCGTTCCTGGATTGCTATCATTACCAGTCGGCGAAATGTAGTAGGCATCCTGAACATCTGATGTGATTTCATCTGCGTTAACTGCGGTGGTCATAAACAACGAGGCCAACATACAACCGCTCAAAAACATGCTCCCTATTTTTTTCAAAAAAATTTCTCCTCTCGTCAATCGATTTTATTCAAGCTGATTTTCCCTTCCTTTAAACGTTTCAAAAGTGAAAGTTTAATAGGAAGGAAAAATCCGCACATTATAAGATATCTAACGGGTATAAAATTCAGAAAGCTGTTCGTCTGTCAGTGGATATCCCGGTTTATCTTCAAATCCCATGACATATGCCTTCAAAGTTTCCTTTTGCTGCACATCCACCGTTAAGTCCGTTGTGAATGTAACAGTTTGTGTACCTTCTATTGTGTTATCAATTTGCTCATTTGCATAGGCAGTGCCTTTTAACTCGCCATTGGCCTTATGGATTTCGACAATTCCCCGCCCATAGGTGGATAAGTCACCTTGTTTTGTCACAGTCATCGATACTATTTTTCCATTTGCATCCAAAACTACGTTTTCGATGGCTAGCGGATATTTATGAGTAACTCCAGGTACATATGGCTTGGGGTACGCACTATTTGGTGCCGGTCCTAAACTTGTGATGGAATCAGGAACCGTATAGGGAAGTTCATCTCTTACACCCTCCAATAGACCTGCTAATACTTTTGCTTGCGGTGTTTCAGGATGATCATTCACGATAGCTTTAACACCATCAAAAAACAGTTTCGCAAAATTGTCCGCACCTGCATCATTCGGATGAGTGCCGTCTACCTTCTCGCCTTGCATTCCCCTAAAATAGTAATCTGTACTCTTGGCTGTTTTCCCCAAAGCTTCACAAAGCTGCGAATACCATGAGAGTGTTGGTGCATTTAGGTCAACAAAGGCAATATCTGTTGCGCCTGCAGCCACTTTCTCTTCCACATATTGTTTTCCAATCGTAGAAAAACCGTCTAAAGTAGAAGACCATGTGTTTGCTGCCGCATTGTATTGATAGGCATTATGCCGATCTACTGGGCCTACAATAATGAAATTAGCTCCCTTACTGTGAACATAATCATAGTAATAGGAAATGCCATTATAGTAACCTGTTGGACCGTCCGTTTTATGATTGTGTCCAAACTCAAAGTAGATAAAATCGCCAGGCTTAATCCGATCTTTAAACTGATTAAAATGTTTGATACTACTATAGTTATTCAATCCGCTTTCTGCATGATTAGATACGGCAATATCTTGGCCAATATATTTAGACAGCGCTTGCCCTACACCTGAATAGTTTTGAAGCCTAAAATAAGGAAGTGGAGCTAATTGGTCATTCACGGTAGAGTCACCAAGAACCCAAAGAGTTTTACCTTGCTTCATCTGCATAATTTTAGCAGAAGAAATGGCGGCATTTTCCCCGCTTACGGCAATATTCAGCATCGTATCTACATATGTCCCCGTTACCTTGGAATACACATCTTGAACATTTACATTAAATTCATAGGTCAAACTAGTACCTGCAGGAATCACCTTTTCGGTTAAAAGAAAATGCCTTTTTTCAGAAAACAAATTGACTTTAGCATCCTTGCTTTGATCAGCACCCGTTAAAGTAACTTTAACTTTATAATAGGTATTTGGTGTAACATTAACGGCAAATCGAATTGGCATATCCGGGTCTGTAACAGCCACTGCATCCTCATCGGCAGTTTTCGGATTTGGTTTTGAAACGTCTTGAAGCTTAATCTCTTGTCCTTCTTGCATGACAAATCCGTCACTTCGATTATCCTCTTTGTAGCCATCGGGTCCCAATCCTAAAAAGCCATACCCTCTATCCGCTGTGTAGGCTAAATTGGAAGGTACACCTGTATAACCATTTGCCACATTTTTAGCAGAGCCGAAGTCGAACCTCCAGATTTTGGATTCCTTGTTGAGCTGGTCAGCAAGGTAACCTAAGCCTTCTTTGTAAGGTTGACTGGAAGTGACTGGACGCATAAAGGAAACATCAGGTAAACTGCCATCTTCTTTTCTAGGTGCAGATAATTGGGTGATATCCAGACTTTCAAAATCTTGATCTTTAATGTTAAGACCCCCATTGATGTTCCAAGAATTGTTCGTCATATTTTCTGCCGGCGTCTGAGCATTGTCGATGTTTTCGATTAATGTCCCCTTATACGAGATGTTATTGTGCAAAACTTCTCTGTAACCAGGGATGTTGTTTATGTCCGTTGGACTAACACGTTCTAGCATATTAAAGTTGGCACCATAGGAGAGACCATTATTATAGGCCGTGTTATTGGTCCAGTTTGCTGATTGCCCTGGCATATGATTTGCATAAAAGCCATTGGCGCCATTGTTTGCAGCTAAACAATATTGAACCGTATGGAGTGGCAGTGGATCTGGGATTCCAGTAGTGCGATAAGCATACCCGCCGACTTTAAACCCATTTTGGTCGCCTATTCCATTTTGATTACCCCGGTTATTAAAGGACCAGTCATGGTCATAGATTACCGGACCTTGTGAACTGATACTGTCAAATCCATCATCGCTGTTATTCCATGCACGGGAGTTAATGAACGAAACAGCCTCCCCATGTGCTCCAAAACCATCTGTATTGGAGGCTGATACATCGGTTGGTCCAATATTGTTATAAGAATCCGTATTTAGAACCGTTCCTGTCCCGTGGCCGGTATAGTAAAAACCGATTGCTTCATTATCATGGGCAGCCATATTTTCAAAATCGGCTTGCCCCCTAATTCTAAAGGCTTCGGATTGCTTTTGGTTTCCTACTTTAACACCAGTGACATCGAACCCTTTAAATTTGATACCGGTTACACCATCTTCCACAAAAAAAGCCGCCACACGTAAATTAGTGGGTACATTTTTGAAGTCAAAGACCGGTCTTTCACCAGGATAAGCTTCATAGGTGATCCCGCTTTTATAAATATCATTTACATAATTATAATTACTATCGTTTTTTGCAATTTCAAACTCATCATACACTCCACCGCGAATATATACGGTATCCCCGGAAGAAGCCGCTTCCTGCGCTTTCTTCATACTTTTGAATGGCGCTTCTTTCGTTCCTGGATTGGTATCACTGCCGGTTGGAGAAATGTAATAACTTGTTGGACCTGTTGGAACAGTTGGCGTATCTGAACCTGGTGACGTAATCCAATTCGTATAATCACTCGGGTTCTGGCTGCCTGTGGTTAAGTATATTTGCTTAATGGCAAAGCCATCTTCTCTCACCCATAGATTGAGGTCATGCAATCCCGCTTTGTCGACAACTAATGGCCCTAACTGGTTCCAAGTAAAATTACTCGTGCCTTTGAGCCCTTTCCAAACTTTCCACCCTCCATCCAGACCAAGATGAATGGAATCACTGGATGTATCCGGCGCCTGGGCTAGCACCCACACATTATAAGTTCCCGGAGTGTCAAAATTGATTTTATAAGTGAGTCCAGGTGCATTCCCATTGAGGTTGTTGGTATCTGTCCAATATTTACCATTATTAGGGCTTTGTAAGGCTCCATCTTCCTCTGTCCAAGTATGTCCAGACACATTCGTGACTTTCGCGATATTCGAATTTTGTAGTGCTATATTGCTATCAAATCCAATCTGTCCATCCTTCACATTTAGTGTAATTTCATCATCTGCATAAATGGCTTTTGGCATAAACATAGAAATAAGCATACAACCAATCAGAAACAAACTCCCTATTTTTTTCAAGTATGATTTCCCCTCCCGTGAGTAGTGGATCAGAGCTGACCCATCCTCGCTCAAAAAGTTTCATAGTTTCCATGGAATTAATAAGTATGAATAATTTCACCTCCTTAAAGGACACCAGTAAATCCAATTAATGGTAATAATACAATAATAGAATTATAGTCCAAACATTCAGTTATTTCATGGCCTGATAATATCTAGTTTTCCTTCAAAATTATCTGAGAGTCCTTTCGATAACCTCTTCACTTTTAAAATCACAACAAAAAACTTGGCAGCCACAAGCCTACCAAGTTAGTTATTAGTGATTTGTTAACTATCAATCTAAAGTATTGACTGTTTTTTTAAATAATCTACCGTGTTTTGTGCTGCTTCTTCGCCACATTCATTATATGCTGCTTGATGATAATGAAATGGATCCTTCATTAAGCCTCTTTCCGCCATCGTTTTTAGACATGTAGAAACGAGAGTCATGTCGCCAAAGTCTGAATCCATATTGGTTTGTGCTTCTTGGATAGGTAAATACAAGGCTTGATCATCGCGGTGATGGCCGATTTGGAGCAGGAAGATATGTTCAACACCATGTTTTTTGATTTCATCAAAGGTTATTCTTATCATCGAAGCGTATTTTTCAGGCGGCGTTTTGAAATCGCCATCCGATTCGCCTTGGAGCCAAAGCAAATAAATATGGCCAACCCGAATATTATTTTCCATTAGCCAAGACTTGGCTTTATCCAAACGATTAAGCAAATCTATTAATAATGGTTGACCTGGCTGCCACTGCGCGATCATTGATCCGCCTTTGCTAGCTGAAACACCAATTATTTTTCTCCTGCTTAGCTCGTAATACTTTTAACAAAGCTCGAAACAAGACTTTCCGTTTTCTTGTTGGGCTCGTAGATACCCTCAGAATTATTTTCAGCAGCGCCAAACGGTTCAACCATTTTGTACAGTCTAGTTGGATCAGAGATGGCACGAAATTCAAAAACCATATTTCCGCAGATATAAGGTGCCTTTTCTGCTTCGCCCCGGCCTGCCATATTGGATTGACCCCCAAAAACAAACAGATCATAACTTTCCATGTAATGCTCCCTCATAACGAAACTATTTCATTGAAAAAACGAGTTCTTCATTGGCTAGAATGACTTTTAGATTATCTTCATTATATCGAACAACAGGTTTTTGTTCCCATTTTCCCCTGGCATATTGCAAATCTGGATGTGCATAGACACCCGTTAAGAGCCAATGAGTTCCTTCAGTCAATGTAACCTCTAAACCTGGCAAAGCGGTCATTTCTGGCGTCATCAAATTGGTATTGGGCAGGCAATTCACTAATGCCGCATGGCGCTTTTTCACCCATGACAAATCCACGATACCGGTAAGGCCTTTTGGACCCATATAATAATTCTCATTGTCTTGAACGGTAGATGTGCCCGGTAAATCAGGATTATTCTCCACAGCAAAACCCGTTTCGTATAAAACAGCTGGCTCCTTTAATTCCACTTTATGAATCCGAATTTGCCAGCCAGATATACTTGTCAGCCAAGTACGAACAGAAATCGTTTGGGACGCTTTCCAAGTTGAAGCCACAATGCCTTTGCTGACCTTGACGTCTGTTATTTTATTACGGACTAAAAATTGCCCCGTTTCTTCAATGGTTTCCCCGCTACGATTTGTTAAAATGGTCAGGTCTGGGGTTTGCACCCCAAGCATTGAATCCATCGCGTGTTCTTCTTTGAGTTGATTCGTGCGTGGGATAGAAAAGCCAAAGTAACTGGAATAAGCAAACTTCAAATATTTCTCATTTGTTAATGTTTGATAGTTAGCCCCGGGTTGACCAGCATTTAAAAGTTGCGCATGTCCATTGTCATGCACGGCCAGCATGTTTGCCCTATTCAATACTTTCAGTGCTTCCACTTCTGGGTACGCACTTTCCTCGACTGTCCAGTATTCATGATCATCAGGTAAAGCCAATAGTAGAAATACCTTGTTTGACCAATAGGGTGACAACGAACTGTTGTATGGTTCCGTCAGCGTCAATTGCGGGTAAGTATATCCAAGAGATAATATTCCATTATCATCAAAAATCGGTTTTTCCATCCACCAACGAAGATGTCGGTTGATAATTCCTTTTAACGCACTTAGAGGAAAAGCTTGAACATCAGCGTAAACTAACGCAGACCAGAATGATGCTGCCGCATAGCGATAGATCATGCTTCGGCCAAAGGCGATATTCGCTCCATCTTCCGCAAAGAAATGAATATATTGCTGCGCAAACTCCTTTGCACGCACACGGAACTCGTCACTATGCCAATCTTCTGGAACTAACGTACTGTAGATCAAACCATAATAATGAAAAGCAAACGGTGTGTAATAATCTTGACGTCCTCGAGTGCTGTCTTGATACCAGCCATCAGCCAAATAGCATTTATCAATTTTAGTAAGAGGCACGTCAATGCATACGTCCGGAATTTTATAGCCTAAAGCTCTTAACACTAGACTCACAATGACTTTAAAGAATTGCCAATTTCCATCCGCACATTCATGCTCGTTAATTTGGAAAAGCCAGTTATAGACATTTTGTTTTTCGTATTCTGTTAACCTTTTCCAAATTAATTGGTTATTATATAAAAGCGATAAGGCAACAGCCGGCATCTCTACCATGCGTTGGTCGCGATCATGAAGTTGGCCCCAGTATTCTTCATGATTTGGGTTCGTCCCATTGCTAATCCCATGAATAATCGGATGCACTAGGTCCTCTACTTCCGCATTTCCTATCGCTGGACCTAAGCCCCACAACAAACGGGAGAACCCCTCAAAGCTGGCGATGCGGCTTCCGTACCCAACCCCGTTTGCACCGTACTTGATACTCGCGTTTCCCTTTGAAAAGTAGGTTGTCAGCGGACGATTGATTCTATTAAATAAGTCGAGATACTCTTTTTTATTGGTTAATCCTAACTCCTTATGATTCATTATTAACACTAATTTCACTCCAATGTCTGACGTCTCAAGTTCATCGCAGAGGTAACGAAAGTAACGTTCTACCAAATAAAAAGTTCTTTTTCCAATAAGCGAAGCAGTGCTTCTGTAAAGAAATAATCCGAATAGATGAGTGGCACTTCGTAAGTGGCAGGACGATGGTAGGCTTCCGTTCCGCCCCCAATAATTCCGTCTTCCTCTTCATTCCAATTCGCATATTTTTCTTCAATCGCTTTGAGCATTCTGATGGCTGCTCTTTCATAATGGTCTTGTTCATCTATCAGCACCCATTTGGCGATTTCTAACAGGCCACAGGCGGCACAAAGTCCGGCACTTGTATCGTAGATTACCGGCATTTTTGGTGCACGAAAATCTACTAATGGGATATTATCGGTTTCATAGATATGTGCCATAAAGTAATTGGCAACACGTTTGGCAATGGAAAGGTAATATGGATCTTTCGTGTGATGATAACTTAAAGCAAAGCCGTAAATGGCCCAAGCGTTACCACGACTCCAAGCTGAGTCAGAGGAATACCCTTGACCACCTATTAGCCCGATAAACTCACCAGAATTCGCATCAAAGCTTGCGATATGTCCGACTGACCCATCTTCACGAACGAGGTATTTAGCAACTGTGTTCGCATGTCGACGTGCTATTTTTTCGAAACGTGGATCCTTCGTTTGGGCTGTTGCCCAATAAAGCAAAGGGATGTTCATCATGCTATCGATAATGACCCAGCCAGGTTTCTGGTCATTCCAGGCAACCAAATAGTTTCCGTCCACATTAAAGCGGCCAGCTAATAAGTTCGCTGCATGCAACCCCGTTCGAAAGGCTTGTTCATTGCCAGTTTCACGGTAATGGGCGACAGCCGTGTGAAGCCACATAAACCCAACGTCATGTTGAATATCACGAAACAGGTACAGCGCCTCATCTAAACGTTTTTCTTGGGCAATCGCGGCTTCCACAAATACATCATCACCTGTAGCATGCGCTAATTGCCAAAGAAGTCCGCCCCAAAAGCCATTGGTCCACCATTCAATTCCGCGCTCTTTTGAAACATCTGTGTAACTTTCATTAAAGGGAATATAGGGAATGGCATTACCCAGCCGTTCAAGTTCCTTTTTTACTTTATTACTGACAAGCTGAAGCTTCTCTTCAGCCCATCGCTTTGTATCTTCTGTTGCCATTTCATTAACTCCTCTTTTAATTTATAACTCTTTTATGAAGGATCTATTTTATATTAGCTGTTGATATACGCTTCAGACACTCAGGCCAGGGGAGCCTCCTAACCCATATACTGCCGCAGAAGTCTAGCTTATCCGCTTCATCGCAGAGAGTATTAATAAATCAACAATATCGTTTAATAGAGCATTTTTTTATAAAACGAGACACCTAGACTCCTCTTTCTCATATGCCCTTTATGAATGGTCGCTCATTCACCATTAGTTTAAACTATATCTAATGCTTGGAGATTGATTACAATCTCCAAGCTTTTTGGGTTATTTCTTTGCTTTTTTGTACAGTTTATTTATTTCTTTGATATAGTCATCTCCGCCGGAGCTGCGCCATAATGCAATAGCATCTTTAAAGCCAGCTTCATCAATTTGACCAACGATAAATTTAATTCGCGCATCATTAATAATGTTGTCTAATTGCTGGCCTTTTTGAGCATAAACCTCAGAGACCAAAGATTCAGCCGGGTTGGGAACGACAATTTCTTCATTTTCTTTTTTTACTTCTGCTTCCTTTTCTAATAACGGTGTTTGTGCCTTTTTATAGAATCGCTCCTCAGGGATGAACGTTTGAAATTTATCTAAGCCCTGCCCCTCACCAATAAGCGCTTGATCTTCTCCCTTTAGGTCTATCGAATTGCCGTCTTTCAGTTCAAAGTGGCGCCCCTCAATACCATTACTAGCCAGTATTTGGGCTTCCTCATCATTTAGTTTATCAATAAACGTTAGTACTTTTTTCAATTCTTCTTTGGTTTTTACGCTGGTTTTAGGTATTGCTAGCATGCCCTCATATCCTGAGGTTGGAAGGTTATGCAGTCCTTCAGGTCCTTCCACGGCACCCATCACATCAATTGGATCTTTTGCATTTGGATTGATTGCTTTGATTTTATCTTCCGCCCGATGAGCTTGGTCCACCACATCAACAACTACACCCGTTTGCCCATTATATAGAGGGTCTAGCCATTTTTGTGAATCCATTACGGCAAAGTCTTTATTAATTAATCCTTCATCATAAAGCTTTTTAAAGAATTTTAACGCATTCACATATTCCTTAGTCATAAAATCAGGCTGCAAATTTCCATCAGCGTCTTCGCCCCACTTATTTGGGGCTCCGAACCATACTTGCATAATATCCCATGGACCGGTATATTTTGATATCACCATACCGAATGTATCGTCTTTTCCATTTCCATCTGGGTCTTCCTCTTTAAATGCCTTTAGCATGTTGTAGAAATCATCAATGGTTTCTGGCAACTGCAACCTAACTTTTTCTAACCAATCTTTTCGATAAGTTATTCCCATTCTTCCTAGGGGCCGGGCACGATAAATACCGTAAATTTTGCCATCAATTGAGCTATTTTTTAAAGTAATTTCATTTGCTTGGCTTAAATTAGGATAATCCTTTAAATAGGGGCCGAGTTCCCAGAAAGCACCATCCCTTACAGCGCTGATGAAACTAGGAAGCTTTTTAGGGATTAACATAATGTCTGGTAATTTTCCAGATGCTAGGGTAACGTTTAGTTTTTCCTGGTAGGTACTGTCAGGAACCCAAGTTATTTTTATATCGGTATTCGTATATTTTTCGAGTGCTTTCAAAACAGGGCTTTCATCAGTAGGATTATTGGTAGTGAATGTGGTAGTCATAATACTTATGGTGTGGTCAGAGTTGGCTGCTTCTTTTACTTTTCCCGATGTTTCTGAATTGCTGCATGCTGCCAAAGGCGAAGATAGGAGTACTGTAGACAATAATGGAAGGACCATTTTTTTTGTTAATTCACTTTTGCTTTTCCCCATATAAAAACACTCCAGTTTTATTATTTCTATGAAACTGACTTTATTATAGATTAAACACTCAGTTAATTCATGGTCTGATATTATTGAGTTTTCATGAAAAATTATCTGAGAGTCTTTCTAAACCTCTTAATTTTCATAAACGCCAAAAAACTTGGTAGCTTATAAGCATACCAAGTTCATTATGATTGACTTCTTAAAACGGCAGATTTGTTGTGCCATCTGTCAAATCGATACCTGTAAATATTTTTAAAACTGAAAAACGACGCCCAAGCATTTTAAGTGCTTGGGCGTTTGGTTTTTATTCAATTGTAAATGTCTTATACAATAGATTTCTCACTTACAATCAGCCTCTTTAGTCAGTTATAGCTTATTTTTTATTTTTTGCCAAAATAGCCTCTGCCTGCTGTCTGAATTGTTTTGCTGCATCTTCCGGCTTCATTGTTCCATAAGCCATTTGATCTGTAAAGCCTTTTAAGGTATTAATAACTTCGCCAGCTCCAATTGGATCTGGACCACTAAATGCAGAACTGTTTTCCCCAGCCCAAGCCACATAATCAAATACTTGCTGCTGTGATGGTGAAAGCAATGGTTTTAATGCATCTTGAACCTTTGGAGAACCCGGAACACCGCGGTCACCGAGCATTAATTTATTAGCTTCAATATTATTAGTCATGAAGTCTATAAATTTAGCTGCTTCTTCTTTTTGTTTAGAATTATTAGCAATTGACCAAATCATACTTGGTTTTAGGAACAAGCCCTTATCACCATTTGGCCCAGGCATGCCAACCATTTCTAGCGGACGGTTTGCCACTTGCTGGATTCCTATAAATTGGTTGGACCATTGGAAAATACCGATGGATTTTTGTTTTACAACAGGGTCATCTTCAAGTCCTTTTACTTGAGCAGCTGCATCCGGTGATTGGACTGCTTTCTCTTTTACTAAGTCAGCGTACATTTTAAAATAGGTAACAAATAATTTATCATCCGTGTAGCCTAATTTTGTGCCATCTTTGCTATAAAGGCTTTTCCCTTGTGACCTTAAATAGTAGTTAAAAAATACGTCTGGAGCGGTTCCCGGTCCATTATCAATATACAGTCCGGCTTTGCTTGCCTTTTGCGCCATTTCTTGGTAATCATCCCATGTCCAATCTTCAGATACCTTATCAACGCCGATTTTCTTTAGCAATGCAGGATCATATTGATAACCAATTGCGTTTACTCCTGTGCTAAGACCAAAGTATTTATCACCAATTTTTCCACCCTCAAGGAAATTATCACTAAGGTCTTTCGTGTCTATTTCCTTGCCAAAGTATGGTTTTAAATCTGTTAACTGTTTATTAGTAGAGTACTGTGTAATGTAAGAAAGGTCCATCTGAATAATATCCGGAAGCTCATTAGCTGCTGCTTGCGGGGCTAATTTCTTCCAATAATCATCCCAGCTGGCATACTCCGGTTCAATTTTTACATTTGGATGTTCTTTCTCATACATTTCAATAATTTTTAACGTATAATCATGTCTTGGCTGTGATCCCCACCATGCCATACGCAGTGTTACATTTTCTTCTTTACTGGAGGTTTTTTCTTTCTCCGGCTTGTCTTCACTTTTGCTTGTCGTACTACTTCCGCTGCAGGCTGCAAGTGAAAAAACCATTAGCAATGAAAGCGATGATACCATGAACTTTTTCAACAACATAATCCCCCCAAACAAACTGTAAGTGCTTACATTCAGAATTATACAACTTTTCTCGAGATTGTCTGGTAGAAAAGCCGACTATTTTGTTTAAAAAACAGACTTTATTCCTAGAAACGGCCCAATCAGCCTTGTTAGGGGCAACTCAATAATTGATTCCCATTTTCACTATTAAATAGAAACTCTATTAGTAGGGTTATCTTGTTGTAATCCCCTTGAGTGTACAAGTAGATAAAAAAACGGCTATCATGAACTAGATAGCCGCATTTTATGGTGAATTAGATTACATTTTCCTCATAACTTATTTGCTCTTCCTTTTTGCGTGATGACAACTTTGCAAGCGCGTTTGGCAGGGCAATCATCGCCGGTAAAAAGACAGGAAGCAAAACAAAGCACAAAACAATTAGTCCTGTTATAACCGCTATGGCCAATTCAGCTAATAATAACATTCCAGAAGGCATTAATGTTGCAAAGGTGCCTCCAAGGATGATAACTGCTGCTATGATAACACCACCGATATGCCTTGATGCCAACACGATGGCCTCTTTCTGTGGCATATGAGGGTATTCCTTAAAGCGCATCATCAAGAATATACTATAGTCTACTCCTAAGGCTACAATAATGATAAAGGAGAAGAATGGAACGAAGGAGGATATTCCTTCAAGACCCAGCCAATCTATGAAAATATAGTTGATGATGAACATCGCGGCATAATAAGCTCCTAACAGGGATGCAGTAATGAAAACTGGTGTCCAGAAAGAGCGGATGACAAAGAACAACACTAGCAATACACCAATAATGACGATAGTGGTCGTTCTATTCAAATCCCGGCTTAAGATATCATTCATATCATTCGTGGTTGCACTTGGTCCGGATGTACCATACTTGGCATCGGATAGGTTGGAACCTTTAAGTCCATTGGAAACCGCTGCATTCATTTTATTGATTGTACTTAACACTTCCTTTGAATAAGGATCGGCTTTTAAAACGACAATCATTTTGGTAATTTTACGATCATTGGACATAAACGCATCTAATGATTTTTCAAAGTTCTTGTCCGTTAAGGCTTCCTTCGGAATATAGAAAGTTTTATTGGTCTTGTACTGCGTTAAAAATCCGTTCGATTGACCTAGTCCATCAGAAATTTTCGTCAGCCCGTCATTTACTGCTGAAAGCTGTTGGCCAAATTGTCCGAATCCATTAAGACCATCGACAAGCTGCTGCTGGCCTGATTTCATCTGTCCTAATCCATCCGACACACTATTCATATTGGTTACGATAGTGCCAATTCCCGAAGAGGCTTTATCAAGGCCGCTTTCAAGCTGTTTCAAACCATCCGCCATTTGGGCTAGACCGCTGCTCATAATTGTTAGGTTTTTATTCGCTTCTGCAAAGCCGGCAGTTGCTGCATTGTAATTTTGATTTAATGTGTCTATTCCTTCAGGTGTAACTTGACTTAAAGAGGCGATTAGCCCATCCATTGTTTGCTTTAATGCCAGGTAATTCGTATCACTACTTACATCAGTATAGCTACCCAAAGCATTCACCATTGGCTGCATCTGAGAGAGTGCACCTTTTACACCCAGGAGTGCTTGCGCCGCATCTTGGTAATGGGTTCCCATTTCCGCATAACCCGCCTGCATCTTTCCAAAATTATCAGCTAACAAAGATACGCCGCTGCTCATCTTTGAAAGATTTGTTTCGATGGCCACTAAACCATTACTTATCGTTTGGGAATTGTTGGCCCCATCATCTATACCATCTTGAATTTGCTTTAATCCGTTTGTTAAAGCATCCATACCCTCTTGGAGCTTGGCCGTACCGTCAACCATTTGGTTAACCTGGGAAAAGTCTGCGGATCCTAGCTTTTCTTGGGCCAGCTTCAATCCATCATTTATTTGGTCTACTCCACCTTGAGTTTGGCTAACTCCATCTGTAACAGATCCCATTTGATTGCTGATATAAAAATCCGCAATTTGCTCACCCTGAGGTTGCGTGACAGAAGATACCTGCTTTACACCATCAATATTTTTAATGCTTTCGGTTATGTTATCAATGACAGTTAGAGATTCATTATTCGTTAACTCTTTACTATTTTCAATGACAACGGTAGCAGGCATAGCCTGACCCTTGCCAAAATGGTCTGCAACGATATTAAAACCTTTGGAAGATGGATATTTGTTTCCAAGTTCTCCCACGGTATCAAAATTCAGCTTTTCTTCGTGCAGATATACCATAGGCCCTAAGATTAACAGTATCACAACAACTGATATTATTGGACGCTTCGTTGCAAAGGAAGATGTTTTTCCCCAGTATTTGTTCTCCTTATGTCCATTTATACTCTTGGACGGCCAGAAAAGTTTTTTCCCCAATACTTTCATAATAAATGGAGTCAACGTCAAAATTTCCAGCAATAGCACGGTTACACCGATTGCTACCACAACTCCGGATTTATAAATTGGCGATTCGGCAAAGACAAGGCCAAGGAAAGCAATAAATACAGTCAATATACTGTAAGCAATTGTCTTACCAGCCGTTTTATACGTGTTTACGATTGCTTCATCTATCGAGTGGCCATGGGCCAATTCTTCCCTAAATCGATTAAACAACAGGATGTTGTAATCCGTTCCTATGCCAAAGAGGATTAGCACTAGAAGCATCTGGGTAAGACTTGTGATTGGAAAACCGGCTTTATCAATTAATTGGGCCGCAATTCCCATAGAGACTAAATAGGAAAAGGCTACTGCAATTAAAGATACCAATGGCGTAACGACTGACCTAAAGGTGATAATCAATACTACCAAAATAAAGATGACAGTCAACGCAGCACTCTTTTCCACTCCTGCCATCGACGCCCTCAGGTAATCATTATTGATAAAATCCTCGCCGCTTAAATAGTAATCTACTGGAACCTGGTCGAGCTTGCTGTCAAGTTCCTTTTGAATGTCATCCACTTCTCTGCCTTTTTTATCAAGCTTAAAGCTAACCATCACTGTGGTGCCATCTTTAGAAACCAAAGAACTTTTTGCATCGGGTATACTAAAAGGATCAATCATACTAGTAATCCCGAGCTCTTTGCTGTTGTCGCTGATGGCTTTTACGGCATCCCCGACTTTTTCCATTTCAGCGTTTGATATTTTATCTTTATCATAAAACACGATGATGTCGTTTGTTCCTTTTGTCGTATCCATCTTCTTTAGGATTTTGTCTGCAATGACGGATGGGCTGCTATCACTCGTCCCCTGCTGTCCTTTTTGCCTTAGTATGGCATTGATGTCCGGCTGAATGACAGTAAGCAGTATAGTGACAATCAACCATAAGGAAAAGATTGCCCAACGGCCTTTGATTATTTTTTTCACATTGTATCCTCCCCGTTATTCGTTATTTTTCTGTTGTTTTTTCTCCTGGAAGGAACAAAACATCAACGAAGTTTTTATAAACACAATAGTCACTATAACAGGGGACACGGAAGGGTTCAAAAAGCAAAAAAAAACAAGTGTATCAAAATGCTACACTTGCGTTAATTTGTATTATCCAAACACAACCTGGTTGAAGATTTCGAACAGTTCTTCCTTCTGGTAATGATATTCTTTACTTATCCAATTTTGCAAAATGGTCATAATGGACGTGGCATATAGCTCGCACATGACATCCGGATATTTGGACTGGTTAATTTTTTGAGAAATGAGATCACTTTCTGTTTTTGAATGTTCACGTAAGATATTACTGGCGATTTTAACCAAGCTTTTAAAAAGTATATGCCCATCCGATCCTAACAAAGTATTTTCGAATAGCACGAAATTTCCCTCTATATAATCAACCAATAATTTAAACGGGTCAGTATTGGAACTTTTATTCAGTTTAATCAGTTCCTCCGATAAATGATAAATAAAATCCTTCAGCAGACTGTATTTATCCTCATAATATCGATAAAATGTAGTGCGATGAATCAATGCATCGTCACATATATCCTGGATGGTGATGGAGGAAAATCGTTTCGTTTGCAGGACATGCATAAAACTCTGGATGATTTGGCGTCGTGTGCGTTCGGTAGTATAGGTCATCATAAACATCCTTGTATTATTTTTTATCTATAAATAAATTCCCGTCTATATAAAAAATCATAATTACCCTTACAAAGAGTAATTATGATTCCTTAATCTTAACTCTTACTTACCATCCAACAGTTCCTCTAAAACTGGGTATTTTTTCCATAAAGTTCAATCTGAGTTAAAGCAGGGAATGGTGAGTCATCCTCAGCCTTTTTCAGGTTGCAAAGGACTGCTGTAGACACTTTTCTTTTTTCAATAGAAAAAAACTGTGGTGTAGGTATTTTTTCTATTGAAAAGGTCTCACTGCTTCCATCGGAAAATTCAACAGTCACTTCCGTCCAATAACTGTCATGTGGAAAATCGTTTCGAAGTGTAAAACCAACTTGATCGATTTCCACTTCACGACCGAAATCAATCGTTAACGCTGCATCCTCCCGGCGATTGATTCCCCATGACTGATATGGATAGGAGCCATGGCTGTTGTTTGCATAAACGCCATCAATTGCATTGCATGCAAAGAAAGTGGCATCATTACGTGTCTCAACATTTGCGGAAGCATGAGGATATGCGCCCCTATATTCCTTTTGGTCATGTGGGTTTAACGCCCAATTGCGGTAAGAAGCAATCTCTTCTTCTTTCGCAAAACGCGCTTGAAGATAATGTCGTTTTCCTTTAAATGCTAAATCGCTGCGCGCTTCAAGAGCCGTTTCGTTCATCTCAATCATATAATCAAATGAACAGTTCGGTACAAAGAGAATCGTAGAATCTAAGGTTTCATCCAGCTTTACCACCAGATAAGCATCCTTTACATCTGTTTCAACACGAATTACATCACCTTCAACAAAGGTTAAATCTTGTGTTGAGAGGTAGCAATAATCATTACTCTCTTTGGTCATTGGTAAGACATATTCTTCATAATCATTCTTCCCATTTTTTATGTTTCCATCTTTATCTAAAATTGATAAACGAATCATGCACTCTCTCCCCTATCTGCCTTTACAGTTCCTCTTTTTTAGCCAAGTCATCAATAGCCTAATTATATAATTTACTTGACTCATTTACTACCATCAATCATCGAACCACATACAAAGCTGTTTGATGCCTTGAAACATATTTATTATTTGTGACCCAGAAACGCCATGGATAATCCTTGGCTTCGCCAGAATTATCTATTCCAATCCTTTTTCCAGCTGATATACTTTCCGGATAGAATCCTTCAGCCACATATAAAGGTGGAATGATTAGTGAATGTCCATAGTCTTCCATGGTAATTCTTAATGCTTTTGTCAGTTTGCCAGGTCCGTTAGTCAAATTTGTGAGATTTTCCATGCCTCGCCTCTTTTGCATCAGTTCAATGCCGTAAACCGGTTCCAGTGCTCGAATCAAAACTGCCTCAGGATGGTCTTCGTCACCACAGACGATATTGAAAAGGCAATGTGTATGCATTTTATATGTATAGGCAAGTCCGGAACGATGAAACATGATTTCCGTTCTTGACGTACGTCTGTTGTTATAGCTATGTGCAGCCTTGTCACCAGGACCTTTGTAAGCTTCCGTTTCTACTATGTATCCTGCTGCCATCCCCTCTGGAGTTTCCTTTACAAGGAGGCATCCGAGCAATGCCTTTGCGAGGTCAAGAGTTGGCTGTTCGTAAAATGTCTCGGACATGATCTTAAATTCTGTCATTTTGTATGCCTCCAAAAAAAATTAATTCTTTAGTTCTATTTCTACAAATGATTAGGTATTACTTACAAAGTCCTCTTTCCTAATTTGGTACTAATAGAACCGTTATAGTCATATTTTTAATAAGAACGTCATACGAAGGAGTGCGAAGTTGGTGATAAAAGTGAAGGTTGGCTTGCGACCCTTGGTTACCAATTTAAATTTGCCCACTGTATTGAAAACCGCTATCCTTCCTGGGGACTCTATTGAAAGATTATTTATAGCAACCCAGACAGGAGAAATCTATTACATGGGAAACGAAAGTATAAGAACTTTTTTAGATATTCGCTCACAAATCATAAAGCTTGGTGGTTCAGGTCGGGGTTATGATGAACGAGGATTGCTCGGGCTGGCTTTTCATCCCGAATTTTATCATAACGGTTTGTTTTACCTCCATTATTCAGCAGCAGGTACACAAGGGCCAAGTGCACTTTCTGAACCTTTCAAGCCTAACCCGTGTGATCCTAATACCCTGAATTTAAAATGGACCAATAGAGAAATTAGATATGATCATATTGATACCGTTGAGGAATGGATTCTACAATCGAATGGACAGCCTCGTAAGCGGCGGACATTACTTCATTTAAGAAGGCCATTTTTTAATCATAATGGGGTCAATAGCTTAAACTTCTCACCGGAAACAAGAAAACTTGTCTTAACCACCGGAGATGGCGGTTCAGGCTACGATCCCTTTAATTTAAGCCAGGATAACATGGAGATAGCCGGGAAAATCATTGAAATTGACATTGCAAAGAATACACATATTGATAACCCACCGGTAGTCACACGATTTAATGAACTACCCGTACCTATTCAGGAAACACTTACGGTCATTGCCAAGGGGATCCGAAATATACCAGGGATTTCCTATCAACGGTTTTATAATCAGTATATCAAATATATAGGAAACGTCGGACAGGATTTGGCAGAGGCGATTTTTTCATTTAGTTATTATCAGCCGATACCGGTCACTCAACTTGTTCAAGCCTCCATTAGTAATATAGAACCTGAACAAGAAGGTTTTATTAATCTTGGCTGGCGAGGATGGGAAGGTGCCTTTCCAACCCCGATTATAAATGGCTGTCCTGGGAATCCGACGTTGGATCAGAAAACAATTGCCTATTACGATGAAGCAGTGAGCACCTCTGTGAAGCGTCTTCAGCCGCTAACTAGTTACCTTCATAAAGATTTTCGCACTGATAAGTTTGGAGGAACTGCCCTTACAGGAGTGCAAGTTTATTCGGGGAATGAAATACCTAATTTAACAGGAAGCGTTGTGTTTACCGACCTTACTCGGAAGGGAGATGCGGGGCGTCCGGTTAGAGGGGTTTTAGCTTATACCAGGGTAAGGACCGATGGAAAACTAAATGATTATTGTGTGATTGAAACCAATGATCATTGGGGGTCACAGTCAGCACATTATGTGAGTTTAGGAGCGAACCTCAATCAAACCAGACTTTATTTAGGGGTTTATGGCTCTACGAAAGTGACGGATCTTTATCAAGGCACTGTTTTTGAAATCGTCCCATGAAATCGAAAAATTATTTAATAAGTAGGCTCTGTTAAATTGGGCTGTTGATTTCCGCTCCAGCCGTTCGCTTTCCCGCTCCAATCACATAGAAAAAAAATAACATAATCGTTTAACAGTGCCAATAAGTAAAAAGCCGATTTTTCTTCCAGGTATACGGAAAAGAAAATCGGCTTTTTGTTTATTTATGAAGCTTGTTCAAACTGGCTGTTATACAACTCAGCATAGAAACCATTTTGTTTCAGCAATTCTTCATGAGTTCCTGTTTCGATGATGTCGCCATCCTTCATGACAAGAATCATGTCTGCATTTTTAATAGTAGATAGTCTGTGGGCAATGACAAAGGATGTTTTACCAACTGTCAATTTGTCCATTGCCTCTTGTATGAGCATTTCTGTCCGTGTATCAACTGAACTTGTTGCCTCATCCAGAATGAGCAATGGCGCGGTTTTCACCATGGCACGGGCAATGGTAATCAGCTGTTTTTGGCCTGCAGATAAACTTGCTTTATCGTCAAGGATTGTATCATATCCATTAGGCAAGGTTTTAATAAAGTGATGCAATCCGACTGCTTTACAGGCCGCCTCGAGTTGTTCATCGCTTACTCCCTTGCTGGAATAAACGATATTCTCACGGATGGTGCCTTCAAACAACCACGTATCCTGAAGTACCATACAGAACAAATCATGAAGGTTTTCCCGGGTTAGCTGGCTGGTTGGAACACCGTCAATCAGGATTTCCCCATCATTCACTTCATAGAAGCGCATCAAAAGATTGACCAGGGTCGTCTTGCCAGCTCCAGTAGGCCCGACAATCGCAACTTTTTGGCCTGCCTTGACGTTTACCGAGAAATTTTTGATGATTGGCTGATTTTCGTTATAACCAAAGCGTACATTCCTAAAACTTACTTCACCTTTAATGGTTTCAAGTTTAGTTTGCTTTTCACTTTCATCTGCAAGTTCTTTTTCATTCAGAAATTCGAAGACACGTCCACTGGCTGCGGCTGTTGACTGCAGCTGCGTCGCCCCCTGTGCAATCTGGGTGAGAGGCTGAGTGAACAGGCGAATGTATAACATAAAGGATACAATGACACCGAACGAAATGTGGCCGTTGACTGCGAGGGCCGCACCGACAATACAGACTACGACATAACCAAGATTACCGACAAACATCATAAATGGCATCATTAGACCGGATAGAAATTGTGATTTCCATGCACTATCGTATAATCCTGTATTGATTTCATGAAAGGAGGCCTTCGCCAACTTTTCTCCATTATAAGCTTTCACTACATTGTGGCCTGAATAAGTCTCTTCTATATATCCATTTAGCTTACCAAGTTGTTTTTGCTGCCTTCCAAAGAAAACCTGTGACTTGGATATTAAGATAGACATCAATGCAAATCCAATAAATGTGGACAACACCGCTGAAATTGCCATAATCCAATTCGTCCAAAACATCATGACCAATGAACCTAGGAATAAAGTGATGGCTGATGTCAATCCGCTTAAGCTCTGGTTCAGCGTCTGGCCAACCATATCGACATCATTGGTGACACGGCTTAATACATCGCCAGTACTGTTGGAGTCAAAGTATTTTAATGGAAGACGGTTCATCTTTTTTGAAAGATCTTTTCTCAAACTTTTAGAAATCCGCTGGGTGGCAGTTGCCATGATAAACCCCTGGATATATTGGAACACGAACATTAAAGCGTAAAGAACTACAAGAATGGTTGTCACGTGGACAACAGCATCCATATCAATGCTTGTCATCAACCCTTTAGTTATGGTATCGGTTATATCACCAAGCAAATCTGGCCCAATAATATTAAAAATCGACCCTGCCATGGAAAGAACTAGAGCAACAATAATGGCCGGAACATATGCACGAGAATAAGTGAATAATTGTTTGAAGCTTTTTGATAAGTTCGCTCCTTGCCCCTTTTGGGAGCCTCTTTGGCGTCCTTTTGGACCACGCCTGTTAGGACGTTTTGCTTCTTCGTGACTACTATTAGCCATTTCATTTTCAGCCAACTTCAAGCTCCTCCTTTGACAATTGCGAGTAAGCAATTTCTTGATAGACATTACATGTTTTCATTAGTTCCTGGTGTGTACCAATGCCTACCACTTCGCCCTGATCAAGTACAATGATTCGGTCCGCATCGATAATCGTCCCAATCCGTTGGGCAACAATGATGGAGGTAGCATCTTTTATCTCTTTTTTGAGTTGTGAACGTAACACTCGGTCGGTCTTATAATCTAGCGCCGAAAATGAATCATCGAACAGATAGATTTCAGGATTTTTATAAATGGCACGTGCAATGGATAGCCTTTGTTTCTGCCCACCGGAAATATTTGTTCCTCCCTGGGCGATAGCAGCCTCGTACTGGCCCTCCATCTTTTCCACAAACTCTTTGCCTTGTGCGATATCAACGGCTCTCTTAATTTCTTTGTCTGTCTTTTTTTCATTTTCACCGAACGCAACATTCGATGCAACGCTGCCGCTGAACAAAATGGCTTTCTGGGACACATATCCCAGTTTATTCCTTAATGCTTCCAGAGTGTAGTCTTTTACATCGGCCCCGTCAACGAGCACTACGCCTTCTGATGCTTCCATAAACCGCGGAATCAGGTTCAGAAGCGTGCTTTTTCCGCTGCCTGTTGAGCCGATGATGGCGACTGTTTCACCTTTGTGGGCTTTAAAACTGATATTTTTTAAAACATAGTCTTCTGCATCAGGATATTTAAAGCTCACATTACGGAATTCAACTTCTCCAGAGCTTTTACCTTTTTCGCTATTTTTCGCATTTCCATCTTCAATTTTGACTTCGGTATCTAATACCTCATTAATCCTTTTTGCAGATACGGCTGCGCGCGGCATCATGATAAATACCATCGACAGCATCATAAAGGACATGATGATTTGCATCGCATAGGAGGAGAAGACGACCATGTCGGAAAAACGGGCTAACCGATCCTGCATCGGAGCATTGTTGATGATAACAGCCCCAATCCAATAGATGGCAAGGTTCATACCGGACATCATCAGCCCGATGGACGGGAACAAAATGGCCATCGTCCTGCCGGTAAATAGATTGGTTTTAGTCAAATCATTATTCGCCTGTTCAAATTTTTCTTCCTGATACCCTTCTGCATTGTAGGCACGGACAACCCGTATACCAGACAAATTCTCTCTTGTCACACGGTTCAATTGGTCCGTCAAGGTTTGAATCACTCTAAATTTTGGCAATGCAATAAAGACAACAATGGCGATCAACACACATAGGAAGGCAACTGCAAATCCTGTAGCGGCAGTCCATTCCCACGCCTTACCGGTTATTTTTAAAATGGCCCATACTGCCATAATCGGTGCACGGATGACAATCTGCAATCCCATAATAATTAACATTTGGACTTGCATAATGTCATTTGTGGAACGGGTGATTAGGCTGGCAGTGGAAAAACGACTGATTTCCTCCATCGAGAATGATAATGTTTTATCAAAAACCTTACCGCGCAAACGAACCGAAAAGCCTGCTGCCACTTTTGCTGCCAGGAAAACCGTACACATGGAAACCAGCATACTGCCAACAGCGCATAACAACATGTAACCTCCTTGTACGAGAACGTCGCCTATCTTACTACCTTCTGTCTGCACAAGCTTTGTGATTTCCGTCATAAAATCAGGAATTTTCAAATCAAGCCATACTTGTGTCACGATGAAAACCAGGCTGCATAAAATCAACAGCCAATCTTGTTTCTGAAAATACTTAAAGATTTTCAGCATGCTCTAAAACCCCTCCTCAGGTATATGTTTGTAAAAGTCTGTGTACGAACTATTCCTTAATGGAAGGGCTCATCAAATGATTCCATTTGCCCCATACCATCTTTCTCCATTTTTTCTGTTACTGCCTTCATTAATAAGCGCATGCCCTGCTCAACGGTCCCCTGCTCTTCTGGCGTTAACAGACTTAAAACATCTCTTACTGCCCGTTTCACTGGTTCATTTGAGTGATCTTTTATCAGATTGAGAACTTCTTCACTCACGGAGATAATCACTGACCGTTTATCTTTTGGATTGGGTGTTTTCAATAGAATTCCCTTTGCAGACAATCGTTCAACAATATCTGAAACCGTACTTTGGGTCATTCTAAGATTTTGAGTCAGGTGTTTTATGGTAATCTGTTTGTTAACCAATACTTGTGCAATGACCCTTAACTGAGGAACTGTTAGACCATGCTCCTCTGCATGTTTTTGAATACTTTTTACTAAAAAGCGATGTAAGAAATCAATTGATTCACGAATATAATCGGCCCGATCTTCCAATGGTTACTCTCCCTTCCCAAAAACATCTTGTACGATAAATCGCACCCGATATATCTTATGCGATATATCATATTATCACACGTAACATTTGTCAATGAGCTTCTTCCCATTAAACTAAGAGTCGAAGAAACTTAGTTTTCTAGACAAAATGAAAAAGATGTCCCGTGAATTAGAGACATCTGGAAATAGGAAATACAGACCACATCTTTATTAGAACAGTTATTTGGTTAAAAAATTTATCATACGGCAATGATGAGTTTCAGTACTGAGAACTTTTCATTAATACGTTTGTATCCCATGCGCCTAGTAAATACATCAACCCTAAAGCTCGATCATATAGGCCATACCCTGGGCGGCATACTTCATCCCATATATGCCTGCCATGGTCTGGGCGGATATATCCGTCAAAGCCATTGTCATATAGTGCCTTGATGATTCCGGTAATGGGGACGGAACCGTCTTCGGTTAGATGGGAGGATTCTATAAAACTGCCATCACCAAAATGCTTTACATTTCGGATATGGGCAAACGGAATTCGGCTAGTATACGTGCTTGCAATATCTATTAAATCATTGCTAAGGCTGCCTCCTAATGAACCGGAACAAAATGTTAAACCATTGGAAGGACTGTCTACAGCACTTAAAATACTGTGAATGTCCTGTTTGTTTTTTACAATCCTTGGTAATCCAAAAATAGAAAACGGCGGGTCGTCAGGATGGATCGCCATCTTAATGCCGCATTCTTCAGCTACAGGGCAAATCTCCTTCAAAAAATAGGTCAAGTTGGCAAGTAAATCTTCTTCGGTGACATGTTTATAAAGGTCAAATAGACGTTTTAAATCTTTTAATCTTTCAGGTTCCCAACCGGGAAGCGTTAAATCCTTCGTATTTTCTTCCATATTTTTCACAACCTCTTCAGGTGTAAGGGAAAGGACTTTTTTCGCATCGAAATACAACGCCGTGCTGCCGTCTTCCGCTTCTTTATACAGGTCGGTACGAAACCAATCAAATACAGGCATAAAATTATAGCAAACTACTTTCACGCCATATTGGCTTAAATTTTTCAATGTTTCTTTATAGGCTGCGATATAGTTATCTCTTGAAGGTAATCCTAGTTTGATATCCTCATGAATATTAACGCTTTCGACCACTTCCGTATTCAAGCCATATTGATTTGCTTGGCTGACGACTTCTTCAATCCGTCCAACGGGCCATACTTCACCGGCCGGCACATCATGGAGTGCCCACACGACCCCCTTAACTCCCGGAATCTGGCGAATTTGTTTTAAGGTAATGGTATCATTTCCCTCTCCATACCATCTGAACGTCATCTGCATTTGATAGCCCCCTTTGTATTGTTGGTGAAACCTAACTGAAAGACTCTTATAACTGTAATTATAGTTCCTTTACTTACATTTTCTGAATCAAATAACCGATTAGTTTGTTTAGAAAACCGTTATTTCCCTAAGGTCCTTCTGAAAGCAAGCAGTTTCTGCTTTATTTCAAAATTGATTTGTACTGTTCTGACAATTGTCATTTCCAGTCATTGATGTTATGGAATTGATTATTTGTGATTCACATTAGTCACAAGGTGTGTCCCCCAATATTTGTTTTCCTATATGAAGTATAAGTGTCTGGTTTTGCGCATTTTCCATGTGTTCGGTCGTTTATAAGGGCTATTAACGACTGGTCTCCCCATTTTTCCATGTGTTCAGTTTTTATTAATATGAAATTCGCTATTACTTCTTCAGGTAGTCTTTTAAAAATGTGACTTTCAAAAAGAAGTAAGATGACTCCCTTATTGAGCCATCTTCACTACTTTCTATTCTATTAATCTCTACTTTCTTTTCAGCAAGCATAAAATTTAATCGCAGGGATATACAACTCCCCATTCCGACCGCAATCGATCCATAAGCTTCATTGTTTCAAGCGTTTCTTGAAGCTGCATGACTGGACTTTCTGATAAGCCCATATTGAGGCAGCGCATAACCTCTTCGACCTCATATTCATATCCATTCACCCCGAAAGGGATAGAAATTTCCTTTACACCTTGAGAATGATGAAGTTGAATTACTTTTGCGCAATGAAACGGCGGAAATACTTCAATATAGCCATCGGTCCCGATGACTTTTGCACTCATGGTTCCAAGGCGATCCATTCCAAAGCTCAGTTCTGCCTTCTCACCAGTTTTCCACTCGAAGGTGACAGAATCCGTACCGTCCACTCCTGCCGAAGTCCGTTTACAATCTGAGGTGATGGTATCAGGTGACCTTCCCACCATCCAATTTGCGAAGGTTATTGGATAAATTCCCAAATCTAGAAGGGCCCCTCCTCCGAATTCTGGCAATCGGCGGTTTGAATCGGGTGGAAATACAACAGAGAAATCCGCTTCTATTTTTTTCAACCGTCCAATACTACCTTCATTTATTAAATCCTTTACCTTGTTTAAGATAGGGTTAAACTTCATCCACATTGCTTCCATAAAAAACACATTCTTTTTACGGGCAATCGAAATCAGCTCTTCAGCTTGAACTGCATTTATCGTAAGCGGCTTTTCACACAACACAGCTTTTCCTTTTTCAAGTGCCAGTTTAGCCGGCTCATAATGCTGGGAATGGAGATTAGCAATATAAACTACATCCACAGCAGGGTCATCGACTAACTCCTCATAGGAGCCATAAACTTTTTCAACATGAAATTCCTCCGAAAAGGTTCTTGCCCGATCCAATGAACGTGATGCAATGGCATAAAGCTCCGAACCCTCCGTTCCATTTATCGCTTCTGCCAATTTTTTAGCAATGCTTCCCGGACCAATAATTCCCCATTTCAAAGCATTTTTGAAACCATCCCCATTGTAATGTTGGATACTTGTGATGTGCTCTATTTCTGATCCTTCTATTTTTGCAAGATCCTCCACACATTCTTTCAGTTGCTCTGGTGTAATGCTTAATTGTGGAAACTGTGATATTGCCTTAAGAGTAAATCCCGTTGCTAATTCTATCGTCGTAGTTGAAGTAATACCTGGAAAGTGTTTTTCCAAAATAACCTTGGCATCTTCACTTTTTAATAATTCATCTATTCTAGTATTTTCTGAAAATGACATGTTTCCAACTCCCTCGTTATGTATCCGCTTTAAAAGGAATAAAATCATTTAACTATAAATAAGTATTTAGCCTTGTATATAAATCTATCATACTTAATATAAGTATATATTAGGATTACTTATAAAAAGCACCTATATATATTAAACATCTAATATTTTATGGCTGTTTTATCTGATGTATCAGGGAATTTATTCCTTAATACGCTTCAAATCCTAATATAATGGAAATCAGATCAATTAGTAAAATAAGCAAGAGGTGATCCGGATTGTATTGGACCCCGTTATATGAAAATGATGTACCAGCAGCACCCTTCTGCTCTAATGAGGGAAGGTGACTACATCTCTCCGTTAGGGGCAATATCGACCTAAATAAAAGACGGAGGGAATAAAAATGAAAAACACCGTATTAGGTTCCTTATTTTTAGCATCAGCCTCTAGTATTTGGGGTGGTATGTACGTTGTTGTTAAAATTGTAGTATCGGTCATACCTCCATTGGAACTTGTGTGGATGCGATATGTAGTGGCTCTTGTGGCACTACTCTTGATCGGCTTGATTTCAAGACAAAAATGGCGAATCGATAAACGCCATTTCTTACTCATCATAGCCATTGGAATAATTGGCAACACGATTTCAATTGTGACCCAAGAAACTGACACCATGCTGTCCTCTGCACAAATGGGAACGATAATAACTTCTTCAACGCCAGCTTTTATGGTTATTTTTGATCGGCTTATTCTAAAAGAACGACTAACATTAAAAAATGGACTCTCGGTTTCTTTAGCAACAGTTGGGGTATTGCTGATTGTTGGAGTCGGTCATGTGAATTTATCCAGTAAACTTGGAGGTATTTCACTGCTTATTGCTGCTTTAACATGGGCACTTATGTCTGTACTTTTAAAGCGTGTGCCAAGTGAATATTCACAGATTGTGGTAACAACCTATTCCATCCTGGTAGCGCTAATCGTGCTGACCCCTTTGGTTTTGCCACGGTTACACGCGATTCCGATCTCGCAACTCACTCACCCGACCATTTGGGGAGGAGTATTGTATCTCGGCATTATCTCCACCGCATGTGGATTTCTCCTTTGGAATCGTGGATTACAAATGCTGAACGCCTCAAGTGGAGGGTTATTTTTCTTCTTCCAACCCGTGGTTGGGGCACTCCTCGGATGGCTTATACTTGGCGAGACCCTAGGTGTACCGTTTTGGATAGGCTCTATCCTGATTCTTGCTGGTGTTTTATTCGTTATCTTAGAGAAAAAATAGCATGTAAAAACCCCTTCAACCATACTGAAGGAGTTTTTGTGTATCAGGCATTCATTTCTCACATAAATAATTTTGCCTTTAGTCCACTGCCCAGGATGAAAGAAGGAAAACTTTATAGTATGACCCCAGAAAAATCCCCTTTTAATACTTCTTTTTCATTCTGATTTGTACATAAAAAGGTTGCACGTATAGCTGTTCTATTATTGTCTTGCCTTTCGTATTTTTCAATTTTCACTTTACAAATAATGGTATCCCCTGTAAACACAGGTCTTAAAAACTCAAAATTCATATTACGAGCCAACACGTTATGATCGCCGCCTACTTTTGTTGGCAAGGTTGCTGTTAATAACCCTTGAACAACCAATCTCCCCTGTTCATCCGGGGTTACGTGGTGTACCCCTTCATCACCTGAAACTTCTGTGAATAATTCAACATCTCTTTCTGTAAAAGTTCGTTCAAACGTAATAATATCTCCTAATTTTAATGACATATCAACTTCCCCCTGATGGTTTTATGGTTTATAAATTATATAATAGCATGAACATTTCAACAATTCTGGGCACTATTCAACTATCTATCTTTGAAAAAGAAACTAACACGATCAAGAGCCAATAGTTTTCATTTACTTGCTTCCCGCTTCTTTACCTGAGAAAAACTTGACCTTCCCAATTTCGGCTTTATGTTCTTATTCATCCATTCCTTTTGTGGTGCTTGATAGGGAGTGGAGACAAATTATTGCACACATCAGTCATCGAGTAGGATTTGATAATTACTTTGGTTATTGTTACTTTTATTTTCATTTTGTATTTGACGCCCAATCGTATTACAATGTGTCAACGAATCGTCTATCTCTCCCTATTTAAAATCCATATAGAATCAATTTTTTCTAGACCGTAAACTTCCTTGCCGAACACTGTATTTTCTAAAACGCCTTTAAAAAATTTAATAGCTTTTCCATCCAAAAAATATTATGCTCTGACTGACTAAATGCATGTTCGCTAATAAATTGGACCGCCCGCTGCTGTTTTGCATCCAGTATTTCCTTTGATACTTTGAATTCCTCTTTATAACTTGCCCAACGGTTCTTTTCATGTTTAATCGTTTCCTCAAGGAATAAAGCTGCCTTGGCTGGATCAATATATTTTAAAAGATAAATGGATATGTACAAATCTTCTAACCTAGCGACTTTTTTAAAGCTGTTATATATCTCTTGCTCCAGAAAAAGTCTTCCTTTCTGAGTAATCCCGTACATGGTTTTGTTCGGGCGATTGACGATCTGAATGGTTTCGACTGGTTCAATAAGCCCTTTTTTCTGTAAAGCTTCAAAATTATAGTAAAATTTTCCTTCACTTATTTTTATCGGAATCGCATCTAGTAATTCTTTCTTTAATTGATAGGGATTGCTATTTTCATCAGCCAAACTTCCGAGTATAAATAACGAAAGAGACATAGGAACATTTCCTTTCTATAATCCGTTCTTAATTCCCTTAAATTTTATCATAATAGACATCCTCATACCTCCATCATATTCACGCTCTCCTAAAACCTTTATTTAGTCGATTCAAGAGCAATTCTGACTATTTCTATATTTTTACAGAAGCGTTTAAACAAAATCTGTTAGTACAAATTCCTCTATAAAAATTACTCTGATTAGAGTAATTTGAGATTAGCGATTCATTGCGCAAATTCAATAGAGGAGGAAAATTATGAGTCAAGAAGTTATTCCAATGAACGAAATCACAAATTTCCAATCACGTGCCGAAGAGTTTTTTCCGATTAATTGGTACAAAGAAATGCTTCACCATCATCCCGTTTATTATCATGAAAAAACCAATACATGGAATGTTTTTACATATGATCATGTTAAACAGGTATTAAGTAACTACGAATACTTTTCAAGTCAAGGTCCTAGAACTACCATTTTTGTGGGAGCGAAAGACAAACAAGAAAAAACCTCACCGATTATGAATATTACCCTGTTAGATCCTCCCCAGCACCGCAAAGCACGCTCCTTGCTAGCGGCCGCTTTCACTCCCCGAAGTTTAAAAAACTGGGAGCCGCGCATTCAACAAATTACGACCGAACTAGTGGAATCCATACAAGAAAGTTCTACTGTTAATATTGTGGAAGTCTTGGCAGCACCACTGCCTAGTATGGTCATAACGGATTTATTTGGAGTTCCGGTACAAGATCGCTATCAGTTCAAAAAATGGGTAGACATCCTTTTCCAACCTTATGATAAAGAAAGGCTGGAGGATATTGAACTAGCAAAACAAAAGGCAGCACAAGAATATTTCCAATATCTATATCCAATTGTGGTGCAAAAACGGTCAAACCTTTCCGATGATATTATCTCCGACTTAATCCGGGCTGAAGTGGATGGCGAAAGATTTACCGATGAGCAAATTGTCCAAACCACTATGCTGCTTTTAGGTGCAGGGGTTGAAACAACAAGTCATGCAATTGCCAATACCTTCTATTCCTTGCTCTATGATGACCAGTCTATATATGGAGAACTTAGAAATAATGTCGAATTAGTGCCAAACGCCGTCGAGGAAATGCTCCGCTATCGTTTTCATATGTCCAGGAGAGATCGTACTGTCAAACAGGACAACAATTTATTAGGCGTTGAGTTAAAAAAAGGAGATGTAATGATTGCATGGATGAGTGCATCGAATATGGATGAGAAAATGTTCGAAAATCCTTTCTCTTTAGATATACATCGTTCCAATAATAAAAAACATCTGACTTTCGGAAATGGTCCCCATTTCTGTTTAGGTGCACCCCTTGCACGGTTAGAAATGAAAATAGCACTTGAGACATTTGTACAAAAGTTTTCACGTATTCAGCCGGTAGAAGGGTTTCAACTAGAGGAGAATTTAACGGCTTCAGCGACCGGACAATCTTTAACTTATCTGCCTATGAAGGTCTTTAAGTAGTTTAGAAATGATACGACAAAATGGGTCTGCATTGTGATTTGAATGCAGACCCATTTTAGTGTCTAAAAATCTCTATAATTCTTATATGTTCCATCTATATTCCCTTTCGCTGGTTGTTAATCTCTATTGGAATTACTCCTATATTCCGTACTTTTTCTTTTTATATCCATTTAATAGAGCCAAATTCACCATGCGGATGGCTTTGTAATTTAAATTTCCTATACTCATACTCTAATTTTGAAAGGGACAGCTTATCAAGTTGCGGATCCTCTTTGGTATAGACGTTTAAAAAAATCAATTTATTGATTAGCTTTTGGCGCTTTTTTTCATCGTTATTTCTCATGATAAACACTCCTTCAGTTTTTCAAAGCTTTCCCTTGAATACAATCATTCGATTTAAATATGTTTGATTATTTGTATTATATACCGATAATTCCTATCTGTAAAGTATGGATTAAAATTAAATAAAGGTGAACTGAAGGCTCTACTACAGTATTAATAAGAGAAACGAACCAACATTACCATTCACCGCATCGCCTCTGAAAAGAGAGAATGTCCGATTTTTATAAAGTGGATATTACAAAATAAGAAGGAAGCAAGGAATTTAGTTCATCTTCCCTGCTTCCTTCAATTGTATATAATGCCCCTGCCAAGGAAATACATTGTAACACATCTCCAAGTAGCTTGCCATGTCTATATTCGTAGTGCCACTTTTCTCATTTCCCAACACAAATAGCTATTTGCATTTTTCTTTACTCCGAACCATCGAGTAGGAGGGGGTGAT
>NZ_HG942078.1 GCF_000612665.1 Neobacillus dielmonensis
GGGACTGGGGAGACCCCGCAGGCGCTAAAGCGCCGAGGAGGCTCCCCGGCACGCCCGCGGAAAGCGAAGCACCTGGAGCGGAAATCAATAGGCCCCATTGCAGGCGATAATCAATTCTAAAAATCATATTTTAATTCAAGTAAAATGAAAAATTGCCGAGAAAAATAACCTTTCTCGACAATCTGACAGCATACATCAAGTATGCCCTTTTATACATCTGCCATCATTTATTGTGTTGTTGTTTACTATCGAACTTCTACCCAGCCATTTTTAATGGCAGATACAACGGCTTGGGTACGGTCATTAACATTCATTTTCTGCAAGATATTACTTACATGGTTTTTAACTGTTTTTTCACTGATATATAAGGCTTCTCCAATACCGCGGTTGCTTTTTCCATCAGCCAGCATTTGCAGGACTTCACATTCGCGGCGGGTTAATAAATGCAGCGGACGGCGAATTTCGACTGTTTGAGCGTAAGCACCGCCTCTGGAAACCCCCGCTGCCAGTTTACGATATTCATTTACAAGATTATGTGTCACCTTTGGATGTAAATAGGAACCGCCATCAGCTACCACACGAACTGCCTCAATCAAGGCATCTGCATCCATTTCCTTTAGCAAATAACCGCTGGCACCGGTCTGCAATGCATGGGTCACATAGTTTTCATCATCATGAATTGATAAGATAATAACCTTTGTATCTGGGTATTTTCCAATCAAATCACGAGTTGCCTCCACACCATTCACTTGTGGCATATTAATGTCCATGATGACGACATCTGGACGGTGCTCCTCAACAATGGTTAACGCTTCACTGCCGTCGTCTCCTTCGGCAACCACTTTAAATGATTTTTCAAATTCTAGTATCCTTTTAACGCCTTCTCTAAATAGTTGATGGTCATCAATAATTGCAATTTTAGTAGTAGTCATATGTAACTCCTCCTAGTTTCTCTGTTTTTCCACGTGAAAGTCTTTATATACATTAATTTTTAGCATGTAATATAAATATTCATAAAGCCCAGAAATATTAACTATTCAATGGAACAGTTATAAATACCTCGGTTCCTTTTCCAATTTTAGAACTTATGGTGATTTCTCCGTCAAGCAAGTCAACACGTTCTCTCATTCCGATTAAGCCGAAAGATTCCGGTTTTTTGTGAGAAGGATCAAAACCAACTCCATTGTCCTTGATTAACACGGTGATTCCATTATCGGCTATTTCGAGCTGTACTTTAATTTGGCAGGCCTTGGCATGCTTCAATGCATTTTGGACCGATTCTTGTATTAAACGGAACAGGGCCACTTCATATTTAGCCGGTAATCGGCACTCAAGACCACTGTTGATAAATATAATTTCAGACTGATTATGATACTCCTCAATCGTCTGGAGATATTTTCTTAGTGTTGGCACTAGTCCTAAGTCATCCAATGCCATTGGACGCAAGTCATAAATGATTCGCCGGACTTCGTAAAGGGCAGCGCGTACCATTTTTTTAAAGCTGCTGATTTCAGAGAAGCCTTCCTCAGGTCCCTTTTCACGAAACACCCGTTCCACTAAATCAGAGCGGACGATGACGTTGGCAAGCATCTGTGCCGGCCCATCGTGAATTTCTCTTGATAGCCGTCTGCGCTCCTCTTCTTGTGCTTCTATGATTTTAAGGCCAAAATCCTCTCTGGCTTTGGCATTTTCAAATGCTTCCCCAAATTGTTTTAAATCACTCTGCAGATAATTCATCACCACAGAAATCTGTGAAATGAGCTGCTCCGCTCGATCAATGGTAGAATGTAGTCCGATTAACCTTCGCTCGAGTTCGTCCCTTTTCTCGAGCAATTGCTTTTTATACTGCCAGTTAATGGAGAGGTCCATTTGCAATTGATGTGCTTTTTCGTAGGCATCTCGAATTTCTTCTTCTGAATAGAGCTTAAAATTCTTGCTGACTTCCGAAAGCTTTTGCCTTGCTTCACTAACTAGAATCTCTAGCTCCTCACCTTCATCCATCAATTTCACCATCATTTGCTGAATGGAAGTAAGTTCATTCGTAATGTTCTCATAGTCATCGCGGCATTGTTCACTAATTCGAAAAATGTCACTCTTACTGCATGTTACCGTATCAAGCATTTCTTCACGGATTTCATCAATAGATTTCACATTCATCTGTTTAATCTTCATTTTGGCTCCTCCAGGGGATGATTTCCCTTTAGGTCTGTTATGCACCTGACATTGTATTGAAAAAATAAAATTGTTACAGCCATTTAGACCCAAGCCTTGTTATGCTTTAAAGTAGTATAATAAATGAAGAATTCATCTTCTACTCCTTTTTGCCTATTACGACTGTATTTATTATACCATTCGAACTTTACACCCAGATTAAAGGTATATTACAGAAACTTTTTTAAAAAAAGGAAGGATTTCACGATGCTGCCTCGTTATTTAACAGTTAAACAATATGGAGAACATGAAATTACCATCCAAAAGTCCCGCTTCATCGCTCATGTATCAAGAGCGGAAACTGAACAAGAAGCTCAGGAATTCATACAAACGATTAAGAAAAAACATTGGGACGCTACACATAATTGCTCCGCCTACCTGATTGGCGAGAACGACCAGCTCCAAAAGGCAAATGATGATGGTGAACCCAGCGGAACTGCAGGTGTACCGATTTTAGAAGTCTTAAAAAAGCGAAAGCTAAAAGATACAGTAGTTGTCGTTACCCGCTATTTTGGCGGAATAAAACTAGGTGCAGGCGGCCTCATCCGCGCTTACGGCAAAGCCACCTCAGAGGGTCTGGATACAACAGGCATTGTCGAAAGACGTCTCGTACAAGTCATGACTGTCAAACTTGATTATACATGGCTTGGGAAAATTGAGAAAGAAATACGGGCCTCTGAGTATAAGCTTAAAGATATACATTATCTAGATATCGTCAATATTGAAACCTTTGTAGATGGTAGTAAGACCCAATCATTTGCTGAGTGGATGGTTGACTTGACGAACGGCCAATGCACGATTGAGGCAGGAGAGTCCGTTTATCTAGAAGAAAACTTTGTAAGAAATTAACAATATCTTTAGGGAAATTATAATAGGACTCGAAAAGGAAAACAATTGGGAAAATTATTGCTTAACGATGATAAATAATGGCTTACGTAAGCAGGATATAATAAAGGCTAACTCATAAAAAGGAGTTAGCCGAATTTCTTTTTGTTAATGCAAACTATATTTTCTTACTTTTAAAGCTTATATTTTTCCCTAAAATAAATGGTAAGTACTTATTAATAATAATAATAACGGGAAGCAATATGACAATGGCGAGGATTGTAAAAAATAATCCCAAAAAGTTAGGATTTTCTATTTTCACGCCAAGTTTCCCCAAAAAGATTAAATTAACCAAACTAAACCCCAGACTAACATGCAATGCTAGCAATATGAGTGAGTTTTTCCCCAAGAAGCTTAGTATGGATATCCTGGTAATAAACTGTGATAAATAAATGACGAAGGAGATCGCAATTAGAGCCCACATAATGGTTACGAGATAAGTCACAACGGCAGATGGCAAATGAATCATATTTAATGCCTGAATCCAGGCTGTATAGATGTTTGGAAATAGTAACATTAGAATATAAAGTATAGAAAGACCGATTAGCCAATAGGACTTCATTAATTTCCCAGCCAATACTCCACTATTTTTAAGCAAGTATCCCAGTCCAAAGTAAAAAATGTAGTAAAGAGACTGATCGAAACTCCACGGGAGAATATTTCCTCCGGCTATAACATCTAGCCTTAAAACGGCAAAGAAACTTACTCCAATAAGCACAACTAAAATCATATAGTTATTTTTAATATATTTTAATAAAAAATAATAAATAACCTCAATTGAAAATAAAGAGGTCAGAAACCATAGTGGGTCATCAAAATAAATATTATTACGACGAGATAAGAGGAGCGAATGGAGAAAGGTCCCGATATTTACAGGCTCATGAAAAAGGATTCTTAGCACCAGAACAGACAGTATCGCAAAAGAAACATAAGGGATAAGCAAAGACTTAGACTTTCCGCTAATCATTGTATGTCCAATTACTACCAGTATAATGCCAATTCCTTTACAGGTATCCACCCATTGTATTCTCTGGGACATTTAGCTTCACCTTCTAAATTCTTGATGTTCTCTTTAATAACCTATTAAGAATACCATGAACTTAGAAATTTTTAAAATATATCAAAAGAATGATTTTAATATCACCGGTTCTTCCCTGCCGGCTCAAGAAAACCACGGATGAATTTTAATAATGGGTGGAAATCCTTTCCTATCAATCCCACAGATTCTGCAAATAATTCAATTAGCAATAACAAAACAATAATTAATAATAATGCACCCCATAACTTTGCAAACGAAAATATTAATGCAAATAATCCAAAACAAGCTGCCATTGCATAAATAATTAATACTGTCTGACGGTGCGAATAGCCAATTCTAAGCAAACAATGATGCAAATGAGATTTATCAGGAGCTGATAATGGTTTTTTCTCAACAATTCTTCTTATTATGGCAAAGATGGTGTCTGATATCGGAACGCCAAGGACGATAACAGGAATAATGAATGAGATAAATGTAACATTTTTAAATCCAAGAAGTGAAAGCACAGAAATGATAAATCCGAGGAAAAGAGCGCCAGTGTCACCCATAAATATTTTGGCTGGATGAAAATTATAAATTAAAAACCCAAGGGTACTAGCCAGAACAACCAATCCAACTGCAACAACAAATAAATTTCCCTGAATAAAGGCGATTACTGAAATGGTTATTAATGCAATGGAAGATACTCCTGCTGCCAGACCATCTAGACCATCAATTAAATTGATAGCGTTGGTAATTCCTACAATCCAGAGTAAGGTAAAAGGAATACTGAATAGTCCAAATTGCAATTGTCCTCCAAAAGGCAAGTTAATGAACATAACTTGCAGGTTACCAACAAATATCACACTAAGTGCCGCAAAAACTTGGCCAATGAGCTTATATTTAGCTGGTAATTCATACAAATCGTCCAATAGTCCAGTTAAAACAATAATTAAGCATCCGAGCAAAATAGCTGGTAAGGAGTGATTTTCCGGTTGGAGTATGATCATGCCTGTCAGAAAGCTGATAAAGATAGCTAACCCCCCCAGCCTTGGCATGATGGATTGATGAACCTTACGTTGGTTAGGCTGGTCAGTGGCACCAATAACGAAAGCTAATTTTTTGATGAGTGGTGTTATGATTACTGATAGGACAAAACACAATATCAAGGTAAGATAGAACATGGCTAAATCCTCCTTGATATAAAGTTTGCCCATTAAACAGCAATAGAAACATTGCAGATTTTGTCAAAAATCCCCCTAAAAAATGAAAAAAGCCTAAAAGGCTCCGAGCTTTTTAGGCTTTAAACATCTCTTTAATTTTTATCGATTCCGGATGTTAATGGGCTTTAACCCCTTCATAAACTTTAATAGTGGTTTATAGTCTTCACGAACCAATCCTATTTTTTCAACGATTAGTTCAATCATAATTAATAGTACAAAGATGACAATTAACGATCCCCATACAGTTGATTGCGAAAAGATAAACGCACTTAAACCAAAAACGGCAGCCATCGCATATATTAACAGAACCGTCTGGCGATGGGTAAATCCTGCTCTCAATAAACAGTGATGCAAATGGGATTTATCCGGAGCAGAGATTGGCTGTTTATTAACCACACGGCGAATAATCGCAAAGAATGTATCAGAAATTGGCACTCCAAGAATAATAATAGGAATAACTAATGATATGAATGTGACATTTTTATATCCTAACAAGGATAATACGGCAATCATATAACCAAGATATAAGGCCCCCGTGTCTCCCATAAAAATCTTTGCAGGATGGAAATTGTAAAAGAGGAAACCTACAGTACTTACGGCGACTATCAATGCCATAACTGTTACATAACCATTTCCCATAACTATTGACATGCCCGCAATTGAAAATAAGGCGATAGATGAAACACCTGCTGCTAATCCATCCAAACCATCTATTAAATTAATGGCATTTGTAATCCCGATAATCCAAATCATAGTCAAAGGAATGCTTAAGTAGCCGAAATCAATTGTTCCGCCAAAAGGCAAATTAATAAACTCCACCTTAAGGCCACCATATATGACTACTACAGCGGCTGCTGCAACCTGACCAGCTAATTTTAGCTTAGGTGAAATCTCTTTTATATCATCTAATATCCCTGTAAGAATAATAAGTATGCTGCCTAATACAATCGGAAGATGGAACTCTCCTGCTGGTTTTAGTATAGCGATCCCGATGATAAAACTTAAAAATATCGAAAGTCCACCTAACCTTGGCATAATTTTTGAATGGACCTTTCTGTAATTCGGTTTATCGGTTGCCCCAATTTTAAAAGCTAGTTTTTTTACTAGCGGAGTGAGGAGTATTGCTGCAAAAAAACAGATTGCTAGATTCATATAAAATAACATAAGCCCCTCCGTGGATTATATCTCAAGCTAATCAGCGTGGATATCTCTGTATTTTAAATTTCAAATTTCAAATCGATAGCAAGTTTACCTTCCCCAATGGATTATAGCACACAGTATTGCTAAAATAAACAGTCTATTGTTAGATAGTTAATGGGAAAAGCCGTGTTTAATAAGTCATTATCTTTCCTTCTTATGTATAGACGATAAACCTTAGTAAAATGTTTCACAATATAGTTCGAAGCTGCCATTTTAATTTTGACCGGATCACACGAATTTGACCAGGAATAAAAGAACCCCTTCCAGTATCTGAATCCGAAAGAGGTTAAAGGATTAAGCTTTACCAAACCGTTTCTTTACTTTATCAAGTAAAATCTGGAGCACAAGATCCTTTGTAATAATTAATATAAGGCCATAAATCAAAACATTAATGGCAACAATGGCGATAAACAAAGGAATCGGCCCTTCAAGAACCTGTCTTATTAGTAAAGATACAGGAATAAAAATCAGTGAATAGAGCAAATATTTAAGTTTGCTAAAATCAAATAATTTAAAATCAACTTTCAAATACCGGCGAATATATCCATATTCCAATAATATAAGGAAAAAGTTTGCTCCTGCTGTTGTAATGATTGCATTCCTTGGTGTGAAAATTCCCAGTTTAATAAGGACAATCTTTAATATTAAATTAATAAAGCCACATAGGAAAACCAACCGTACCAGGATATTTTCCTTCTTTTTCACATAAATGACCTGGTTGGATAGGATGGACTCAAACCCTAGGACCACCATATAAAAAGCAAACACACTTAATACTGGTGCTGCACCAATATATTCCTTCCCGCCATAAATCATTACGCCTATATCAGATAGAATATAGAGTCCTACTGCTGCTGGGAATACGATTGAAAAATAAACCTTAGAGATGTTATTCAAAAGGATATGATAAGAAGCTTCATCATCTGAACTTAATAAATACGAAAGTCTTGGTATCGTTACCTGAATAACGCTAAGCATCAATGTATTAATAATCCCCATAATTTGTTGAGGAATGACGTAAAAAGATACTGCCTTTGAATTAAGAAACTCTCCAAGCATATAGCGGTCAAGTAAGGTATAAAGAACATTGGCGTTAGAAAAAATGACCACAAGAAACATTGGTTTTAAGTGCTTTTTAATTTGTAAATTGGAAAAATCAAATTTAACTTTTCTTTTAATGTAAACAAAGCTGATGACATTGTTCAAAAGGACAGATAAAACCAATAACATCGCATAATGCTGGTAATCTTTTGCCGTATTTACAAAGATAAATATTAATACAAGATAAATACTTCTTACGATGATGGTTTTGATCGTAATAAAGTCGTAGTTCTCCATTGCTTCATTAACCCATTCAACGTAAAAAACATTAATAATAAAGTTTAAGCTGAAGATCCATAAGATTGGATATATGGCAGAATGCTGATAGCCAAAATAAGTTAAACCCACATACAATAATAAAGTGGTAACACCTGTTACAGAGCTTATGGTAAACAAGCTGGTAAACAATTGGCCAACCTTTTGTTTATCATCTTTAATTCGGCTCATTTCCCTCATACCGTATTGATAAACACCAAAGGTTGCAAAAATTAGAAAATAATTATAAATGGATTCAGCCCATTGGACATTACCTAAAGAATCAGGCCCTAGAGCCCTATTCACATACGGTCCGACTAAGATCGGCAAAACCAAATTAAACACATTTAACAATATCTTATACAGTATATTTTTAAAAAGTGATTTTTTCATAAAAGACCCTTCTGGTTGATCCGAGCTTTTTATTTATTAAAGAGAAGTGCTCGTGTATTATCCTGAAACGGAAGAATAGGTATATCTTGCTCACCAAAGTTCCAATTCTCATCCTTAATCATATATGTTGGACCATAGTTGTCCGTTAAATACTCATGATGATTTTCGGGAACAGGGAATTGTTTCCCTTTAAAGTCAATAAGAGTGGTATTTGAAAAAGTACTAGTTACTTTCTTTACCGAAAGACCTGTTACTAGTGTGTACTCATCAAGTTTTTGATAAACCGTATGTTCCCCCTCTTCCAGAGTAAAACAATGAATTTTGTCCTTCTCGCCCTCAGAATAGTAGTAGAAAACATCCAGGTTTACGCCTTTACGAATATAGGTTTCTTCTACGATATTTCCGTCCATCCAGAATTCACGTGATTTCTCAAAACCACGTTTTTTCATAGCATTCTCAAACTTTTTGGCATCCTCATTTCCTGTAAAAAATGTGCCAACATCAATATCCGCATCATGGCCAATAAAATCTTTGTCGCGTATAGCTCCAAGTAACGTTCCGTAATCCAGCCAAAAGTCCCGTTTAATTTCTGCAAATGACTCTTTCGTCAATAATAAGCTTTCTAAGCCATATGTATGAACAGATTCACGTTTTTGGGCTTCTGCCTGATTCCGATAATGTTGATTGATTTTTGAAAGGAGCGGATTTTGCCTCAATGCTTTATAGATCTTCCTATTCCTAAAATAGGATTTTACTTTTTCAAATGCGGTACTCAAATGGTTTCCTCCTCCACTGTTTGAAAAAAGAACTGATAAAAATATCAGTTCTTTTCATTTGTTTCTTTAAGGTACGCTGCCAGTGCTTCCTTCCAATCACGAAGCGGAGTTAAGCCTTGCTCGTCTATCTTCTTCTTGCTTAGTACTGAGTACTTCGGTCTTGCCGCTGGCCGTGGAAATTCCTCCGTCGTCAAAGGATTAACTTTTACATGTAACCCTGCTTGATTAAAAATTTCAACCGCAAAATCGTACCACGAGCAAATTCCGCTGTTAGTAGCGTGATAGATTCCGTATTTTTCTGTTTCCATTAATTCAACCATAAACTTCGCTAAATCAACGGTATAGGTTGGTGAACCCATTTGGTCGTGGACCACACCTACCTCGCCGCGTTCCTTGCCAAGGCGAAGCATGGTTTTAACGAAGTTTTGGCCATAGGCGCCAAATACCCAGGCAGTCCTGACAATATAGAAATTCTCCAGCTGTTCCTTTACGAATTCTTCCCCCGCCAGTTTGGTTCTGCCATAAGCCCCCAGTGGCGCTGTGGGGTGTCCGACTTCATACGGTTCTGTGGCAGTTCCATCAAATACATAATCCGTACTAATGTATAACAGTTTTGCTCCAGCTTGTTTTGCTGCTTTGGCTAAATATTTTGTTCCTAAGCCATTGATTAGGTAGGCTAATTCTTCATTCCCTTCAGCTGCATCCACATTTGTATATGCCGCGCAGTGAAGAATGACGTCTGGTTTTACCTCATTCATAAAGGCCAAAACATCTGCTTCAATGGTAATATCCAATTTGTCACGGTCGGTACCAATGACTTGATGGTTTTTTCTTTCTAACTCTAAAACAACATCCTGCCCTAATTGGCCAGCCGCACCTGTAACAACAACCTTCATTATTCTACCCCTAATCTGTCGCCATACTGCGATTTAAAGTATTCCTGGTATTCACCGGAAATGATATTTTCCCACCATTCGCGATTGTTTAAATACCAATCAATTGTTTCTTTAATACCTGTATCGAAATTATGCTTTGGCTGCCAGCCGAGTTCCGTACGCAATTTTGTGGCATCGATGGCATAACGGCGGTCATGGCCTGGACGGTCTTTTACATATTTAATTAACGACTCAGGCTTCCCAAGCTGTTTTAGGATGGTTTTAACAATATCAATGTTGGTCCGTTCGTTATTGCCGCCAACGTTGTATACCTCACCGTCGCGTCCCTTATGAAGCACAAGGTCAATCGCTTGGCAATGGTCTTCAACATAAAGCCAATCGCGGATATTTAAGCCGTCACCATAAACAGGAAGTTCTTTATCGTTTAATGCATTAATAATCATTAATGGAATCAGTTTTTCTGGGAAATGGTATGGACCATAGTTATTAGAACAACGTGTAATATTGACTGGCAGCCCAAACGTTTCATGATAAGCACGAACAAGCAAGTCAGCCCCAGCTTTACTTGCACTATAAGGACTATTTGCTGCTAATGGAGTTTCTTCTGTAAAATAACCAGTCTCGCCCAAGGTGCCATACACCTCATCAGTTGAAACCTGAAGGTACTTTTTCACATCAAAGCTTTTTGCTGCATCCAATAAAGCAAGAGTACCTTGAATATTGGTTTGAACAAAAATCCCCGGATCTGTGATACTTCTGTCCACGTGTGATTCTGCAGCAAAGTTAATGACAAAATCAAACTTTTCCTCTTGAAATAATCCTTGTACAAAGTCGCGATCAGCAATATCACCACGAACAAACTTGTAGTTTGGCTTATTTTCAATGTCCTTTAAATTTTCTAGATTACCTGCGTAAGTTAGTAAGTCTAAATTAACAATGTTATAATCAGGATATTTATTGACCATGTAGCGGACAAAGTTGCTTCCAATAAAGCCTGCCCCGCCTGTAACTAATAATTTCATATGCTGCCTCCTATTTCTCGTAAACAAAATTGAGATGTGTTGCGTCCTTTAGCCTAGGATGTTTTGTATCCTTTTCAGAAAGAACAGGATTAGTTGTCGGCCAATCTATGCCTAAATCTGGGTCATTCCACAAAATACCGCCATCATGTTCCGGAGAATAATATTCGTCCACTTTATAGGCAACGGTAGTGTCCGGAACCAATGTGCAGAAACCGTGAGCAAAGCCCTTTGGCACTAACAGCTGCCGTTTATTCTCCGAACTCAATATGACTCCAACCCACTGGCCGTAAGTCGGGGATCCCTTGCGAATATCGACGGCTACATCGTAAATGGCCCCAGTAATGCAGCGGACGATCTTTGTTTGTGCTTTAGGATTCAACTGAAAGTGAAGCCCTCTTAACGTCCCTGTTGGTGCAGAGAGAGACTGGTTGTCCTGTACAAAATCATATTGTAAACCAAGGCTTTCAAAAATTTCTTTATTATAGCTTTCCATAAAGTAGCCGCGATGATCTCCGAATACTTTAGGTTCTAGTATTTTTACATCAGGTATTTTTGTTTCAATCATATTCATATCTCTTACCTCGCTTATGGATTGATTCCTTGGGTAGCTATTTTAATTAGATATTGACCATATTGGTTTTTTTTCAGCGGCTCAGCAAGCTCAATAAGCTTTTCCTTAGTAATATAACCCATTTTGAATGCAATCTCTTCAAGACAGGCAATTTTTAATGATTGCCGTTTTTCGACTGTTTCTATAAACTGGGAAGCCTCTAAAAGGGATGCATGTGTCCCTGTATCCAGCCAAGCATAGCCTCGGCCTAGAAGTTCTACATTTAACTCGCCCATTTCCAGATATGCTTTATTAATATCGGTAATTTCCAATTCACCACGTGCCGATGGCTGAATATTCTTTGCTATATTTACAACACGATTATCATAAAAATATAGTCCAGTTACAGCATAATTTGATTTTGGTACCTCAGGCTTTTCTTCAATAGAAATAGCCTTTCCTTCTTGGTCAAACTCAACGACTCCAAACCGTTCTGGATCATTTACATAATAACCAAACACGGTTGCTCCTGCTTCTCGCGCCGCAGCCTTTTTAAGCAGGCTCGTCAGACCGTGTCCGTAGAATATATTATCACCAAGCACCAGTGCGACGTTATCACCACCAATAAACTCATCACCTAAAATAAACGCCTGGGCTAATCCGCCTGGATGCGGCTGAATTTTATATGTAAAGTTCATCCCTAAATCAGAGCCGTCCCCCAAAATTTGTTCAAAACGAGCTGTATCCTCAGGTGTCGAAATAATCAAGATATCTTTAATTCCGGCTAACATTAAAACGGATAGCGGGTAATAAATCATTGGTTTGTCATAAACAGGCAATAACTGCTTTGAAACAACCTTTGTCAATGGATATAGCCTAGTGCCACTTCCTCCGGCTAGGATTATGCCTTTCATTTAATCCAACTCCTTTTTTATTTTTCTACAAAAATCGTCACGTTCCCCTTCCTCATTATAAAGAAGGTTGTTGTGAAAAGACAAACAGGAACACAAATGTAATAAAATCGTAAAATCAGGAACGGTTGGAACGGGTAATGGCAGAAATTGTTCTTAGACGTCCTTTAATCTGCTCTGATAAAGACCTCTTTTTCATCCCGGTAACATTTCCACCGTGGCGGACATATTTCATAAGTGGTTTATCAATAAAGACGATTTTCTTCTTTTTCTTCATACAAACGAGCGCAATCCATTGGTCATGCATTTCAATCGATGCTGGGAATGGTAAGATGTCTGACACCAATTCCTTTCGAAAAGCCATCATTGCTCCAGTGTAAGCATTTTTTACAATATTCCCGATTATCCCCTGTTTCAAGTTGTTATGATTATAATGATTCCAAGATGAATCAAGTGTCTCAAGGTTGCCATTTACGACGGTTGCATCATGAACCACAAGAACAGCATTTTGTTCTTGAAAAGCCTTTAAAACTGTAGCTACTTTATCATCTTCCCAAACGTCATCTTGATCACATAGAAAGATGATATCTCCTTTTGCCAGAGATATCGCCTTTTCAAAACTCTTAATAGCGCCTGAATTCCGCTCATTCACATGGACCTTTACACGCTCACCAAATGTTTGGTGTATTAGCTGAATCGTACGATCCTTCGAACAATCATCAACAACTATGACTTCATCTTCGTTAGTAAGCTGTTTAATCACAGAATTCAACTGGCGAATAACAAATTCTTCTCCATTATAGGTGGCTAAACAAACAGTTAATTTCATTAAATAAAACTCCTCTACACTGAAAAAAGCCGGCGCAATGTATATAAAGCGATTTTTTTATTTTTGACAAGTAATACCTGCTTAATAAGACGTTTAACCAGCTGTTTTCGATAGAATGGATACAAATCTTTTTTAAAATTTTTATAAAAATTAATTTCTGACTCTAAAATACTTTGATACCGTTTTAATGATACTCGACTATAATCCATAACCGATAATTCATGGTTAAGGGAAATCTCCCATAGCCAAACCTTAAATCCCTGCTCATATATTTTATAAAATAGCCAATGGTCCAGATAATCTAACGGGAAGGACTCATTAAACCCGCCTATGGAGTTTAAAAAGTCTACAGAAACAAGTGCTCCAGAGTTTATTGCCATAACAGGTTCATTTTGGATCCCTGCTTCTGGTCGTTTTTCCGCTAGCGGTCTTAGGGTATGACTAAATACTGGCGAAATCATCACGTTCTCACTAATAATTTTCGGGACAACCGCTGCCACTTCCTTAGGAAATGCCGGAATATCCAGTATCTGTTGAATATACTTATCAGTTAACTCAGTGTCATGGTCTAGTAATAAAAGCCATTGGCTCCCATTTTCTTTTGCTCTTGACCAGGCACTATTATAGGCTGTTGCTATTCCCAAGTTTCTGGGATCATGGATATAGGAAATATGTATCCCCCTAGAGAGGGAAGGAACCAGGTTCTGTTTTTCAGGGCTATTATCATAAATAATCAGCTCAAGTTCTGAACAGTCCATGTTGTTCGTAAAAAGGTGCTTTTCTAATGATTGGAATGTTTTACTTTCGTCGAGTTTTTGTTTATATAGGACAACCACCATTGTTATTTTCATACCGTTTCCTCATTTACCCTGTTTTCTTTAATCTTATGGGATACAACAAGTAAAATTAGGAAAAAGATAATACCGATTGGATTATTAATGAATGGATTAATATTAGTTAATAATAAAATGCCCATAAAGACTGACATTAAAGAGATATCTAATGATGTTAACTTATAACCTGTTTTATATGCTTTATAATAGTTATAGTAAATGATTAGGAATAAGTATACCCAAGTCGCAAATCCAATCAACCCTTGTTCCACCAAAACATCCAAAAAGCTCATCTCAAGGCCTGTAATTCTTCCGGCTACTTCTGTTCCATATCCTGTTCCTATGATTAAATTAGCAGGTTGAAGAAGAATATCCTTAGATGCAATTATAAATTCCATTCGAGCATTTACACTGACATCATTCACGGAAGGTTTTTCTGATCCACTTGTGGTTTTTCCTTTATCTGCAGGAACCTCCTGGGCAGGAGTAACTTCAAATCGCTCAAGCGTCATATATTTATACAAAAACGGCACGGCTATCATAACAACAAGAGAAATTATGAACTTCCTAAGAAACTGTTTAGATTGGATTAATTTTTGGACTTTTTTCGATAAACCTTTAATCGGGTCAACGATTACTTTTACATCAAGGATGATGATCATTAATAAGCTCAATAGGAAGGCAAGCAAGAACCCCCTAGTTTCTGACCAAATTAATGAAATAGAGCCGAAAAAGACAATGGCAATGTTCAATTGACCATACTTTCTATTAAGTAGGTCATTTAAAGCAATTATCAAACCGACTAATACAAAGAAATGACTTTTGTAAAACACACTATTGCTTGGTCTAAAATATAAATCATCATTCATGAGCCAATTCATAAAATCATAAAAGGGTTTAAAATTGGCAGCAAATATGGTCTTTCCCAATAATGACACGACAATGGTAAAAACTGCTACAGTTAATGCACTATACTTAATTAAAGTAATGACTTTATTTAAAGAGAATCGATCCTTAGCTATATAATAAGCTAATGGAAAGTACATGACGAAAAAGGATACCCTTAGAAAATCGGTCACAATCGCCCCCAACGGATGCCCTTTTAATAAACCAATTACACTGCTTGCTCCAAACCAAAACAGCAGTAAATAAATTCCAATACTAACTGGATTAAAGTTAATAAAGGTATTTATCTCCTTATTAAAAAAGGATTTATTTTTTAACATACGGTATACAAACGTTACAAAAAGAAGGAGAAACAAAATTTGCCGAATGGACACAAAACCGAAATCAATTAGTCTCCCCCCTCCTCCAACAAAAAGCTCTATAAAAAATATCGTTAATAATATTTTTTCAAACTTATTCATGAAAGTATTCCTCTCCTACTTCCTGATTAAATATTTTAATTTTCCCTCTATCTCGCTGATTCTATTAGTACTTTTAATTGGTATTTAGTAATCTTTTTTAAGAATGGGCTCTGTTAAACGACAACGTTGATTTTTTTAACTCTGTTGGTTGGAGCGGAAATCAACAGCCATATTTAACAGAGCCTAAGAATTAAAACCAACGCCATCCCCATTTATTGAAAAACTTAGCCATTGATTGCATAAAAATTTGAAACAACTTTTTATTCTTATGAGCTCCCCGTTCATAATAATGAACCACTTTAGAAAAAGGAGTATACACAATGCGCTTTCCTCGCTTCTCCAGTTCTAAACAAAAATCATAATCCTCGAAGTACATAAAGTACCGATCATCAAATCCACCTATTTCCTTAAAGTCCCTTCCCCTTAATAACATAAAACAGCCAGACCCAATCCGAATATCCACTTCCCGATCATCCGGTATATTCCTTAACTCATAGGAGGCTAATCGCTTATCAAACATCTTCTTCATAAAACGGAATGGTACAAAACGTAAAAAGTAATCAAATACCGTAACTCGGTTACGCATTAAATGCTGAGTGGAACCATCCGAATTAAGTACTTTAGGTACTAACAATGAAATGGACTCATCACCATCCATAATTTCCAACATTTTAAGTAAATCTTGTTTAACTAATATAATATCAGGGTTGAAAACCAAAAAATATTTTTCCGGGGCATTTAACAAGTTGTAATTATGGCCAAACCCAAAACCATTGTTTTCATGATAAAAAGTAATATCGACAAAATCTTCGTATTGTTTTAGCCGGTTTTTGTATTCTTCACTTGAGTTATTATCAAAGATAATAATACGAAAATTCTCGTCACCTCGAAATTCACTTTTTAAATTTTCAAGAACATCGAAGATATGACTGCTGTTATAAGTAACGATGCTTATTGCAACCTTGGCATTAGTCATTTTTTTCACTCTTTCATTAAATGTTATTTTAAATTGGAACGATTTAATGTGTAACACTTTGATTTAAAATTCGACTATATATAATGAAGTAAATATCCTTTAGAAATCATTTTTTAATAAAACTTACGGTAGTAGCCTTTTATAAAAGGCTCTGTTAAACGATACTGTTAATTTTTCAACTCTGTTTATTGGAGCGGAAGGCGCTCGACTCCTGCGGGAGTACGCGCCGAGGAGGCTCCCCGGCACGCCCGCAGAAAGCGAGCGACTGGAGCGGAAATCAACAGCCATATTTAATAGAGCCTTATAAAAAATTCAAAATCATAACAAGTCTAAATTATAGCATCATCTTGTCAGAATTTGTACTTTATCTGTCGATTTTTTTATTTTCCAGTTGAACTGTGACTAGTTCAATATTATAATTTCTAGTATGATTGTCCTTAGTATCGCCTAAATTTTGAAAAAGAAGGGATTAATATAAATGAATTCTACTAGAGAAAGCAGAAAAACGAAAAAGAAAAAGCGGAAGTGGTTACGTTACAGCCTTTTGTTAATTTTTGTTTTAGTAATTGGAGGAGGCATTTATTTTTATAACGTCTACACCAATGTTGCCAGCGCTGTTGATAAAATGAATAAGCCTATCTCTAGAGAAGTATCCCAGAAACGTGAAACAAAAGTGGAAGTCGAGCAAAAGGATCCTATTTCAATCCTGTTAGTTGGTGTCGATGAACGCGAGGGCGATAGAGGACGTACAGATTCAATGCTAGTCATTACAGTTAACCCTGAAACTAAATCTACTAAAATATTAAGTATCCCTCGTGATACACGCACAAAGCTTATTAATAAAAGCAACCCAAATAAGAACCACATTGATAAGATAAATGCTGCTTATGCCTACGGTGGTATTGAAGAAAGTATTGAAACAGTAGAAAACTTTCTAAATGTCCCAATTGATTACTATGTACAAGTTAATATGGAAGGCTTTAAGGATATTGTTGACGCTGTTGGAGGAATTGATGTAGATAACAAGTATGCTTTTGAATTAGATGGCGTCACATTAAAAAAAGGTCCTCAACATTTGGATGGTATACAGGCACTTCAATATGCCCGGATGAGAAAAGCTGATCCAAGAGGAGACTTTGGCCGTGCCGAAAGACAACGTGAAGTTATTTCAAAAATTATTGATAAAGGTAAATCGATTTCAACACTAACAAAATATGATGATATTCTTGCTGCATTAGAAGATAATATCAAAACCAATTTGACTTTAAGTGACATCATTGATATCCAGTCATCTTATAAAACTGCTGCTGAGACGATTGAAAAGTTAGAAATTCCAGGTGACGGAAAAATGATTAATGGCGGATGGTATTTTATCGTTCAAGATGAAACCAGACAAAGCATATCTGATCAACTACGCCAACATTTAGATCTTCAGACGGAGCAAGTTGCAAGAATTAATATTAACAGTAATTAACAAAAGCCTCCCTTATCTCAAAAAATAAGGGAGGCTTTTGTCTTATAGTAAATCATAAAGTTATAAGCTGATTCCTGCCCAATTTAGGCTCCCCGGTACGCCCGCTGAAAGTGAGCTATTGGGGCGGAATCAACAGCCATATTTAACAGGACCAAGATAATAGGGTGAAAGGTTAATTATCTCAACCATTTATTTGAACCAAATAGGATAGCAACAGAGCATACATGCAACAATGGATAATGGTAAACACAAGCAGGTTACTGTCCTTCTTCTTGTTAAGAATTTGATCATTCGAGATGCTGAGGAAAAGGAATACAGCAATCGGGATAAAATACCTTCCCTGAATCCCCCAGATAATTGAATTCCCCACAGGATTATAGCCAACATACAATGCTGTATATATAAGTAACATAACAGCTAAAAGGATAATTACATAAATAAATTTATCGGTCTTCCTGGTCTTTATTTTTAAATCGTTATCGTCATTCATTAAACCGAATAGCAACATGAGGAACAAAAACGAGTAAATAACAATCGATGGTGCAGCGTACTGATAATTTGCCGCCACTTTTCCAACCAATGCTACTAACTCGGATGGTCCTAGGCTAAGTATTGTGACTAATACGGTTTTTATATAATAAAGAGGATGCGTTAGGACGAAAACTACTTGTCCTCTCGGAGAAACCCCAGGATTAGCTCTTAGATCCGGGACCGACAGATTGGCCACATTCATCAAGTTCCAAATGACAAAGGGAATCACACAGCCAATTATGAATAGGAAGAACTTCTTCCAATAATCCTTCTTATCTTTAAACTTTCGAAATGGGATTAGGAAAAACAAGAGTAGCATCGGAATATAGACGATCTTTGCTAAAGCGATAAATAACCCAATTCCAATTGTAATGAATAAATGTTTATTCCTAATTTGCTCTACAGTTCCATAAGCAAGGTAAAGTATGTATGCTACAAATAAAAGTGCTGTTGAATTGATAATACTATCAGCAGATAAAGATGCTGCATGAATCATTGACATCGGCAATAATGCCAGCAGATAAAATAGTGTTTTTTTGACAGGAACAACCCTCAGTGCTGCATAAACAATAGCAGTGTAAGCAGCAAAATTCAATAATCTCCCCAGATACATCATCAATAGGGGCGAATCAAACAAGAATCGGCCCAAAATCATTCCTAAAGCTTGTGGAATATAGATTAACGGTGCATAAGATGAAGCGTAATTTCGGAAAAAAATACGGTTTTCCGGTTGCAGCTTATTGTGAAACGCCTCTTTTACGATACTATATTTATATCCCGACTGGTGAATGTAACGAACATCATAAACGGTATCAACAAGACTAGCAGGAAGATAATTTCCAAGCCCCTGCTCAATATTTTGGTTGACAAATTTCCCTTCCGATACTTCAAACGCTCTATAATAGTGCTCTAGTTCATCCAACTGATCGAACGGAGGAATAATAACCACAAACGCTAATCCAATTGGGATAGCTGTAACAAGAAACGCCTTGTGGATCTCATTTTTGTAATGTCTTAATCCAAAAATAGATAGCAAATAAAGGAGAAGGATAATCATACCCACTACCACGAACATAGGTTTACTTAATAATGGTTTTAATTCCACTCCCATTACTTTAAAATGTAAATCCCCACTAAACTTCTTCCCATTTATGATTAACTGACCCTGCTTATAATTGTCAGCAGAACTCCTCCAGATAGTTGCCGTATTACCTGGCTGCTGACCGCCGCCAGCTATAATGAATTTAAACTTTTGTCCTTTAGCATTGTGGATGACAGGAAAATCAATGTTGAAGTCAAGACCGTCTTGCAACTCAGTCAGATTGATATCTCTTTTGACAATGGTCTTGCCGCTTGCTAAATCTCTTAATTCAAAAGAGAAGGAGCCTTGCAGCTGTCGATTATAGGTGCCAAATGGTATTTTTATTCGGGAGAAATCATCTTTTTTTGCAATAAATGATTGTGAAATATTCAAATTACCGGTTATTTCACCGATGGTCATATCACTTTTTTTCTGAACGGCCACAGTATGCTCGAATTCCTTAGGAACAATGAAGGTTGCTCTATTTTCATATATGTATAAGGAAAGGAGAAAAAATACAACCGCCGTAATCAACCATTCTAACCAATCGTTTTTTATATTTAAAAGTTGTTTCTTTTTTACCCCGTTCATCGTAACGCTCCTTTGTTTGGTTATCTAACAATTAAATAGACACCAAACATAATAACTCCTGTACCAATCCATCTAGTCATAGGTATTTGTTCTTTAAATATAAAAAGGGATATAAACAATGCTAAGACATAGGCTAAACTTTGTAACGGATACAAAAAACTTAATGGCAATTTGGACAGCAAATACATCCAAATAACTGTCGCAATAATATAAAGACCAAACCCTAAAAGGATTAATGGGGAAAAAACGATTTGAAAGAATTTTTGTATGACCCCACCATGAAGCTGGACATTCTCTAATCCATATTTCCAGGCAGTTTGGCCTAGCACAAGACAAACAATATTTGTCAAAATTAACACATATTTCAACATGATCATTACCTCTCTACTGAATTAGCCTTTAGCAGTTTTTCTACCTCTTTCTTTAATAAGCCAACTTCTTGAACGAGCTGGGTAAATTTATTGGAAACCCGGGATATCGTTAAAGTCAGGCTAAAAATTAGAAAAAACTGAAATATAAAGGACAATAAGAAAATGGCATTGACTGGCTCTTTTATGCTTAATAGGCCGGCAATATTTACTGCAATATTTGAAAAAGCCGCCAACAGAACATTTACTATACAAAAAAACAACCATAGCAATGAATATCTGAGTTCAAGATTGTATTTTCTTATTAAGTTAATAATTACCAAAAACGTTAAAACAGAAGCCAGCAACAGGATTATTTGTAGTTTTATCGTTATCATAAAAAACCCCTCAAAATAATAAATGCCGCATTAAATGAACCTAATTTTACGCATATTATCAATAATAATTGCTAACGTCACCTTGATCATATAATAAATGGATTTAAAGGAACGGATACTTGATTCGCCGCCAAATCGTTCCTTCATAATCACAGGAACCTCTTCTATTCGATAGTTATTCCGTAATAAATAAACAATGGATTCAGGTTCAGGATAATCATTTGGGTAACGAGAACTAAATATATCTATGACTTTCCGATTGCATGCCCGAAACCCTGAGGTAGGGTCTGTTATTCTTTTCTTGTGCAGAAATTGAATTAAATTACTAAAGTAATTAATCCCCACTCTTCTTAACAAGGTGGATTGAAATCCTTCCTTTCTTAGATACCGTGAACCTATTACCATATCGGCTCTTCCTGCTTTTATCGGTTCAATAAGGTCTGTAATATAAGCTGGATCATGCTGGCCATCTCCATCCACTTGTATAGCAATATCATACCCATGAATAAGTGCATACTTATACCCTGCTTGAACCGCTCCTCCAATCCCCAGATTACACGGTAAATCAATGACTTCAAAACCGAGTTCTCTTGCAACGATTGGGGTTGCATCCTTTGAACAATCATTAATAACCAATATGTCAACGTCTTTTATACCTTTGAATTGATCTGCAACTCTAAGTAAACCCTCTTCTTCGTTAAAAGCAGGGACGATTGCTAAAACCTTCAAATTGTTTCCCTCCTAATAAATAACTTTATCCGGGAAAATTATCATTAGCTTTCTCGCTATCCCAAGGAACAAAGCATCTTACAAAAACACACTTCTTATTCAGTGTTCCCAGCAGGAAAACAATTATATACAAAAAAAGGGAATGCTCAGTTACGAGTCATTCCCTTTTTTGAGACATTATGAAATTAAAATTGAAGTCCTCCTCCATACAACCAACCCTCTTGGCCATCAACCAAGACTCTATACCAGCGGTAATCGTATGGATAATTAGAGTTTTCAGCAACATCCGTGTTATATCCTAATACCTTAACAACTACTCCTGAATTAACATACCTTAGGAAGGTTGAAGATGTCGCATAAGGTGTAGACCTAAATGACCAAGGTCCATTGATAACCGTAGCATACGTATCTACTGTATAGTTAATAATGATATTGGATGGAGCTGGCTTCCCTGCTGGAATGTTTCTCCCAAATGATGGAGCAGCAGTAGAAGAACTAGGTAATACACTACTGTTAAAGTATTGGGCAGCATCAAATGGCTTGATTGATTGCATTAAATTGGCTATACCATTTTTCCAGTTAGAATCAGTAGCATAGCGAATATTCATGCCAGTCAAGTTAGGACCATTATAATAGCTTCCTGTTTCGTTTAGATAATCCCTTCTTACAATATATGCCTCATAATTGATTGCATCACTGCCATTAGGGAAATAGTAGCCACAGGTAAACGGACAAGGATCATAGGCGCCATAACCAAACAAGTTATGTTTATACGTTCTTAAATCCGACCCTCCCCAGCCTGTTTCCCAAATTGCATGCGCCACAAGATACTGTGCACTAACACCATATTTATTTTGCGCATCAATGAAACTTTGAGCATAATTCTTTAAAGGGCTATCTGGACGTTTTTGATTAAAGAAATTAACAATATCATTTGCTGTTATATTGGATGGTTTTCTTAAATCAATTTGGAGATAAGGGTTTTGATTATAGATATATACTAAGCTATCAGTGGTATATGATGCCCCATTTTTCCCCGTCTCTCTAATCGACAACGTATGTTTACCATCAGCAAATTGCAAGCTATTAAACGTAAATTGATAACCTGAGTTCACAGTCTTATATTCTGGAAATGCATTTGCAACGTCTGTGCGAGCATCCCCATACTGCGCTTCGCCTATTTTCGCACCATCCATTAGCACTTCAATTTTGGATACACCACTTAAATCTAGCATCCATCCAGTAACGCTAACTGTTTCTCCTTTAATGGTTGCTCCATATGCTGGACCATCAATGGAACCTTTTGGCGGTGGATTTTGGACTTTAATCAGGTTGGAGATTTCACTAATCATTCCATTATTCCCAATTTCTCTTACAGTAATTGTGTGTTGGCCGTTGGTTAACGGTTTGGTATCAAGAGTAAATTGGTATCCTGACTTTGCGTTCCGGTATTCTGGAAAAGCATTGTCAACATCTGGGCGGCTGTTTCCGTAATTCGCCTGTCCAATTCTTTTACCATCCACCAATACCTCTACTTTTGATACACCGCTTCCATCTAAATACCAGCCACGTACAGGAACTTCCCCTTTAATGACTGAACCTTGAAGCGGGGTGTCAATCGAGCCTTTTGCAGGTAAATTATTTACATTTACTACAATGCTGTCAAGCTCTTTCATCGTTCCATTATTCGAGGTTTCCCTTACAGTTACCTTATGCTGTCCGTTGGTTATCAACTTTGTATCTAGTACAAACTGATAACCCGACTTGTCATTTTTATATTCAGGGAAAGCTTTTAGTACGTCAAGGCGCAAGCCTCCATATTTCGCTTGCCCCATATTTTTCCCATCCACTAAGACTTCAATTTTAGCTACACCGTTCACATCTAAAAACCAACCACTTACAGATACTTCCTTTTCAAGAGAAGCACCATTAGCTGGTGCGTCCATGTAACCAACTGTTTTTAAATTTTCAACATTGACTACTAGACTGCCTAATTCAGTGACCAAACCGTTAACCCCAGTCTCTTTAACAGTTAATTTGTGCGAACCATTAGCTAAGTTCTGGGTATTTAAGGTGAATTTGTAGCCCGCATTCGAATTCCCATATTCGGGATATGCTCTACTAACATCCAAACGGGATATACCATATTCAGCTGTCCCCATACTTCGTCCATCCACAAAAACTTCGACCTTGGAGACACCACTACCGTCTAAAACCCATCCATTTACTGGTACTTCCCCTTTTAATAACGCTCCAGTTGATGGAGTATCAACATAACCCCTTACAGGGGAATTTTGAACATTAATAACAATGCTTTCTAATTCTTTTATAGCACCGTTACTTCCTGTTGCTTTAACCGTTAGTTTGTGCTGGCCATTGGTTAAGTTCTGGGTATTTAATGAGAACTGATATCCTGAATTTGCATTTTTATATTCTGGAAATAGTTTGGCTACATCCAGACGAGAAATACCATATTCAGCTACACCGTAGCTTTTGCCGTCTACTTTAATTTCTATCTTGGAAATACCACTTCCATACAAAAACCAACCTCTTACTGGAATCGTGCCTTTGACAACACCACCAGCGGACGGGGTATCAATATAACCTCTAGCCGGTAAGTTTTCAACGTTTTGAATATTTACCAAAAAGCTATTAAGTTCGGTCACAGCCCCATTCTTTCCAGTCTCTCTAACAGTTAGCCTGTGCTGCCCGTTCGTTAGGTTTTTTGTATTAAGAATAAATTTGTACCCCGAGTTTGCATTCTGGTATCCAGGATAAGCCTGACCGACATCAGGACGAGAAATACCATATTGGGCTTCTCCCTTAACATTTCCATCAATCAGTACCTCAATCTTGGACACACCATTAGCATCTAGAAACCAACCACTAATAGCTGTTTCCCCTGATAATACAGCGTTGGACGCAGGGGCATCAATATATCCTTTAGGAAGCAGAACCTCCTCGTTTGCATGTGCATTACTACTAAAATTGAACATTAATAAAATAGTAATAATAGATGCAAACACTAGATATTTTGTTGCTTTACTTTCTATGATATTCACCTCTCCGCAATAATTTTGTAACAATTACAGATTAATAATATCAAACTATCATTTAATCGACAATTTAAAATCCGACAATTTTTTATAAGAAATGTAGACTAATGTTGATATTTCAGCATTTGGTAATTAAATCCCATACCTAAAGATCAAAGTTTTTCCCAAAAAAGCCTTGACTAAATTATTAAATATATTACAATTTTCCTATGTTCAATTTTTGAACGTTCAACATATTATTTATTTTATTTTTGATTAAGGTTGTGATGTTTTGCAGGAAAAAGAGCTTAGAGTTCTCGAAACTCTTAACAGAGACAGCACCTTAAGCCAACGTGAGGTAGCCGTACAGATGAATGTATCTGTCGGAACTGTGAATTCAATTATTAAACAGCTCGTAAAAAAAGGATATATCACGATAAAGAAGGTAGAAAACACTCAACATTACGTTGTCAGTGAGCAGGGAGTCGTGATTTTAGAGGACTATATCAAAGAAACACAAGCAAAAAAAATTGTGTTACCCGAAAAAAAACAGGCTAAAATCCGCCAAGCTGTTATTTTAGCTGCCGGAGAACGACTTGATTTTAAAAAGCCCGTTGGCTTTTTAACCTTAGGTTCGGAGACCATTATCGAGCGGACCATTAAACTTTTGAACGATAGCGGCATTAAGGACATCATTATTATTACCGGATACGAAAGCCGATATTATGAAGAACTCGCCCAATCCTATCCCCGCCTTATTCTTGTAAAGAATGAAAATTATCGCTGGAACGGCACAATGGCGTCATTAGCATTAGCGAAACCCTATATCACTGATGACTTTATTCTTATTGAAAGTGATATTGTTTTTGAAAAAACGGCATTAATGGAATTGATACATAACAAAAACCGTAATTGTCTGCTCATTACCAACGAAAGCGGGTCAGAGGATGAGGTTTTTGTGGAAATTAGGGATCAGTTCATTTTTAAAATGTCTAAAGATCGGCATCAGTTTAATAAAATCGACGGCGAGGTCATAGGGATCTCCAAAGTATCAAAAGATATATACGACAAAATGCTGGAAGAATTCACTCATAATAAAAATCCTTATTTTAACTATGAATACGCTCTTTTAGATGTCGCACGCACTTTCAGCATTGGTTACCTTAAATTAGAAGACCTGATTTGGACAGAAATTGATACCAATTGGCATTATAAAAACCTTATAAATTATATCTACCCAAGGTTATTAGAAAAGGAGACTGAGTCACTTGAGTCAAATTAATCAAGCTGTCATTTTGGCAGCAGGCGAAAGAAAAATGTTTGATTCGCCCGTCGGCTTCCTAGAGTTAGAGGAAAGCACCATCATTGAACGGATCATAACGATATTGAATGCAAATGGCATAGATAAGATCACCATTACGACCGGTTATAAAAAGGAATACTATGAGGAATTGGCAAAGAAGCGGAATCTTAACCTGGTTTATTGCGACCGATATAAATGGACCGGTACAATGAGTTCTTTGGCACTTGCCTCAGAACATATTGATGGCGACTTTTTATTAATCGAGAGTGATATGGTCTTTGAGGAAAGAGCCATAAGCTATCTGTTAAAACACCCAAACAAAAACTGTATGCTGATCACCAGTGAGTCGGGTTCAGGTGATGAAGTATTAGTTGAGATCAGAAATAATTATATTTACCGAATTTCCAAAGATATCCATCAATTAAATAAAATCGATGGCGAATTTATCGGATTATCGAAAATCTCATTAGAAGCCTACCGTGACATGCTTGAAGATTTTAAGCATAATAAAAATCCGTATTTTTATTATGAATACTCGCTGCTGAATCTCATTCATAAACACAACATCGGCTACGAAAAAATTGATGATTTGGTTTGGAGCGAAATTGATTCTGTTGAACATTACCATAACTTGCAATATTTAATTTATCCAAAATTGAAGCGCAAGGAAATGGAAATAAAAGAACGGCATGTAAAAGAACTGCTTGCAGAAGTATTAGAAATCGACCAAGAGTCAGTGAGCAATATTGAAAAGCTTGGCGGCCTAACCAACGATAACTTTAAGGTAACAATAAACGGCCAGGATTATGTGGCAAGAGTTCCTGGCACCGGAACGGAGAAGACCATTGACCGCCGTAATGAGAAATTTAACTCGACCATCGCCTACCAGCTAGGGCTAGACAGCAGGGCGATTTACTTTAATGAAGAAACAGGTTTGAAAATTGCTGAGTTTATTAAAAATGCCGAAACCCTTAACCCCACAACAGCAAAAAGAGAAGACAATATGGAATTAATCGCCGGCGTATTAAGAAGGCTTCATACGAGCGATAAGAAATTCCATGATGATTTTGACCCATTTGATGGAACGGAATACTACCAGCAAGCCCTGTTGACAGCAAATGGCAAATTATACGCTGATTATTTCGAACTAAAGGAAAAATTCATGCCGCTTAAGGGTGAATTGAACCAATTAGGGCTGAAAATTGCCCCGGGGCATCTAGATGCACTGCCTGAAAACTTTATTAAAAGCGGCGAAGATAAGCTTTATTTAATTGATTGGGAGTATAGCGGGAATTACGATATTTTGTATGATGTAGCAGCCGTCTCACTTGAGTGCAGTTATACCGAAGACGAGGAAGAGCTGTTCTTCAAAAAATACTTCGGCACAAAGCCAACTGAACAGGAAAGAAGAAAAATTGAAATCCATAAAATCATGCAGGATATGTACTGGAGTATGTGGAGTGCAGCCAAAGTGGCAATGGGTGACCCATATTTGGCAGATTACTCAGTGGACCGTTATAACCGGGGAAAACAGAACTTATTTAAATATTTAAATGATCCAGCAGCAAGTCTAAGTCGTTAACGATAGCAAAAAAATACCATATAAGGAGCGTGTGACGGTGGAGATAGTTGGAAAAATAGTGATTTATATTATTATGGCATCGGCCATTGTGGGGGCAATTGCCGCAATCCGCAACGATGAAGAAGGGATTGGAAAAGAATTTATCCAGGGCCTCTATTCCATTGGTCCCATCTTTGTTCCTGTTGCCGGAATTATGGCTTCAGTCCCCTACTTATCCAAGTTTATCAGCAGTGTCTTCGGGCCAATTTTTCACGGCATAGGTGCAGATCCTTCCATTGCCGCCACAACCTTCATTGCTGTAGATATGGGTGGGTACCAATTGGCTGATGCCCTTGCCCAATCAAGGGACAGCTGGATTATGGCCATGGTAATCGGATTTATGGCGGGGGCTACGATTGTATTCAGCATTCCTGTCGGATTGACCATGCTGGAAAAACGCGACCATAAATACATGGCCCTTGGAGTCATGTCCGGCATCTTAAGTGTGCCTATTGGGGTGTTTATCAGCAGTATTATTATGAAATTATCCAGTACAAATGTAAGGGAACAGGTTTCCACCAACGCAAAGTCCACCTATGTTTTCAGTCCTGAATTTGGCACCATCCTATTAAACTTATTACCACTCATCATCGTTGTTATCCTGATTGCTCTAGGTCTAAGATTTATTCCAGACAAGATGATTAAAGGATTTATGTGGTTCGGGAAATTAATGGACATTGGCATTAAACTTGTTCTCGTGTTTTCAATTGTCGAGTACTTCACAGGCATTTTCAGCACCATTTTTGGTGCCTGGGGATTCGATCCCATTATTGCAGATAAAGCCGACCAATTTAGGGCTCTTGAAGTAGCTGGATATATTGGCGTTATGTTATGCGGAGCATTCCCAATGATTTACATGATCCGAAAGTATTTGGCCAAACCTTTGGAGGTTATCGGCAACAAGATTGGCTTAAGTCCTGAAGGAAGCGCCGGCCTGCTGGCTGCCTCAGCTAATATTTTGGCGATGTTTAATCTCATCAAGCATATGCGTCCAAAGGATAAGGTCATTTGTATATCATTTTCGGTTACATCCGCTTTCCTTTTCGGAGACCATTTGGCCTTTACCGCAAACTTTCAGCCCAACATGATTTTGCCAGTAATGATTGGGAAGCTAAGCGGTGGAATCATCGCGATTGTACTGGCCTATTGGATTTCTGTACCGAAGGCTTTAGAGCTTGAAAAACAAGACCGAGCAAGTGGAGTCATCGGTAAAGACGAGTATCAACCAAAGGCTTCTGATCAATAAAATAATAAGTAAAACGTGGAAAGAGTCATGTTTTATGGCTCTTTCTTCATCATAGGGGGCAAAGACGAGGTGAACAAAGTAACTCAAGCTGTCATACTAGCAGCAGGTGAAATCAGCGCTTTTCACCAACCGGTTGGCTTTTTGGAATTGGAGGACACCACTGTCATAGAGCGGATGATTACAACACTCAATGCCAATGGCATTAATAATATCACTATTATTACGGGTTATAAAAAGCAATACTACGAAGAACTAGCTAAACACCCTGACGTTAAAATCGTTTATTCTTCCAGATACAAGTGGACTGGAACGATGCATTCTCTTGTAACCGCTTCCGATTATATTAACGGTGATTTCCTTCTAATAGAAGGTGATTTGGTCTTCGAAGAAAGGGCGATAACCCACATATTAAATCATCCAAATCGAAATTGCATGATGCTGACAAGTGAATCTGGCTCGGGCGATGAAGTTTTAGTAGAAATTAGAGATAACTATATTCAGAGAATCTCGAAAGACGTTCATCAGCTTAATAAAATAGATGGAGAATTTATCGGAATCTCAAAAATCTCCATTGAAGCCTACCGCGAAATGATCGAGGAATTTAAGTTTAATAGAAATCCTTATTTTAATTATGAATATGCTCTGTTAAGCATCATCCATAAACATAATATTGGGTATGTAAAATTGGACGATTTGGTTTGGAGTGAAATTGATTCAATCAAGCACTACGACACACTAAAATATGTTATTTTTCCAAAATTAAAAAGAAAAGAAACCGAAGTCCGTACGAGATATGTACGGGACTTACTATCTGAAATTTTAGAATTAAAACCCAATTTGATTAGTCATGTTGAAAAGCTTGGCGGTTTGACCAATAACAACTATAAAGTAAACATAAATGGCCGGGATTGTGTTGCACGGCTTCCGGGTGTCGGAACCGAAAAATTCATCGATCGGACGAACGAAAAGGCAAACGCAGCGATTGCCTACAAACTCGGGCTTGACAGCAAGGCCCTCTATTTTAATGAAGTGACTGGCCTAAAGGTTGTGGAGTGCATCCCAAATGCGGAAACGTTGAATGCCGCTACAGCCAGACATGAGGAAAATATGGAGTTAATGGCTGAAGCGCTTCGAACCCTTCACCATTCAAATGAAACATTCCACCATGATTTCGACCCCTTTGAAGAGATACAACAGTATGAAAAACTCCTATACGAAGCAAACGGAAACCCATTTAACGATTACCATCAGCTCAAGCAACAATTTATGCCGTTAAAAAATGAACTGGAGCATCTGGGGATGAAAAGAGTCCCCTGCCACCTGGATACACTGCCGGAAAACTTTATCAAGAGCGGTGATGAAAAACTGTATCTGATTGATTGGGAATATAGCGGCAACTATGACCCCTTATGGGATGTGGCGGCTGTATCCCTGGAATGCGGTTTTTCAGAAGACGAAGAAGAACTTTTTTTCAGCAAATATTTCGGTGAGAGTCCCGGTGAACTGGAAAGTCAAAAATTAACCATCCATAAAATCATCCAAGATATGTATTGGTACATTTGGAGTGCCGCCAAAATGGCATTGGGAGACCCTTATCTGGCTGAGTTTTCTCTTCATAAATACACCAGCGGGAAAAACAACCTGGAAAACTATCTGGCATCAAGAACTGCATCACTTGTCTACAAATAAAAAAGTGTGTTTTACAAAAAAATCAAAATCGAGTGGTGAAACAATGAGTATTATCGGTAATATTGTCATCTATTTCATTATGGCTTCTGCCATTCTTGGTGCCATCGCGGCCATCCGCAATGATGAATCTGGGTTAGGAAAAGAATTTATGCAAGGGTTATATTCGATTGGTCCGATTTTTGTCCCGACCGCCGGAATCATGGCAGCCAGCCCTTATTTATCTGAATTTATCAAACATGTTTTTGGCCCGGCCTTTGGCGCAATCGGTGCCGACCCTTCCATAGCGGCAACGACCATTATTGCCGTGGATATGGGCGGATATCAATTGGCTGATGCCCTTGCCCAATCCCGGGATAGCTGGATTATGGCCATGGTGACAGGATTTATGGCTGGAGCGACAATTGTATTTAGTATTCCCGTCGGATTGACGATGTTGGACAAGCGTGACCATAAGTATATGGCGCTTGGCGTGATGTCAGGCATTTTAAGTGTGCCGCTAGGCGTGTTTATCAGCAGTCTTATTATGAAGTATTCCGGTACGCAAGTAAGAGAGCATGTTTCTACCAATGGAAAATCAACGTATTTATTCAGTCCGGAATTCGCAACAATTCTGTTAAATTTAACGCCACTCATTATCTTTGTGGTTTTAATAGCATTAGGGTTGCGATTTATTCCGGATAAAATGATCAAGGGCTTCATGTGGTTCGGAAAATTGATGGACATCGGTCTTAAACTTGTGTTAGTATTTTCGATTGTAGAGTATTTTACAGGCATATTTAGCAAATTATTAGGCTCCTGGGGGTTTGACCCGATTATTGCAGATGCCAAGGACCAGTTCCGGGCACTAGAGGTTGCCGGATATATCGGCATTATGCTGGCTGGCGCCTTCCCTATGGTATACCTGATACGAAAACATTTGGCGAAACCTTTGGAGGTTATCGGGAATAAAATCGGCCTGAGTCCGGAAGGCAGCGCCGGTTTACTGGCCGCAGCGGCAAATATCCTGGCCATGTTTAATCTGATTAAACACATGAGGCCAAAGGATAAAGTGATTTGCATTTCCTTTTCCGTCACTTCAGCCTTTTTGTTTGGAGACCACTTATCGTTCACAGCAAACTTTCAACCGAATATGATTTTTCCTGTCATGATGGGAAAACTAGGAGGGGGATTGATTGCCATTGCCATTGCCTATTGGATTTCGGTTCCAAAGGCGTTAGAATTGGAACGAAAAGACCGTGCTGATGGTGTTATCGGGAAAGAGGAATATTTGCCAAAAGCAGACCCCGCCTTACTTCAAAAGGCACAGTAATCATACCATGTTTTTTTAACATCCTATCATGACGGAAATTTTGGAAGGTGACAGAATGAGAGCTATCCTTTTAGCAGCAGGAATGGGAACAAGACTAAGACCGTTGACAAATGACACACCAAAATCATTGGTAAAAGTGGCCGGAGAGCCAATGGCTGAAAGACAAATCCGCTTTTTAAGGGAAAAAGGCATTTCCGAGATTATTGTGGTCACGGGATATCTCCATGAAAAGTTTGACTACTTAAAAGACAAATATGGTGTGAAACTGATACACAATGACAAATACGATTTGTATAACAATGTTTACACCATGTATCTGGTTAGAGAATATCTTCAGGACTCGTATGTAAATGATGCGGATGTGTTCATGACCACTAACTTTTTCAGAAATGATATGGAAACGTCCACCTTCTTTGGCGGCATGAAATATGATTTTAAGTCAGAATGGATTTTAAAGCACGACGAAAATAATAAGGTCCATGAGGTGGTCGTTGCCGACGGATCGGATTATATTAACTCCGGCATTACCTATTGGACTAAACAAGATGGGCTGATTCTCCAGGAAAAACTGGAAGAAGCTATTACTAATGGGGATTTTAAAGATTTGTATTGGGACAATATTGTTCAAGCCAATTTAGACAAATTGAATGTGAAAATCCAAAAGATTGGCACAGAGGATTGGTTTGAGATTGATTCCGTCGTCGATTTAGAACGGGCGAATGAGTATCTCAAAATAAAGAATTAGTTTTAAAAAAGATAAATTCAAACCAAAAAAACGTAAGCCAAATCACAAGCTTGCGTTTTTTTGGTATTTCATTATGAGCGTAAAAAATAATCCCACCTGTCAGCCAAATGGGTATTATTTAATTTTACCAAATAAAAAAACCTTCTTGATCAGTAACAGAGTTTAAAAGACAACAGCCATTCCATCTACCATATTATAATTAAAGTTATTCTGACCATTCAATCAGCATTGAGTATTCATTTAAAGTTTACGAACCTATCATTCTGCAAATATCGACAAATTTTGGGTGGTGACAGGCACCGCAATTAAGGTTTTCAGTTTATGGGAACCCGGATGATAGGACCAAGATACGGTGCCGCCGCGGTCGGTCATGCTGGTGATGCGGTTGCCCACGTCATACTGTTTGTCTTGGATGACGCTGTTGACCGAATCGGTGACCTTTGTTTCATTGCCGTTGGCATCGTATTCGTAGGAGAAAGCGACCTTCCCATTTCGCTTTAATATCTTTACACGGTCAGCGGTGTCATACGTCCATTCAAGAAAGCTGCAATTTTTATGTTAATTTTGATTAGGTTGGTGTTCGTGTCATCTCATGAAATTTACAGAAAGCTTTGTTTCTTTATTTAGGTTCGAATACAAATTGCAATGGATGTCATTCTCAAAAAATCCAGCATCTAATATTGCCTTTTGTACTAGTCCTCATAAAAAATTTAATCTTAAGGTCCTTTATAACCACTTTAGACTTTTTGCTAAAAGTAACACTCTAACAATAAATCTAATTAAAGAGAGGAGCCCTATATTCACCTTATTATCGATGACCTGATTCCTCAATTGACTAATATATTCTAGGGTTATTACATTAAAATAAATCCATCATTAGTCATGTCTTTTATAGTACCAGTAACATACTCTTTAACTATATAGTCTCCGTTTCTTACTTCTAGTAATTTAACATGTTTTTTTAACCACTTAACTAATGCATTGTATTCCTTAATAAGTTTTTGATCTTTATATACCACTTCGCTATATTGATCATAATACTTTGATTCCATCCACAACCTTCCTCTTGTGATTTTTTTTTCTTGGGGTTTAATTAAATTTCTAGTAAATTCAATTACAGGGCTTTGAAGATAATTCAATCTATATGTGAAATTTTCATCAACAATTATGTCACCAAAGATATTTTTATATAAATATAATATATATATATCTGGATTTATGTCCTTCAATTCATTGAACTTAACTAATTTTTTTTCCTTTAAGTCTTCTGCCAAGATAATAAAACCCATACAAAAACAATGTTGAAGAAACTTTTCTTGCAGCTCTGTTTCAATATAGAAATTAATTTGTTTTCCCATCATGTTCTCCTTTCATACTAAGGCAAATATATAATGGGACCAATATTCGAATTATATGGTATAAAGTAAATTGGTGCTCCATTATAACTAGGAGATTTTATAATATCCTTAATTGCTTTGGCTTCACGAGTTATGGGTATTCCATTTTTATTTACTTTACCTACTTGATATATTTTTATAACTTCACCATTCACGATTTCAACTTTGTCTGCATAACGATACGATTTGCTTCCATTCGGAGTACTATATCTATACTCTGTTACCATTCTACCATTTGTTGATGTAGTTTTAATATTTTCAATAGTAGTCTGATGCGCTGTTCCACCTTTTTTGCCATTCGGGTTCGGGATTGATTTAACCTTAGGACTCGTATTGACAGGCGGTCTTCTAAATGAAAAAGATCCTCCAAATCCTCCCCCACCAACATCTTCCATGTTTTTCCTTCCATCCGGATCAAAAAACCTTACAGGGTTATTGCTTACATAGGTATACCCATTCTGCGTTATCGGATCGTCCTCATCACCTGGATTTGGGTCTACTGATAAAAACACCCCATGAGTCGGATGATAGTAGCGGGCCATGAGATAGTAGAGGCCTGTTTCTTTATCGTACATGTATCCTGCAAAGGCAAACGAGTTATCGGTCGCAAGTCCTTGGGTTTCACTTTTTAAGACGTTCCCCCATGCATCGTAGTCATACTTTGCCACGACATTGCCGCTTTGGTCGGTCATCTCGATCACATCGCCATGAGCGTTGTAGTGGTAGTAGAATATTTCGCCTTGAGTCTTCATTGCCAGACGGGCGCCTTTTCCACCATAAATATACTGACGTAGAACATTACCGTTTGCGTCTGTTTCATAGAGGAGATTGATGCTATCGGCATCATAATGATATAGAGTAATTTGTCCATTGACATTTTTTTCGATTCGGCGGCCATCGTCGTCGTATTGGTAGGTGGCAAATGGAATGCTCTCGCCCATTTTGGTGATAGAAACTAGCTGGTCGGCTTCATTCCATGCATATGTGTACTTTCCGTCTGACGTCCGATTGCCATTGGCATCATAGGTGATGGCCTCGTCTCCAAATGCCGTCAGCTGGTTGCCGGTGTTAAACGTGGCCGTCGTGTTAGAAGTGCTGCCATCGGGTTCGGTCACTTTGATACTTGTTCGATTGCTGAAACCGTCATAGGTGAATTCTTGAGTGGTGCCGTCTGGCCGTATTTCCTTTGTCAGTTGATTGACTTTGTCATATTGGTATCGGGTCACTTCCATGGTGGTCCCGACGTTACGCTCCACCGTGGCCCGGTTTCCATTTCCATCATAAGTATATTTTTCTGATGCGATGACCGTACCATCCGATTGGCCAATCGCCAGGTTGGTTACTTTTTGTGTCGCATCATAACCAAACAGGGTTCCGACACCATTACCTGAGAGATAGGAAGTGACATTGCCGAACTCATCATAGCCAAAATCATAGGTCTGGTTGTCATCGACCACCTTCGTGTTTTGGTTTAGGCCGTCATACTCATAGGAAGTGGTTTTATTGTACGCGCCTTGAAGGATACTCAAGGTTTTCAGTTTATGGGATCCCGGATGATAGGACCAAGATACGGTGCCGCCGCGGTCGGTCATGCTGGTGATGCGGTTGCCCACGTCATACTGTTTGTCTTGGATGATGCTGTTGACGGAATCGGTGACCCTTGTTTCATTGCCGTTGGCATCGTATTCGTAGGAGAAAGCGACCTTCCCATTACGCTTTAATTCCTTTACACGTTCAGCGGTGTCATACGTCCATTCCAGGTTGCTGCCATTGGGCAGATTGGTTTTGATTTGATTGCCATTTGCATCGTACTCATGAGTAATGACACGATTTAAGGGGTCAATAAATTTAACCAGCTTATTGTCCACGTCATACTCATATGATACAATCTGAGATTTTCCATTGGCCTTAATGGTCTTTTGGGTGGTATTCCCATTGTCATCATAATGATAATCAACGGTGGTTGAATTGGGCAGGGTGGTTTTGGTCAATTGATTATCCAGATTGTATTCCATCTGTTTCGTATTCCCATTGGGGTCTGTTACCGATGTTTGATTTCCATATTCGTCATAAGAATAGGTTGTCTTACGCCCTTGTTCATCCACTGAAGCAGTCATATAGTCATGGTTATTGTATTCGCTCTTTGTCAGAACATTTCCTTCCATAATCCGGATATCATCATACCAAACGGTTCCCGTATTATGGCCACGGAAAATTAAGTACACATACACTTTTGAAATTGGTTTGTCAGCTGGAATGGTAATGGCCCTGCGGTTCCAGTCCTTTGTTCCCATGGGAAAGGTTATCGGAAAGAATTTTTCGGTGCCATCTGTGTAGATGGGATAAACAAAAATGCCATATTGGGTTTCTTCCTGTAGTCCATCAACATTCTTCGCATTGTCGGCCTTTGACACAGCGGTTACCGTCAAATCCTTGGCTACGGTCTGGTTGACATCCACAATCTGCAAATAATGTTGGTCTGGGTCATTTACCGTATTCCGCTTAATGATTACCCCATTATTTCCTTGAAATCCGGCATCAATTTGCACAGGATTATCCGTTGACCGAAGCCATCCAACCGGTGGGCCATTTCCGTTTTCCTGATTTTCAAAACTGCTGTTAATAACAGGATTGTAAGAAGTAGAAACAGGCCCTTCCTCCAGTTGCACCTTGTCAAACCATGCCAATCCGGTTCCGGCTGAATTGTCGTGGGACAATAACAACAATCACAAACGAATGAAGGCAAAATAAAAAAGATCTGAGTCCAGTAGAATACCGGACTCAGATCTTAGAAGCTGCCTAAAAATATTTGTCTAACTTTATTGAGTCAGAACAAAATCTGTCCTTTTTAGGAAAAAAACCATAAAACCGCTCGGGTTGCACTTATGCATTTCCCTATCCGGTTTTATGGTAAAAGGCAATAATAGTATTGCCAGATATATTTTTCATACCTATTATTATTTCTTGTCGTGCGAAGATTGTCGAACATTACTTACACAAGATTTTACATAGACACCTCCATCCCTAAAAACCAAAAGATGGCGGTTAAATAACCACCATCAATATGATATTATAGCTAGAAAAATACGTTTCTCACAAGACAAACACCTTTACCTAATTTGTTTACTTATTTCTTCCCAGAGTGATTTGTCCATTTCCATGTATAATCCAGCTTCTTCAATTTTACTAAAAATATCTTTATCAACTGGTATATACTCTTGTTCAATGACACTGCAAATTGTTTCTAAAGCTATCCCCCACTCTTCGTGTTCAATAAACTCTAATATATCTTTTTCATCTTTCAAAGGGAGATTTGTAATATTTTTTATTATTTCTTTTAAAAGATTATTTAATTCCATAACATACACTTCCTAGACTAAATTATTTAATAGGGAATGCAGTAATTATATCTTTTCCATCTGTAATTACCTTTATATTAATTCCATCCCTAATTCCTGTAATCTCATATCTTTGTACACCGTTAAGAATTCTTCCCTTATTCCAATTTAGTTTAGGGTCAGTAGCTATATCAGATACATTGTGCATAACCTTTTCTGCATTCCAACTTTTAGGGAATAGTGTTTTTTTAGGGTCTCCAGTTCCAGGCCATAAATGCCCGCCACCTGTTTTATCTCCGTAAAGAATATGCTTTGTCCTTTGCTCACTAGCTATATTTACCAGTTCATCTTTACCCTTACTCTTAGGCTTAGGAAGTATTTTTTTAATGGTGTTTACTACTAACTTATTAGCGGCTTTTATGCGTGTTATTGCAAGCGTAGCTATGAACACGGCACCTTTAGTAATATCGTCAAAAGATAGTGGTCTATTTCCATTTGGATCAACCATTATAACCGGATTATTATTTACATAACTATACCCATTTTGTGTAATTGGATCATCCCTATCACCAGGGAAAGGGTCTACCGACAGGAATACTCCGTGCGTCGGATGGTAGTAGCGGGCCATGAGATAGTAGAGGCCCGTTTCTTTATCGTACATGTATCCTGCATAGCCAAACGGATTATCGGTCGCAAGTCCTTGGGTTTCACTTTTTAAGACGTTCCCCCATGCATCGTAGTCATACTTTGCCACGACATTGCCGCTTTGGTCGGTCATCGTGATCACATCGCCATGAGCGTTGTAGTGGTAATATAAAATTTGTCCTTGGGACTTCATTGCCAGACGAACGCCATTTGCACCGTAGACATACTGACGAAGAACATTACCATTTGCATCGGTTTCATATAGGACATTTATGCTGTCTCCATCGTAATGGTAGCGGGTGATTTGACCGTTGGCATTCTTTTCGATCCGGCGGCCATCGTCGTCGTATTGGTAGGTGGCGAACGGTATGCTCTCGCCCTTTTTGGTGATAGAAATCAGCTGGTCGGCTTCATTCCATGCATATGTGTACTTTCCGTCTGACGTCCGATTGCCATTGGCATCATAGGTGATGGCCTCGTCTCCAAATGCCGTCAGCTGGTTGCCGGCGTTAAACGTGGCAGTCGTGGTCGAGGTGCTCCCATCGGGTTCGGTTACTTTGACACTTGTTCGATTACTGAAACCATCATAAGTGAATTCTTGGGTGGTACCATCTGGCCGTATTTCCTTTGTCAGTTGATTGACTTTGTCATATTGGTACCTAGCCACTTCCATGGCGGTCCCGACGTTACGCTCCACCGTGGCCCGGTTTCCATTTCCATCATAAGTATATTTTTCTGATGCGATGACCGTACCATCCGATTTACCGATATTAATGGTGGTCACCTTTTGCGTGGCATCATAACCAAACAAGGTACCTACACCATTACCTGAGAGATAGGAAGCGATATTGCCGAACTCATCATAGCCAAAATTATACGTCTGGTTGTCATCGACCACCTTCGTGTTTTGGTTTAGGCCATCATACTCATAGGAAGTGGTTTTATTGTACGTGCCTTGAAGGGTATTCAAGGTTTTCAGTTTATGGGAACCCGGATGATAGGACCAAGATATGGTGCCGCCGCGGTCGGTCACGCTGGTGATGCGGTTGCCCACGTCATACTGTTTGTCTTGGATGATGCTGTTGACGGAATCGGTGACCTTTGTTTCATTGCCGTTGGCATCGTATTCGTAGGAGAAAGCGACCTTCCCATTACGCTTTAATTCCTTTACACGTTCAGCGGTGTCATACGTCCATTCCAGGTTGCTGCCATTGGGCAGATTGGTTTTGATTTGATTGCCATTTGCATCGTACTCATGAGTAATGACACGATTTAAGGGGTCAATAAATTTAACCAGCTTATTGTCCACGTCATACTCATATGATACAATCTGAGATTTTCCATTGGCCTTAATGGTCTTTTGGGTGGTATTCCCATTGTCATCATAATGATAATCAACGGTGGTTGAATTGGGCAGGGTGGTTTTGGTCAATTGATTATCCAGATTGTATTCCATCTGTTTCGTATTCCCATTGGGGTCTGTTACCGATGTTTGATTTCCATATTCGTCATAAGAATAGGTTGTCTTACGCCCTTGTTCATCCACTGAAGCAGTCATATAATCATGGTTATTGTATTCGCTCTTTGTCAGAACATTTCCTTCCATAATCCGGATATCATCATACCAAACGGTTCCCGTATTATGGCCACGGAATATTAAGTACACATACACTTTTGAAATAGGTTTGTCAGCTGGAATGGTAATAGCCCTGCGATTCCAATCCTTTGTCCCCATGGGAAAGGTCATAGGAAAGAACTTTTCAGTGCTATCTGCGTAGATGGGATACACAAAGATGCCATATTGCGCTTCTTCCTGCAGCCCCCTTGCATTCTTCACATTGTCGGCCTTTGACATGGCGGTTACCGTCAATTCTTTGGCTATGGTTTGGTTGACATCCACAATCTGCAAATAATGTTGGTCTGGGTCATTTACCGTATTCCGCTTAATGATTACCCCATTATTTCCTTGAAATCCGGCATCAATTTGCCCAGGATTATCCGTTGACCGAAGCCATCCAACCGGTGGGCCATTTCCGTTTTCCTGCTTTTCAAAACTGCTGTTAATAACCGGATTGTAAGAAGTAGAAACAGACCCTTCCTCCAGTTGCACCTTGTCAAACCATGCCAATCCGGTTCCGGCTGCATTGTCGTGGGACAATAACATTTCGACCTTGATCTGTGTGGTATCAGATTCCGTTTGAAAAGTGATTTGCCTTCTGGTCCAATCCTGTGTTCCAGTCATAAATTGGTCTGTGATGTAAGTAGGTTGCAATTGTGCATTTAATAAAGTAACCCGCATAAATGCTTGAGAGTTGTTTACCACTTCTTGGGTTTTTATCCATCCACCCTCTCTTGTTGTAAACAAAAACCCCCATTATCGTCATTGAGGACAATAAGGGGGTTCACTGTTTAAAGGTTTATTCATTTTTCTCCAATTGACTTGCCATGAATTGTAACAATTGGTCTCTTATTTCATCGTTTTGCAGGGCAAATTCGATGGTTGTTTCGATAAAACCAAGTTTTTCCCCGACGTCATACCTTCTGCCTTCAAATTCATAAGCAAACACGCGTTGGATATGGTTGAGATTTTGGATGGCATCCGTTAATTGGATTTCGCCGCCGGCCCCTATTTCTTGTTTTTCTAAAAACATAAAGATTTCAGGGGTGAAGATATATCTTCCGATAATGGCCAAATTAGAAGGAGCTGTTCCTAGTTTTGGCTTTTCAACAAAGTTTCGAACTTGATAGGACCTGCCATTTTGCTCAATCGGATCGATTACTCCATATCGATGTGTTTCTTCTTCTGGTACCTGTTTAACACCTATAACAGAGGAATGAGTCTTGTCATACAAATTAATTAATTGTTTTAAACAAGGTGTTTCCGCTTGAACAATGTCGTCACCAAGTAATACGGCAAAAGGTTCATTTCCTATGAAATTCCGGGCACACCATACCGCATGGCCAAGCCCTTTTGGTTCTTTTTGTCGTATATAGTGAATGTCAGCCATTTTGGAGGGCTCCTGAACCTTCTCTAATAAATCAAGTTTATTTTTATTGATCAATGTTTGCTCTAGCTCATAAGCATAATCAAAGTGGTCTTCTATTGCTCTTTTTCCTTTACCAGTAACAATAATGATATCCTCAATACCAGATTCGACCGCTTCTTCTACTATATATTGAATCGTCGGTTTATCTACGATTGGGAGCATCTCTTTTGGCATGGCTTTGGTTGCAGGTAAAAAGCGGGTGCCCAAACCTGCTGCAGGGATAATCGCCTTTTTTATTTTCTTCATCAACTCTCGACCTTTCCTCCTTTTAATTATCCTGTGAGAAAGGACATTCATCAGGTTTAATAGGGTTATTTTTCCATAATCAAATAAATTATTTCATAAGAAACAAGAACATGTCAAAATTTATTTTCCATTTGAAAATATTACGGTTGCGGGTGCTAACGTAGTGACGCTGCCATTTTCTCCAGTTTCTTTTATGGAAATGGTATGACTCCCATCAGTATATTTTGTTGTATCAATTAAATAATGAAAGCCGGCATTCGCATTTTTAAACTCAGGAAAAGCCGCCTTAACATCTGGACGTCCATCACCATAAATCGCTTGTCCTGCTGCCTGCCCGTCTACTAATACTTCAATCTTGGAAACCCCAGCTACATCTAAATACCAGCCTGACACTTGGGAAGTGCCATTCATATTGATTCCAGATGCAGGGGCGTCTAGATACCCTTTAACATTTGAAATGGTAATGGTTACGGCCGGCAAGGTAGTGACACGGCCATTTCCGCCATTTTCTCTAATAACAATGGAATGGATACCATCATTCCATCCTGTTGTATCTAAGTCATAATGAAAACCGCCATTCGCATTCTTATAATCCGGGAAGGCATGTTTGACATCCAATCTTTGGTCACCATAAACGGCTTGGCCTGCTACCTGTCCGTCAACGACTATTTCAATCTTTGACACACCGCTTCCATCTAGAAACCAGCCTGATACGTTCGTGACTCCTTTTGCGTTGGAACCAACCGCTGGAGCATCCAAATATCCTTTTACTTCATTCGAAAAACTTACCTTTATATCCGGCAATGTTGTGGTTCGTCCATTAATTGCTGTTTCTTTAACAGTAATGGTATGAGTCCCGTTATTGAATCTTGTTGTATCCAATAGATAATGGAAACCTGAATGAGCGTTAGTAAACTCAGGATAAGCCCGGTTGACGTCTTCTCTTTCATCCCCATAATCCGCTGTACCTGCCACTTGTCCATCCACTAGAACTTCAATCTTTGATACTTCACCAATATCCAAGTACCAGCCTGATATAGTGTTTTTCCCTTTTAGTGTGGTATTTGATGCCGGCTGATCTAAATAGCCTTTAACGTTTGAGAAGGATACCGGTACAGACGGCAATGTCGTTACACGCCCATTTGTTCCCGTTTCTCTTAAGGTAATTTCATGTGAGCCGTCACTATATTTGGTTGTATCCAGAGCATAATGGAAGCCGGCACTGCCGTTGTCATATTCAGGAAATGCTGTTTTTACATCTGGTCTTGAATCTCCATAGACCGCTTGGCCGGCCACTTCCCCATCGACGAGAACTTCTACTTTAGAAGTGCCGCTTTCATCCAAGAACCAGCCAGAAATGGTATAGTTTCCTTTCAAACTGTTTCCTGAAAATAAATTATCTAAATACCCTTTTACATTTGCTATCGTTATATTCTTTACTGGCAATGTGATTTCCCGGCCAGTTGCACTTGTTTCTTTAACCGTAATCGTGTGGTTCCCGTCATTATATTGTGATGTATCCAATGCATAATGGAAGCCGGCATTCCCATTATTGTATTCAGGATAGGCTTTTTTCACATCTGGTCTGGCATCTCCATATACCGCTTGCCCCGCCAACGCTCCATCAAGAAGAACTTCTACTTTCGAAACGCCACTTTCATCAAGAAACCAGCCTGATACGTTATGTACGCCTTTTATACTAATATGCTCAGCAGGACTGTCAAGAACTCCATGAGTATTAGATATAGAAAAAGTTCGTTCAGGTAATGTCGTCACATATCCATTTTTCCCAGTTTCCCTTATTGCAACGGTATGATTGCCCCCGGCTAAAGTGGATATATTCAAGAGATAGTGAAAACCTGCATTCCCATTTTGGTATTGGGGATATGCATTTTGCACATCCGGCCTCGAATCCCCATAAACCGCCTGGCCAACCACTCTACCATCCACTAAAACTTCTACCTTCGAAACACCGGTCTCATCTAAAAACCACCCAGATAGGTTATAGTTGGTATTGATTCTTATACCTGGTGCAGGACTATCGAGCATGCCAATGGAAGAAGAATAAGTCATTGCCTGTCTGCCAAATTGTTCCCATCCACGTAAAAAAGCACTACGGGATACTTTACGATTTTTTATGTTTGCTAGCGGGTCGTTAAAGTAAACATAATTGTTATCATACCCCGTTAATACCACACTGTGTTCATGATAAGTCATCGTTAACGGACCAATCGGTGTTTGGATGGTTTGCCATTGGCTGCTAGGCACCGTATCAAATGTGCTTGTTGTAATAACCCAAACTGGCTTGCCACGGTCTAACTGGCTTAAGATGGCATCAAACGAATTTCCTGTTAAATCTATCATATTCGTATATTGGCTTGCCAGCTGATAAACTGGGCCATGATAAGCCGAGTATCCAATAGAGCGGCCAGTAATATCACCTACAAAGCCAGTGTTGGGGTTTCCCCAGTATATCGTGCCTCCAACATTACGATATGGTGTAGGATCTTTCTTCACTTGATTGGCGAGTGTCATTTTGTCTACCAGAATTCCCTTATATCGAAAGAGCATAGCTAAACTAGTGACTTCACAGCCATTTTTTAATTCTGGCAATTGGGAAATCAAAGGAACATTTAGCGGACCCTGCGCATATGTCGATGATGGAACCGATAAACAACAGGTAAACAGTATCCCCAGCATGAAGATAAAAGGAAGAATTCCATTTTTACCAATATTCAATTTTTTCAACTCCTACGATTCTCTTGTGAAAATGTAACGAAAGATCGTTGCAACTATTATTCTAGCAAGAATAACTCGTTATACAAAGATATTTTCACAAAATTCATAGAATGAACCTAACCTCTTTCTTATGCTAATACTCAGATCTAGTCTCTATACTGTTGGGGAAATGCACTGAGCTTATATTGTTTTTATACATTTCTATGGTGACATTGAACTCTTTTAGTATTTTTCTTTGAGCATCTACTTTTCTTCTATACTCGTCGCGAAGCTCTTCTAATGAACAGAGCTCCGAATATTTTAACGAAAGAATGGACTTTTGAATCCATTTGTTTATTCTTTGTTGCTGATTTTCATAATGCTCGATATCTTCTTTAATTAAAGTAAGCACGAATCCTATTTGTTGCTCGGTTTTGACTGACTTTCTCAAAATCCTCACCTCAATACCTTTTTTAAAATTATAATCTCTGATTTGTATTTTTTGATTATAAAGGCTAAATCTTAACAAACCCTTAACAGGAAATTTAAAAAATGATAGGAATAAACATTCCCCTTTCGCATACGGTTGCGTTCTATAAAGGCCATTTAAAGTTTGACAATATGTATGATTTCTCGGGAAATGAGGATGACTAGCTTTGATTATTTCGAATTAAGTCGGAAATTATCGAATTCTATTGGTTTCCTATGTTTTCCAACTGATATATGATAGAAATTAACTACTACTTTTATAGGAGGTTTAAATATGCCCCTATTGCATATGAAAGAGATCTCCACTCCTTTAAAATGGTTTGGCATTAAATTTTTCCGCGATCATGAAGGCTATACATACATCAAAGTTGGAAGCCGGCCCCGTAAACGATTATTTTCCTAGCTAAGTCGTTTTTTTCCATGCATTAAATAAGCCATAGGATTATCAGTACTTTCAATGAATGATATAAAAGGAGTGGACCTCAATCGAAACAGGGTGCCGGAATAGGGACACCCTGTTTCTCATTATGGTATTTGTTGAATTTGTCCTATTGATAAGAGTCACAATAACTCTTAATTGTAGCTTCAGAGATTTTAATACAAATTTCATTACTTTTTTACAAATTTCTCCCTGTTTATGATACATTAGTAGCACAAGACACTGGGACGTTCTCTGCTTCACTATAACGAAAACAAGAACGGCTCCCATGTACAATTGGAACGGAGAGCTTATCATGTTGACGGAAGCCCAACAAAAGGTAAAGCAGGAACTGGAAGAATTGAAGCTAAAAAGTTTGTTCCAAGAAAACACAGAAGTTTTTCTTCCAGTATCGGTGCAGCCCAAAACGAGATGGCCGGTTTATTTAATCACCTTTCTGGTTTTGAGTTTTATTTTTTGCTATATGACGGTATCGCTTTCAAAACCCTCCCAGCAAAATATTCGCTCCTATTTATCCAAAGAATTGGATTATAATCGTAAAAGTAACAGACTCTTGGCTGATGTCCTAGAAGCACATACACTAGAGCCGCAACAGGCAAAAAGTGAACAGCTCCAGTTACTCGAAAAGACTAAAAGCCTTTCAGTTCCTAGTGGCTTCCAAGATCATGGAGAGGATTTTCTTTCGCTGCTAGAACATAGAAGTATGATTTTAGCCAACTTGGCTGAATCTAACAGCATTGATTCTAATACACTTAACCGATACCTAATGGAGTTAGAGGTAAAACAAGAACTAGCACTTGATAGCCTAATGAAGGCATTAGACAAACAAGGTATCCCATATAATTCGAATCGTGATGGTTCAATCCAATACCAGATTGAACAAAAGTCTTTCGAATTTACCTTGAAACCAAAACCCTGACCTACAGAAAAGAGACTGCAACCATTTGCAGCCTCTTCCTTAAAGCTCTTTTGTTATAGCAACAACATCCACTGTCTCCTGCTGCTTCAATTGTCGTTGTCTCGACTTATCCCAACTAAACATAATGATATGAATAATCATGACTAGTAGTCCAAACAGCTCAACCGCGTAATCGAAATAGTACCACGATAAAGTAGCTGTTATATCATAAAACGAATGGATTAGCACTGTCACCCATAGGTTGCGTGTCCACAACAGGATGATCCCAAACAAAAATCCCATATTGGCAAATGTGACAATCGCCCCAATTTTAACTGGCCATGGCTCAACCGTATCTAACGTATGGTCAACACCGAAAAAGATCGATGTCCAAAACAGGGCCAGCATGACGAAGATATCTCTCCTCCCCGTCTCCCAACGGCGTGAAAAGATCTTTTTACAAACTATGAGGATCAGTATCATATAGGAAAGCCGCCAAACCTCTTCTAAGCCAGCAAGCGAATCCGTGTATATATCCGCCCCAATGGTGTCCACTTGATCGATAAGTGTCCAGAGTGGAGTGGGTTGCGCTTCATCTTCTATTCCATAGTCTCCTGAAGTCTGTGTCAAAGTATAATCTTCGACGTATTGCTCATAATTCATGCTGAAATCATCAAATGTGTAGCTTGAGTAAATATTGACTACGTAGCTGCCGAGAAAAAAAATCAAAAAGCCGCCTGTAAATTGGAGCATAAGCCTGCGCTTTGGCCTTTGATCAATCGTTTGTGGCTGAAGGTGGCGATGTAGCTTTAAACCGACAAAAAAGGACGAGACCATCAAAGCATCATATAAGGTACTAGCCAAATAGCTGTAACGATTCAAATAGAGGAGAATTTCTGCCCCAAATGTGACCATCAGGATGGCCACAAACAATTTTTTGGATATCGTTTCGGTTAAATTTGTTGTCATACAAGCCTCTCCCTGGAACAAAATAATGCTTTTTAAAACCTAAATATCACTTATTTTGTTAATAATCGAACAGCCAGTATCCCAAAACTATTTAGTATAACGATGAATATGAAACAAGCAATCATCCACTTCCCAAACCTAGACATGGCCAGCACCCCTTAGACGAGTGTAAATCTCCTGAGAAAAGACTAACATATCATAAGATAATAATAGTAATAATTTAACATATTGCGAGTTAAATATCATTAACAAATATACAAACCGATTTGCATATATTTTTTTCCCCTACTACTTTACTATCATAATTTAACGTTAGATTTTATCTTACCTTAATAAGTTTATGTCGGATTAGAGAAACTAAAAACGACAGACCAAAAGTAGAAAATACGATTGGGACGGCATAATAAATCACCTGAGGCTGCGACTTAAATACATTAGTAAATACATATTGATAAACAAATTTATCTGTAATATTGGAGGCTAAATAAATATCAAGAGACAATATAGAAATAAGCGAAAGGATTTTTGCAATAAAGTTTACTTTAATATTAATGTCATAAAATAAAAGGAAGAAAATTGTTGCATGAATGACAACTACCAGAGAGGAATAATAACCTGCCGCCCCTGTAAAGTTTCCACCGTTAGCATAATGAACCTCAATAAATGTTTCCAACAAGGTGATTAAGAGGAGTGCAACAGCACCGGTCAACTTATTGACTTTCACTTGATACTCCCTGATAAAACTTCCAATCAAATAATAGGTCAATGGATAAATGCCTACCCAAAAGTCAGGAAAAAAAAGGACTTCTCTCGCTTTAAGATTAAAGAATGTTGGAACACCTGTAATAAAAAGGAATACAAGAATTAACACGACCTTTTGTTTCTTGGTTGCAATGTTTTTATAAAGTATATTGATATAAGGGCTAAGTAAGAATAATCCAATAAACATATTTATATACCATGAGTAGTTGTTAGCATTGAAATTTAAAACCATTGCCAACCATTCTATTGCAGTCTTATGTTCTTTAAAATAATATTTTCTTACCATAATCGCTATTATTGAATAAAACAGATAAATGATTAAAATGGGGATAATTTTCTTGAAATACTGTTTGGTTGGCTTTTTTTCAAGTTGCAAATAACCTGTAATAATTAAAAATAAGGGTACACAGATTAAGAAACTCATTCGGGCAAAGACTTGTACATCCATATTTTTCCCAATTAAGGGTGTTGAATAAAACTCAGTATTTAAAAAGAAATGAACAGAGACAACAAAAAACGTAGCAAATACCTTTACTAAGTCAATTCCAGTTTTTCTGTTAGATATCATGTTGAAGGATCCTTCTTCCAGTTCTGATCTACTTGTAAAACTTTCTATGCCACAATAACTATAGTATTAAATTATATAAAGTATAAAATGTCAATAATCTATTTTTCACCGGATACCTGTTCAATATTTAGAAATAACGTTTAGTTATTTTGTAACTATACTCCGAGTACGCTTTCTTATCATCTCCGCTCAAAATCCATTCTATCAATGTTTAATATTGTTATTTTCTGGATACAACGTTCATATGATGTACAAGCCAGCAGTGTCCGACTTCCTAGTTATATAACTTTTGAATAGGGGTCATATAGATGAGACGTTTCATTTCCATTATTTTTGTTTTAATCCTTGTAGTTGTGTTGTCATCTACAAATCCGAAGCGGTCCGAGTATATTGACTGGATGAATCAGCAATCAATGGACCAGTCTTCCAACATTCTGCAGAAGGGCTTTTTGTCAGTGGCCGGAAAAACTATTTTCGATGCGGGAACCACAGAAAAGGACTATTACTTGTTTACCATCTATAAAACAGACTTTTCTGATGTTGGTATGGGAACGGTCACCGCTCTGGGGATCTTTAATCAATTTATTCCGCTCTCAAAAAAATAAAGAAAACAGGCTGACATCCTGTGTCAGCCTGTTTTATGTTTATTCCACCTTTTCCACTTGGAAAACAGGAACCTGTACGGTTTCACCGGTATCCGTTGTGATGGTGTCATAGCTATTAAACGTACCAATGAAATAAGAGCTATAATAGCTATTTATCTGTGAAGCACCCTTAAGGAGTAAATAACTAATTTCAGGCTGGTAAGTAGCATAATTATAGGTTTGGCTAATCTTTACCAGCGGCCCTTTACTGGAGTTCGTTTCAATACTGGCATTAAACCGTACCTTCTGCCCGTAATACTGGGTAATATTCTGAACATTAATATCTATATAATCCACTTTAATTTTTGAAAAGCGGAATTGCCCATAATAGTCTGGTTCATAGTAGGCCAACTCCCCTTCTCCTTGACCGACAGGGTTATCAACCAAAAGCATCCCATCCGGTTCGGCCGTAAGATTATCAGCCTCAACGTTAAGGATTTGGTCCAGCGTGTTGCCCTTGACCTCGTAAGCCATGTAACGGTGCTTGCGGGTGGTAGATTTAGCATCGACAAAAATCATTGGCACATCGGAACCAGTGAAGCTGTTTTTCAAATCCAGCTTATTAACAGTTGTACCACTTGGAAGTGTCCCGTTCGAAACTGTCATATCCTGTTCACCGGTCAGTTTGCCAAAATAAACGCTCCCATCCGCAGCAACAGCAGCCACTGCACTATCTGCCCCCCACTTATTTCGGACATTGACGAACTGTGGAAATTCTTTGTCAGGATATAATCGCTGCAGAACACGAATTGGTTCATATCGATCCCAAGCCAAGTTGGTATCAGCAATTAGCTGTTCGGTGTCCTCTAACGGTTTCAGATCCTCATAGAGTTTCACCGCATCCTCATACTTGTTAACTTCTGCCAATTTCTTGGCATTTGATAGTAACTCATTCTTAGTTTTTTCAATATAGACGATGACATTTGATTCGTCCATTTTCGCTGACAGCTTTTTAATGGAGTTCGCCTGTTCAGCAAAGGCAGCATAGTCCTTAGCTTCCATAGAGGTTTTTAGGACCTTTAGTAAATACTCATCAAGCGTCGAGACCAGCCATTCACTGTCAATCGAGAAGCTAGATAGCATCCCGAACTGGCGGTTGGCTTCTGAGACAAGGTCTATTAATGATTCATCTGCTGTAATCAGTTGGTTCAATTGGTCCTGATAATATTTTAAAAATATGTCTTTAATTTCGTTTGTTTTGGCGAATTTGCCACCATAATATTCTGCAGGAATCTTATTTAGCTTGTTATAGATGGTTTCTTCATTATCCTTATTTTTTAGACTGGCAATCTCTTTACTTTTTATTTTTGAAAAATATGACTGTAAATCCTTATCGAGTCCTGTCAAGGCTAGCATTTCTTGATACATGTCTTTTTTGACTGGGCTTGCCCCAAGCCATTTTTTCTGATTGTTTTGCCATTCCTCATATATAACCACCAATTCTTCCAAATTCTCGTGGTCATAATCGTCGGCTGCTTTTTCATCCCAATCCTCCATTTTCTCGCGGATAGGGGACAGGATGGATAGCTTTTCATTTATTTCCTTATTATGATCGGTAACCGCAACGTTTAGCTTTGCAGCCCGGAACATTTTTTCTGCTGCAACTAAATCACCTTTTTGAAAGAGATTCATGGCCTCTTCAAAAACAGACAGCTTCTCATGAGCAAGAATAATCTTTCCACCAACGAGAACCAGCATAAGGACAAGCAAAATGAGAATAAAATTTCGTGAAAAGTGAACTTTTTTATAGACGGTCAGTTTAAACATATGCTATTCCTTTCTACGAAACAAACCGCTTGAAATCGGGATCGTAATTGTACTTCACAGAAACCAAACTTTTTGTTTTATCGCCTAGGCTTCCCCAATTGATATCAGGATTGGCATGAAGAATACTGCAAAGCCTCAATACCCTTTCTTTTGGGAAATAGTCGAGATATTCCTCAATAAACTCTGAAAACTCCATTATATAAAGCTTCATTCTCAGTGCCGTTCCCGCCACCGTAATCAGGGAGTCCATTCCAAAGTCCCTAATAACCTCTTCTTTAAATTGAACAAAATAGCCAATACATTTTTTGGTCACCAAGCTGCGATTAATTTTGATGGCCTCTAATGTATACGTGACAAAATCTGGGTCATAGCCTGAGGGAACAAGCCCTTCAATCTCCAGTTCCATATCACTGCGCAAGATCATATCATTCAATAACTTTACCTGACGTAACTTTATCGCATCGTTCAAGATAAAGTCGCCAATTTCGCGATACTTTTCATATGCCATTGATAGCATGTTATCCCTCGCTTCTTCCTCGGCCAACACCGTATCATAGTGGATACCGGACTTTATTTTTGAAAGGTCACTACGGAGCAGTAACTTAAGCTGTATGAAGTTTTCAGATTTAAAGTAGAAAAAGGTCAAAACCACATACAATAAACAAAAGACTAACCCGGCTATTAAGGAGTAGTACAGCGTTTTTACAGTAGGCGCACCGACAATTCCTATACAGACCAAGATTAAAATTAGACAAGCTTCATTAAACAACTTATTTCTTACGATGGATTTTATCAGACTATCCAATTCCACAAAGGTGGAGCCGCAAGTTGGGCAGTGATGATCTTTTAACACAGAGTAGCGATTGCATTTTTTGCACATTTTCAGCTTTTGAAAGCGGAACTTGGTCCGATTCTTTTTCGTCAATTGTACTGCCTGCTTAGCCATTGGCTTCCCCCTCATTCAGCATGATGATTAATTCATCATCGACTTCTTGAAAGTTGCCGCTGTTTCGTTTATTTTTCATCAACTTATAAGCTTTCCAACAAAGAATGATTACTAGAAGACTAGTAAAGCCAATGCTATACATATAAAATTCCCCTTTTGTTTTATTATGTGACAATTTTCCACAAAATTTCCCATTATTTTACCAAAAAATACATTACCTTATATTATTCTAGTACTATTATAATATTTCTAGACGAGAATTGTTTGGGAAACTACTGGTAACGGTGGTAAAATGGTAGTATCATGCAATTTTTGCGGTGATGGATCGAAATTACAGGAAAACTGCTTAGTGGGGGTTCACAATGTTTAAAAAATGGATTAGTAGTTTTATTGTCATCACTATTCTTCTTTGGCATTTCAGTTTGCTAAATTCACTGGCGGCCAGCCCGATAAATTCCAGCTCCCGGATTGAGGGAATGCTGGTTGTGGATGTCAGCAATTCGATGAAGAGCAGTGATCCCAATAATATTAGCAGTGAAGCGATGAAAATGTTTGTCGACATGGCCTCCCTTAAAGGAGATAAAATCGGGGCTATCGCCTATGCCGATAAAGTCATGCGTGAAAAGGCGCTTGTCTCGATAAATTCGGAACAAGACAAGCAAGATTTAAAAGACTTCATCGATTCCGTGGACAAATATACTTACACAGATTTATCAGCGGGAGTGAAGGAAGCCGTTAAAGTTTTAGATTCCAGCCATGAACAAGGCTACTACCCGCTAATCGTTCTTTTGGCGGATGGAAATAACGAACTGGACCCTAAAGGCTCCAGGACACTCGACCAGGCAAACGCTGATTTGAATCAAGCAGTTGCCGATGCGAAAGCAAAAGGGTATCCGATTTATACAATCGGGTTAAACGCCAATGGCAAGCTCAATAAAGATGTCCTCTCGAATGTGGCATCCAGCACGAATGGAAAATTCTTTGAGGCGAATTCAGCTGACCAGCTTCCGGATATTCTCAGCGAAATTTTTGCCAATCACTTAAAATTAAAAATCGTTCCGGTGGACGAGATGGTGGCAAATGGTGACTTCCAAGATGTAAAAATAAATGTCCCGAACGAAAATGTCTTAGAAGCCAACATTTCCATGATTTCCAGCCAGCCAGTGGAAGTGAAGCTCGTGGATCCATCTGGCAAAGAAGTCCCTATTCCTTCCGACCAAGCCCTGCTTTCTCAATCACGGACTTATTCGATGGTGAAGCTCACCAAGCCGCTACAGGGAGATTGGACGCTTAAAGTCAAAGGAGTTCCCCAAGATAAGATTGATATCAACCTGATCTTTAACTACGACTTGCAGCTAAAAATGGACCCACTATCCAAGCAAAGTTACAAGTCTGGAGATACGGTGAAAATTAATGCCTATTTTGAAGATAACGGGACCCAATTAACAGATACAGCCATTTATAAATCAATGAAATCCAAAGTTTTAGTAAAGGATCTGGACAATGGAAAAACAGAAGAGGTCAGCTTATCAGCTGGAGATAAAGGCTTTTCCGGCCAGTTTAAACTGGGGAATTCAAGCAGTTATGAAGTAAACGTAAAAGCAGAGGATAACAGTTTCTTCCGTGAAACGGCACCGCAAAAAATTACGGTGCAAAAAAAGGCTGCTGTACCTATAACAAAATCTAAAACAGATGAAGATAAACCATTCCCATGGCTAACAGCAGCTCTCATTGCCTTGGGTGTCCTAATAATGGCTGTCTTGCTCTACTTCCTAGTTAAAAAGTGGAAAGAGAACAACCGCGGCTTCAGCGGACAAATGGTGGTTGAAATAAAGGATGAAGATACCGGTGAACGATCCAATCCGCAATATAGAAAATTAAAAGGGTTTAAAGGAAAATTCCAACTTCATCAGCTATTGGGACTAAATCCGGAATTTGCCGAGACCAATCAAATTGTCTTTAAACCAGCTGCCGGTGATTCGCTACTTATTATAAATCAATCCAACTGCACTATTGAAAAAAGCGGCAGGGCGATTGACGCTAAGAAAGGCCAGATCATTAAACGGAACGACCGCTTGAGAATTGTTTTAAAACAAGTGAATAAATCCGTTTATATTGAATATATCAGTTAAGCAGTCACATCCTGTCAGGTCCATTAACAAGGGCCTGACAAAATAATGAAGCTAAACGTTCATTTTTAACGTCCATATTTTATAGGAATTGCAGCCAAGGAGGAAAAATGGCATGAGAGCAAGTGTAAAAGAACACATTCAACAATTAGATGTCTCCATGGGTGGAGGAATCATTTCAGAGAAGATCCGTGTTGATACGATTGACAATCCGATGCTTGTGATTGGACTTGGCGGTACAGGGATTGATGCCCTATTGAGACTGAAATATCAAGTCAACCGCAGGTTTAAACTACCGGAAGATCCTATTTCCAAAAAGAAAAAGGAAAAGCCCAATAACATTGAATTTTTGGCGTTTGAAACGAATGAACAGGACAAGAACAAAAAGTACAAGGGAATTGGATTAGATCCAATTAAAGAATATGTTGAACTATCTAACCCGGAAATCGGCAGCGTGCTGTCCAACCGCAGCACAATGGAGCCATATATTAAGGACTGGTTATCACCGGAATTGTCGATAACAGATGGAATCAGTGGGGCATCCGGTATCCGTCAAGCAGGTCGACTGCTGATGTTTACTAAAATCAATGAAGTCGTACAAAAGATTGACACGAAAATCAATGCCGTACTCGAAGGAACAGGAAAGCGGCTTTATGTCTTCATCCTCACCGGACTTTCTGGCGGAACAGGAAGCGGCTGTTTCCTTGATATCGCCTACATCGTTAGAGGCATTATGACTAAAAAATATGGATCGGCTGGTTCTGACCGTCTAAACATCCTTGGCTATCTCTTTACCCCAGACGTGAATTTGTCCAAGAAAGGGATCAGCTACCATACAGCCGAATATATCGAAAAGAATGGCTATGCAGCGTTAAAAGAGCTTGACTATTGGATGAATACAGAAGAAAGAAATGAACGATGGATTCAGAAATACGGCAATATGCTGACGGTAAACTCGCAATTACCACCATTTAACCTTTGCCATCTCATCTCAGGGACCAATCTCGGTGGAAAATGGCTGGAGAATGCGTATGATTACTGCATGAATGTAACGGCGGAAAACATCACGAACTTCATGGCCAGTGAAGATAAATTCTCTGATGAATTTGCGATTCATGACTATATCAGTAATATCCACGCAAATATTGCTGGAATGCATAAACCGTATGCAGCTAATTACCTATACAACGTTATCGGCGCTGCTACTGCCGAGATTCCTATTGAAGAAATGACAACATATGTCGGTTATAAGTTATTTGAAAAAATGAACAGTATGTTTGAGTCCAATCCGGACCAAACAGACGTCGATCAATTTGCGAAGAAACTCCGGATTGATCCGGATTCGCTTCACCAACGATTTAATGAGCGTGTTCCTGAAGCCCTTTCCGGCTATGAAAATAGTGAACGGTTCTCCTATAACAATGTGATTAAAACTTCTGTAACCAATTTAGATGAGGAATTATCGAGAGAATATTTACTTAAGGCAAAGGAACAATATCGCAAATGCAAACGACAGCTTCCAGGCGAAATTATGGAAGAGTTCCGCCGCCAAGTCGAAAGAATGTTTTTAAATCCGAAAAAAGGGCCAATATATGCATCACGCCTAATTTACTCCAAGGATAGTTTTTGTTTATTAACCACTATCCAAGTATATATTGATGGTTTGCGCGACCGCTTAGAACGGCTGCCGAAAACAATTCAATCAGAACAGGAGTATGCTTTCAATAAGCTGGAAGATGCCAAAAGTGCCTTCATTTCAAAAGATAAGAAAAAGAACGCTTATATTGAGGCTAAGCTAAATGAGTACTATGCCCGTGCCGAAAAAGAACGAATTGAAGAAATGATTGAGTTCTATGAAGACCTGTCTCAGCAAATCAACAGCCAAAATAACAAGATTTATGAAGTTTATAAAGAAATTCTGGATGCGCTAAAAAATATTTTCCAAAAGAACGCCAATATCTTGATCAATGGTGAAGAAGTTAGACAGGACAATAATGCGACCTACTACTGGCAAGTCGTCAGCGTTCCAGATGTCGCCCGTGAAATCCAGAATATGTTTAACTCAAAAGATGGAGAGCTGCTAATCCAACATTGGTCGGAAATGCTCCTTGAAAAGTCAGCTTTTTGGGTTAATGAAACCGATATTGATATCATCGGCACTGTTTCCGATTTCTTAGGTGACCAGTTCGGCGAATTGATTACCAAATCAATGGAGGACTTTTTACGGATTAAATACGGCGACGATCAGCCAATCGACCGGATTATTGAAGAAAGAATCGCAGCACGCCTTGATAAGGATGCACTGCCTGTATTCCACCTGAGGGACAGTCATGGCTCACTCCACTTTCCAGAGTGGGGATTTGTTTCCCTTCCTGTGAAGGCGCCAAACATTTATGCAGGGATCAAAAATTATCAGAAGAGTTCGTTCTCTAATTTCACGGTTAAGCAAAGTGAACTCAAGAATCGAATTTTCTGGTTAAATACGAAAAATGGCATTCCATTGTATTCCTATTCACCATTGCAAAAGTATGAAGAAACCTATGAAAAAACGATATTAGAAAAAGAAGGAATTGGCCGCCATCTCGTGCAAACAGAGAAGGATAACTGGGCTTATCTCCCTTCCCCAATCCCTGAAAGATCATGGGGAGACACGTACCGGAATGAGCGCCTCCAGGCGTACAACGCCAGCGTTCGCAGCCTATTTGATCAAGCCATCGGGTTTAAGGTGATTACCGAGAAAACGTCTGAGCAAAATACGAGTGCAAGATTCCAATGCCATTTTACAAAAGAAATCAGCATTTCTGACCTATACGCTCAGCATGAAATTGATCCAAAACAACTCAACAAGGCCAGCCTCGGAAGCCTAAAACAAGTTCACCGGAAGCTGAAGGAACTGTTTAACGGCGGCATGGATCCAGACGGCGCTAGCGATATCTTTGGCAGTACCAATGTGGATATGGCCAAGGAGAACTTTATCCGCTCTCCTAAACTGATTGAGCAAGTAAAACAAGAAGTAACTAAATATAGTTTGATCCAAGAAAAAATGACCGAGATTGAACAATTTATTGCTGCTCAAAATGAAAAAGAAGTTTCAATCAACAAATTTATTCAAGCGGTCTATACCAAAACGATCCGCAAACGTGGTGCATTATACGTTTACGATAAGGAGATTGAAGAAGACGCATGGGAGCCGCTAGTTAATTTAATGAAGACTTCCAAATTTGTTGACTTTGAACTTTATCAAGCGTTTAAAGCATTACCGACAAGGAAAATGGACCAGTTGGAAAAGAAATCAGACCAACGAAGCAATGAAATGATTGCCCAAGAGAACGCAACTGAGCTTGTCGCTGCATTAGAAGAAATGGCTGCCACTTATGCAAAGGAAAAAGAATCCCTTGATTACGACTGGCAGGACTTGGTAAATGGCGAAGAGCTTTACAGCTTCTATAAAGAAATCATGATGAAAGTAAATGACATGCTCCGTCAACTAAGGTCTTAGTTTATCGGTTTTTTAGGCCACAAGCGTTATTGCCTGTGGCCTATCATACCTATTTTTTATCGGGAATTGTTTCTCTATGGGGGGAAAACAACATTGAGAGAACTTTTGCAAAAATATGCCATTAACTTTTCTAATCAGCTGGAAAAAATGACAGTTGAAGAAAATGAACAGCGAAGTGTCAACCACCCAATCGTCTTTTTGTTTTTGGGAGATAGCGTCAAAGATGCTATGAAATCAATTATGGAAATCAATGAAGAAAGATGGCAAAACAGCTCAGGTGTGCTCTATTTTCATGCATATCAAACAGAGACACTGCAGAACAGCCAGAACGTTGTTTCCTTCCAGCTTCCAGGCAAAGGACTTGACCGCAAGACGATCCGCCGGGGCTTATATGATGCCTTTAACCAGGACGACAACAAGCTTATTGAACTAAATAAGACCTTTCGAAAACTTTCCACAATGATTGCGGAATATGGAAAGGTTTATTCTTCTTTAATCAAACTAAACCTGTGTGTGGTAACTGCCATTGACGACCCGTCCAATATCCTGATTCAAGAATTGACCCTGCTGCTAAAAAGCATTCTTCAAGAATCGTTTAGAACAGTGGAAGTCGACCTATATGGTTTGATAACAGAAAAACAGGACAGCGGCAACTTTGCCTACTCCACCTCACTCGGGATTAGCTTTCTTAAAGAGCTGGATCGTTATCAAAGTGATGAATATACTTTTAGCGGTGAGCTCCAACTAACAGAGGACCACCTGCGGCTGACCATTACACACCCTTCTTCCCCACTGTTTGATATGGTGTATTTATTAAGCGACAAGAATGAAGCCGGATTAATTTCGAGTGATGCTGCCCAGCAAAACTATGAGATTATTAGCAATCTTAATCTATTAAAGAATCGCAAGATGATAACAGATTACCATGAAAAAATGGACAGCTATAACCACCAGGACTTTAAAAAGGGAATCCGAGGAAGCTTGAATGAACCTGTTTATGCTTCTGCTGGCTTTGCAAAAGTAAGCCGGCCCAATAAAGCCATTGCCCTAAATGCGGCTAGCCACTTTTTTGATGAATATTTGTCGTCTTTAAAACAAGCAGCGTCAGAAAGACGCGACACTGTCCTGAGCCTGTTGGGACTCACAGAGGCAAACTTTCAAAACTACTATCAGAAGATCTTGCCGTCTAGTGACAAAATTAACGATATGAATAGTTTAATGGGTGTGACCAATTCCTATCAGGCTATCAAAAAAATGTCCGTTCGGGAGGCGGAAGAATACTTATTTGAAGGCGGTACAGAACGTTTTTTCGCTGTTAATTTTGAAGAACCAGTCCGTGAACAGCTGCAAACGTTAAATTTGAAATCCGTGATAGAGCGCTCCCTAGAAGAAAACGTCATTAACAATGAAAAATACGGCCTGTACTGTGCCTTTTTTTGGACCGCCCATTCCCAAGAGGCCAATGTAAGCCTAGTGGATGAAATTCAAAAATGGCTGCGGGACGTAAAAAATGAAAAATTAGAAGCCGAAGCACAAGCAGAACAGCAATACCAGCGAATGGTCGACCACTGTGATTTCAAAAAAAGCTATCTACCTTTTTCAGATAAAAAAAATTTCAGCAGCTTCTCACAGTTTTTCTTCGTAGAAGTGTATGGCATGAAATATGAATTGCTGCGACTTGAGGTAAAGGAGGCCATTTTAAAACAATACCTTATAGTCCTAGAAGAAATACATCCTTACCTTAGGGCAAAGATTGACCTGATCGACCAGGCAGAATCACAGCTCAAACAAGCAGCTATTGAGAGTTTGGGGGATTCCAATGATTATCTGGACAAAAATATCCACGAATATTATGGCGGAATCATTAAGAGCATAACTACCAAGCTTAAAGAAAAACGAGGTCCGCACTTTTTTTCAGAAGAGCGTTTTTTTGGTAATCTGCTGTCGATACTTGATAAAGGGGCGAAGGCACTCCTAGAACAACTGCTTGACGTTTGTAATCGAGAAGTCCTTACCCAGGAAGAGTTTCATCGCAGCTTTGAAGATGAACTTTTAGAAAGAACCAATATCATGACGCATTATGATGACACAAAGGTATTAACTAAAGAGGACCTGTTCAAGCAGCTTTATAGGCGCTTGCATGAAAACTCAGCCATTCAAATTGAGGTTTTTAACTATTCACAGGAATACCGTTATGAAGAAAGATACTTTTTTGGCGATTTTTATAGCAAATTCATGAGATATGCTCTCGAAAAAGAACAAGAAGCACGCCAATTTAAAGTGGGCTGTGCTCATGAAAAAACGGCGAGCGGGATCGAAAAGCTTACTCTTATGGGTGGGTTTCAATTGAAGGACTTGATGTATTACCAAAAAGGCCAAAAATATTACCAAACCTATACTGACAATGGATATGAGTTCCATTCTATAACGGAATCATACGCTTAATGCAGTTAAAACATTTAAGGGGCTTGCTGCTGCATACCTTGCGAACCAGGCCGTAAGATAGTTGCTCTGACTTATTAACTCTATATTGTAAGGAGCTTTGAACATGCCTGTCAGAAAATTTAGCTTCCTATTGTTTATTTTTAGCCTAGTTGCCGGTATCATCGGGGCAATCATCGGCGAAGCGATACTGGCAAACTTTTATGGAGTTTGGCCCAATATCCTGCTTATGGGCGTTTATTTTGGCCAACTTGCCCTGATGGCTGGACTCTTTTGTTTATTGGCAGAAATCATCTCACCAGTGATAAATGGACGAAATTGGCGCGTCGAATATTCAGGGCTTTCGTGGAAAGTTTTGGTCCCCTCAACACTAGTGATGTTATTTGCTGGAGGAGTCATTTTTCAATTCTTATATTCTCTTAATTTCACAAATGTTAAACCACCAGATGATATTGTGTTGGTGATGGATATTTCGGACAGCATGAATAAGACAGACCCAGACCATGAGAGCCTGAAGGCTGCGGGCGAGCTTATTTCCAATATGAAATCCAGCCACCGTGCGTCGATCATTTCTTTTAACGAAAACGCCTTTGTCACAAAAGCGATGTTTAAAATAAGTAACAAGGACGACCGCGCGGATGCTATTGACCAGATTAACGCATTAGCAGCAAGCGGGAGCACAGATATTGGAAATGCTTTAGATACAGCGATGAAAGAGATAAACAGCCATGAAAAAGCCGGACGAAAACCGATGGTCATCCTGTTCTCCGATGGGTATAGTGAACTCGACCTCGACTCAGTCGTCGAACCTTACCAAAACCAAGACATTGTCATCAATACCGTGGGCATGAGCAAGATTGACAAAGGCGGTGCCCAGCTGCTCAAATCCATTGCCTCCAGTACAGGCGGCTCGTTCCATGATGTCAAAAATGCAGATGACTTAAAAAAAGTGTTTGAAAAAATCTATCTAGAAAACCAAGACCGCCTGCTTGTGACTGAAAGATATGGAATCTTTAAAGACAGCACCTACCTTGCAGTCCTGCATGTTTTATTCATTACACTAATCGGCGGATTGTTTGGCTTGGCGCTAGGAATCCTATTTGACAATCGTTATTTAGCAAAAAGTTACTCGATAACGGGTCTGGTTTCCGGTTTATTGGCCGGTCTCGTTCTTGAAATCGGTTTGCAGGACTCCTCTTTTCTCTCGGGATTTCCCTACCGGCTTGTGGCTGATATCCTGCTTACAGCAGCGACAGCTTTAGGTACGATGATCATTCCAATACGTGAAAAGTTTTCTGGCGGAAGGTCACATCAATATAATGGTACGGATTCAGCTATACGAACTGAACCGCAGAGAAGAGATTCAAACAAACGAAACTTCGGCATGAAATAACAACACGAAATTAAGATTGTGGGTGATAACTGGTGAATTGGGAACCAATAACTTCCCCTGATCATGAAGTAAAGGATTTGCGAAAAACCGTAAGAGATTCGGAGATTCATTTAACCTGGTTTTGGTCAAAGGAAATTGATTTTGTCTATATTTATAAAGCCCCTGCGGATGCGATCCAGCCATTTGAAAGACTTAGCGAACAGGATATAAGGCTATATACCCGTGAGGAATATAAAGCGAACCAAGGTTATTTGGGAAGGCTCGACGCTTTCGGCCGATACGCTTATCGCATTTTCCCCTGCCAGAAACGAGACGGAAAACTAATTGTCTATGCTCAGGAAAATGAAAACAATCTCATTTTTATTACGGGTGCCAAAGCAAAGATAAAGTTTTCCATTTTAATGAAAAAGGCTTTTTTGCGTCCAAAAAAGCGGGTTCTCATCTCTATTGATACGGAATATCCGCTTGATAAGGACCTGTTAGTTTATGTAAAAAAAACCGGTTCGCCCCCTATTTCAGTTGAAGATGGAACCATCATTCCCTTTGTCCGCGACTTTCCGGCGGGTAAAACGGAATTTCCTGAATTTGAAATTAATAAGGACGAATATATACGAATCTTTTTCAGCAATGGTAAACAATCAGCAGAAGTTTATGAGCTGATTCCAGAATAAGGAGAGACCCAACATGTTCGGTATACTGAAAAGAATGTTTGAAAAAAAGCCTCCAGAAAATACAAGATTGCCATACTATGATATCGTCTGCCCTTACTGCTTTTCCAAGTTTCATCATGAGGAAGTTGTTTTCCGTGCAGCACACCATCGTGATGATGATGAAACGCTGGCCCTTCAGGAAGATGAAAAGCTAAACAATTACAGAGCAAAGTTTGGTCTGGCACCAATCGATGAGCTTGAGGCGATTATTGATCCTTCAACCATAAATGAAGAAAATAAGATTTACTCTGACCACGTTTTGATGGGTGTATCCGATCGTTATGCCGTTGTCACGAAAAATCGTCTTTGCCCTAGCTGCCACAATGAGCTTCCTGTTACAGCGGGTAAATATCCCAGCAATATTGTTTCAGTTGTCGGAGCTACTTCTGTCGGAAAATCTGTTTATATTACATCACTTATTCATACGCTGCAGCGTGTGACAGCAAACAATTTTAATGCGGCTTGTCTGCCGCTGAACAATTCGATTAGCAAAAAATTTCGGGACGAATATGAAATTCCGCTGTTTGAACAAGGCAATCTGCTAGAAGCAACGGCTGTGACCAAACGGCAGGAACCGTTTATCTTTCAATTTGTGTTTAAAGATGAGCATAAGGCTCCGCTGACACTTGTATTTTTTGATGTCGCCGGTGAAGGTATGACCGAAAAAGAATATCTGCAGATACATGCTCCGCATATCAAAAATTCAGCTGGCATTTTATTCTTGGTCGATCCGATGCAGATTCGTGCCATTCGTGAAAAATTAATCCATCAGATGGGTGATAATCCAGGGAAAATTGTTGGCTTGGCATCGGAGCCTCGCGATGTAGTCATCTCCTTATTTGAAGATTTCATCGCTCACCAAGAAAATAGTAAAACCGACATCCCGACAGCAGTTGTCTTAACCAAGAGTGATTTACTAAATGCGTTAAGCTCTGATGATGGTGAATATATCCGTTCCAATAGCAATGTGTTCCACAATGTCATTCATAAAGGCCATCTAAATCTTGATGAATATGAAAATATCAATGGTGAAGTTAGAAGATTCCTAACAAAGGTAGATATTCCATTTGTGGATTCCATTGATGTCTACTTCAGAGATGCTTCTTACTTCGCAATTTCCGCTTTAGGAAGCAATCCAGTTGGCCAGCAGGTAAGCGGGATTATCAGTCCAATTCGGGTAGATGAACCGTTCATTTGGCTGCTATACAAGCTTGGATACATCGAAGGGAGACATGAGCAATGAGCGGGAAAGTTCAACAACAGCTTTATACACGGGAGCGGGGCGGCATCTTTTCCACCACAGATGGATATGACACCATCGCGATTTCCGAGGGTCTCCAGCCTTCGTTTGTAAAAAAATACTTACATCCGTTTTGTATCTATCAAGCGCCAAGAGCGTTAACAACTCGCGGGGAAAAAGACGCTTCTGCCTATCCGGAGGCTGTCACCTTATTTCAACCGGAAACTGGTGACCTTGTTATTGGGCAAGCCGTTTTCGTACCGGCCGATTTTACCGGCCAGCGCAGCACTTATTTTATGCACAACTATATCATTCCCGAGGTTCGGAAGGAAGAATGGATCAAACAGCCTGAAAAGCTGTTTCAACTAAACGGCTATCAAACTTCCTTTAATATGGAACAGGGAAAAACGTTGCCTGAACTTAAGACGGTTAGTTATGGAACAGAGGATGTTCTCACTAAGAAAGAGGAGCTGCTGGCGGAATTAGGCATTAATGAAGACGACTTTAGGCAGCTGCTTTTCGCTGTGTTAACCTCCGTCTCTGGGAAAAAGAAAGTGTTTATCTCCTTGAATGTTCCATTGCTGGATTATTCGAAGGCTGCGCTAAAACTGTTGGAATTGCTCTACCTTTACTTGCCGTATGCCCACCGCCGAAAATTGGGGGCGATGACGTTCACAAGCGATCCAGAGGGCAAAAACTATATCCACGTCATGTTTTATGAGCCAGGCACGTTAAACACAGCGGACCGTTCGATTGAAAAACAATTTATTTTTGATTTTCCGAACAATCGGATTTCCGGTGTTGATATACTTGGTCAAAAGCATGAGTATCTGGATTTTGCGCTTGAGCGCTTTGCACAATCCAAGCGAATGGACGACTTCTTTGAGTTTGCCGAGACCGCCTTGTCAGGTCTGCCTGAAGAACAAAGGCTTGATCTATCATGCTACTATCATTTGACTGACCTGTATTTAACCTTAAATGGCAGCGATGCCTCTATTTATGAAAAAAATAAGGTTGGTTTTTTAAATGGACTTGTTAAATTTTTGCAGGTGAACAGTGATGAGAAATTGCCTTTGGTGAAGCTGTTTGTCAAAATTCTGACTGAGGAAAAATATGTACGGGATTCGAGCATGGCGCTAGAGTATATCCGTTCTGTGGTGGCTATAAATAAAATCGTCCGAAGCGATGTGGCCCATTCTTTTATCCTTGATACACTCGAAAATTTCCAGAACGATCCACTGTTTTATGCTCTCTGGAAAATTGTTGAACAGGACAAGCCTACCAATGAGACCATTATTACTTTTATTAGTGAGCACATATATTATGAAGGCCTATTAAAACAACACCTGGAAGAACAATTAAGACCATTCACTCATATCAAAGAGGTTCTAAGCCAAGTAAAAACTCAATTGGGCTTGCCGATTCTGCTGGATTTGGAAATGTTTCATTCAATTACCATAAATAAAGTATATGAAACCATTAAAACCGGGCGGAATGCTTTCGATGGAGTAGTTGCCGTTACTGAATTTACTAGTAATACGTTAAATCCGAAGTTTACCAGCCTCAAAGCAGAAATGGTCAAGGCTGCCAAACTTGCCCTACTAGGTTCAATACAGTTAAATAAGTTGAGCATCGATGAGATCCTCAAGTTCGGAAAAATTTTTCCGAATGATGTTAGGGTCAAAGATGAGCAATCTATGCGGAATTATTTTGTCACTATTACCTTATATAAGTTACTCAGCAATCCATCGCAAGCTGCTTATGTGAGCTTGAATTCTTTGGGAAGGGCTGACCGTGAACTATTAAGAGACACGCTTAAGGAATTGTTAACCAAGGTTACCCCTGATCAATTTCCGGTCTTCATCATCGCCTTTAGTACGGATACAGGGGAAGTTGATTATCGCGGTATAATCAAACATCTTGTTCAGTTCTGTGATGAGAAAACATTCGTAGCATTTATTAGGATGAACACAAAATGGCTAGTAAATAAGCAATACAAAACCGAATTAAAAAATTATTTGATTAATCATCCCCAGTCGTTATGGAAAAATAAATCCTTCCGTAATCAATTAAAGGACATTCCGAATGGAAGCCTTAAAAAGCTGTTGAAAGAAGTTGAAACCGAAACAGCCAGCCCAATTGTGAAGTTTTTCAAGAAAAATGGGATAAAGCTGTTGTTGTCCTTACTTGCTGTTGGAATTGTCGGTGGTGGAGCATGGTTCGGAGTTGACCACTTCTTGGGCAAGAATCCAAAACCTGTTGCCAGTGAGAACAAAAACAAAAAAGAAACTAGTGATTCTGCTAAGCAGACCATTCAGAAAATAAGTCTAGATTCCTTTTTAAAATGGGATTTTGCCGAACCGGAAAAGCCACTGGAAGTCAAACTTGGCAAGCAGTCCAGACAAATCAAATTTTCATTGGATAAAAGCGGTCTTAGGGGCCTATTAATTCTAGACGACAAGGAACCATGGGAATTCCCATTATCGACCACTGATTTTAAAACGAGTCTAGTTGAGAGTGACGGTTCTTTGAAGCCCGGATACTCCATTTATATCAAGGAACATAATTTTGGTCAGAAAAATGAGACTGGTAAGTTAGTCATTGCAGTAAGTGACAGAAAATCAGAATCTTATGTTTGGGTATATAAAGAACCTAGTAATAATACCAATAGTGACCCACTAGAACTCGTGAAGTCATTTAAAGGAACAAGTGATGTACAATTGGAGGGTAATAAACTGATTCTTTCTCCCTCCGATAGTTACGAGTACCCTTTTGTGGAACAGGCAAGCAGTAATAAATAATGATAAAGGGAACCAAGAAAGCAGCAAGATACGCTGCTTCTTGATTCCCTTTATTTTTTCACACGTGCTGTAAACGTCGGAAATGGATGGTCGACATTTAGTTCTGGTCCTCCAACCGCTTCAAGAACGAAATGAAATTCCCCTGGTGTGTCAAATTCCACATAATTCCCATGATCGAGCAAATAGGCATTGGCTAAAGACAAGCTGCCCGTTGTGTACACATCGGTATAAATCGAAATCTCACCTTGATCAAATTTCCGTTTTGCTTCATTATTTGCTGGGATGAAGGCTAATTTATCCCCCACTTTAACTGTTATCTCTTTGTCATTTACAGGGATGACAGCCCCAGAAGCATCGATATCAAACAGGAACGTTTGCGCATCGGCAGGAGCCGACTCACTTCTCGATTTTTCCTCCAGGCTAAACTGGCCATTTGACAGCGATAAGTTTTTTACCCCGATGTCCATTACTGTTATCACGTCATTCTGCTTCTTAATTCCAAAGCCTGGCCCTGTCCAAACCTGTTCAGCACTTCCTCCTGGCTGAATCATTAAGCCATAAATTGAAGCTATTCCTAACGATCCATTATCAGGCAAATCAAATACTAACAGTCCCTTTTGCTGGTCAGACTGAGTAATGGTCAAAAACGACTGGATATAATCCGTGGGCTCTGCCAAAAAACTTGCATATTCGGATGACTCCCACACCTTCGTCATGCTGCCATTGGCTTCCGTTAAAATTCCAATTTTCACGACACCTGATAAATCATCACGTTTTTGTGCAGCGGCCACTAGTGTATATGGAGTCCCAGCTAGTTTGATTGATTCCCCTTTTATTAGCTGCCATCCTGGAAATAATTCAGCAAACTGGCTCAAGTCGAATGATGGTCCATTTTTTGGGGCTTCGGCTTTTTGGGCCGACATCGTTGTGGTGTTTTTGGCGGCAGCCGGTGTTTTCACCGTGTTTCCGTTCGCTTTCTTAACTGCAGAATCATTCAATCCTAGTGCCCAAATGGAACCCATGACGATCATTAACAATACAGTAGCGGGCACAAGCCATTTGAGCAGTGAATTTTGTTTTGGACTGTTTTCAGGAGATGCTTGAAAGGGTATAGGAACCGGTTCCTTCCTTTCATCTTTTGTTTGCTGGACCTTAGCCGGTTCCCCAAAGACCTTGTTGGCTGTTACTCCCTTGTTCACTAATCCTGGCTTAGGAAACGCCAGTTTTGAAAGGGCCCACTCCTGAAGATCTTCAATGGTTTCAAAACCAATCCCCTCAAAGTAGGAATTATTGATTTTGGAATGGTTTCTTAAAAGAGTAATCAGTTGATTGATATCATCCTGAAAGGTAAGCTTAGTCTCAGGATATAAAACTGACCTCTCACCGGCACCGTATAAAGTGAGACCCCCGCTTTCTTTAATCCAAATATGAAACCTAGAAATTTTTCCATGGACAATGTTGTTTTGATGCAAATGAATAAAGGCCTCTAGCAGCTGGTCAATTTGACTTCCTGTTAGGATTTGTCCTTTTTCTAATAAGTTTCCTTCACTCCCGCCCAAAACAGCATAGGTGCTGTCATCTAGCTCATCAATCCGCTTTACAGAAGGCAGGTACTTATAGTTGGTAATCTTATTGCCATAAAAGCGGTATAAATCCTTCCACGAATCCCGGAAAGCAAGCTTATTCAACTGCCTTATTAGTGTGATTTCACCGCTGCTTGTATCTTCTGCTTGGTAAACCGTTAGATGTTCACTGGTATAAAGTTCTTTCATTGTTCTATATTGGTTAATGTCAGCCATTTTCACAGCTCCCTGACAAACTTGAATTAGTTGGTTGCGGTTCCTTCAGAACTGTTTTTCAGTCTGAATTTAAATTCTACCCGTCTTGACTGGTTACGGTCCACTTGTCCATTTACCATTTTTAATTGGCTTTCTGACCGGCCATTGGCGGTGATATTTTTCGTTACTTGGTCCTTGTAAGGAAAGTCTCCGAATTCATCACTTAAAATGTATTTGACCACACTGAAAGCCCGGCGTTGGGACAAATCCAGGTTATACATATAGTCGCCTTTATCGTCCGTGTGTCCTTCAACCACAACCTCTGCGATATGATCCTTATATTTGCCGTAGAGGGTGGCAAAGTAAATAGGGATAAACTGGTGCAGCATCTGCTGAAATTCAGGCTTAATGACATCCTGCCCTTCTTCAAAAAGTAAATCATTGCTAAACTTAATCGCCCCGGTATCCTTATCGATGGATATCGCGAGATTTTGCTTTTTAAACTCTTGGTCCAAATCATTGACAATGTCTTTCTGAATATAGGATAACATCTCAATCTGTTTTTCTTTTTCGGCGATTTGTTTTGCCTGCCTGTCGATTTCAATCTGGCTTGCCTTCACTTTTTCCTGCATGGCTTTTGTTTCTTTGTTGATGCTGATTATAACCGCCACAAATATAATCAGAATTACCAGCAGAATCGTTGATAGTAAATCGGTAAACGTCGGCCAGAAATTGGATTCCTCGTCCCGTCCCGTTATGAGTCTTCTATAGTTTTCTTTCATGACCTTCCATCCACTTCCTCTTTGATTCAATGATTAACATTCACTTTTGCTTCCATCGGAAAGGACTTCCGGCATTTATCCATTCACAACAGGCTCTTTTTCAGCTTGTTGAGGCATGGGCTGGTTTAGTTTATCTATCAGCCTATTTGTCGTGTTGGTCAGCTCATCTACACTGGTTTGCAACGAGGAATCGGAATAAGCCATGTTCCCCAATTGTTTTGACAATTCACCTGTTTCCTCCTTATATTGCTGGAGTGTTTTGGTCAACATGTCTGCCTGGGTTTGCAGTGCCGCATAGTTCTGCTGGATTAATTTTTTCATATCCTCGGAGATTGATTGAGTTATAAGTTTTGATTGGCTATGGAAAGTGTCACTATTCTGTTTCATCAATCTTTCTAATTCTTGTGATATTGCTTCAAACCATTGATTCGTTGTGAAGTAATTCTCCAACGTATTGACGGCAACCATAAATGAGTCATTTACCTTACTGTTTTGGTCATTCAGATCATGAAGCTGCTTTAGCAGACTTGCCTGGTTTTTTTCCATCTGTTTATGAATTGCCCCGGCAAGTTCTGTATTGAATTCGCCTTGCGACTGGCTTTGAGCAGCAATTTGTGAGATTTGCCCAGCGGTGTTCTGAAAAAATTCATGCATTTCAGTGTAAGAATGTTGTACCGCCTGCTGGACGTTGGCAAACAGCGTTTCCTGTAATTTCTGCACTTTTTCATTGCTTTTGACAATGCCATCCATATTTCTAGATTGGTAACCGGCAAATGACTTTAATTCGACTATGGTTTGCTCAAAAGACTCTTTCATGGCGTGATAATATTCATCTTGATTTTGAAAGTAATCAAATAGTTTGGAAAAGTCATCATGGATTAGGTTTGCTTTTTTATTAAACGCTTTGGTAATGACTTTCATATCGCCAAACAGGCCGCTAACGGCAGTTGTGTTTTGCTGAAATTCATTATTAAAGGCGTTGAGATTATCTGTAGCAGTTTTGAATTCCTTTGCTATACCGGCAACATCTAAGAAGGCTCGTCCCATGTTAAAAATCGCCTCTTTGACTTCACCAAGCGCCTCCACGACATAGTAATCCGCCGTCTTTTGGTCCTTTTGGGTAATATAGTTTTCTATTTTTAACATGACCTGCACAAGCAGGTGCTCCGAGTTTCTAATTTTTGAATGGAGATTGATGGCAATTGAGAACAGAATCCCGCCGATACTTGTAAAGAAGGCAGTGTGAACCCCCGACAAAATATTTAAGATCGACTTATCGATATTCTCCGGGTTGATGGCTGCAAGGGAGAACACCAATCCGACAAATGTTCCCAGAACCCCGACAAGAATCGAAATGGAAGCATACGTATGAATCAACTTCATTCGCTGCACAATATTGGTATTGTTATGGATGGTATATTCGGACATAAACATCTCAATGAAGGATGAAATATTGAGCTGTGCCTTGGTGGTTTCTTTTTTGGTAATGTATTCTCTCCAAACATTTGAAGCAATTTGGTTCGTCTCAGGATTTTTTGTCAGGTCCTCGTCCTGTTGTTTAAGATATGAAAATATAAAATGATTGCTGTTGATGGAGAAATTAGCAATAGTCCCGAGAACGAGATAGACTGTTAGAACAATAACTTCGTTTGAACCAAATTTTGAAATTCCTCCGATTAAATAGTAAATCAAAAGTAACACAGCTGGAGAATACGTTAAAACTGGCAGCAAGCTTTTCTTCATCTTGTTTGTCCCACTCCTAAATAATTTGAAGAACTTTGTCAAATTAAACAAAATTTCCTATGCTAATTGTATCAGAATAAATACATTTATAGGTAAATATCTTAGTGCCTTTTCTTTCCTTTTTCTTTGTCAATGGAGGTTCGGGTTCCCAAATAAGACATCAGCCACTTCTAATTTGCTCTAAAATATTTTCAATATTATGATAAAATGAATAAAAGTGAATTGGTATCGGAGTTGAATGGAATGATTTCATTTATTTTAGTGGTACTAATACTGTTTTTAATTCCAGGTCCTGCCGTCTTATTAACGGTAACTCAGACCGCTAAGGGCGGCCTAAAATCAGGAATTATCACCGGTATTGGGATTGCGGTGGGTGATTTGCTCCATACCCTCGCAGCCGTTCTGGGGCTCTCTGCGATTCTCATGACATCCTCTTTTGCCTTTGAAGTCGTGAAATACTTGGGTGCCGCTTATTTAATTTTTATTGGCATAAAGTCATTTTTTGAAAAAGCTAAAGGAAACGCAAAAACTGTCGTAGAGGCAAAAAAAGACTCAGCATCTGCCGCATCCTTCCGGCATGCTTTGCTGGTTGAACTGTTGAACCCCAAAACGGCCCTATTTTTTTTGGCTTTTTTACCACAGTTCGCAACTCATAACGGTACGCCGATGGTCCTTCAATTGCTGCTCTTGGGACTGACCTTTGTCGCCATGAGTATTGTATACACCACGCTATTGGCCATTCTGACAAGCTCGATTGGGCGGAGGCTTTTCACCAATGAAAGAAGTCGATTATCACACTTAAAGGGCAAACTCGCAGGAACCATTTACATTGGGCTTGGACTGCAGCTTATGCTTCAAGGCCAGAAATAATTTTGCGCAAAAAAATGCAAAGGAGCGTTTCCCTTTGCATTTTTTAATAATGACTATGCTTTTGTGAATCCGAAATCTTCTTGCAACATTTATATCCATCCTTTTTTCTCAGCAATGCTCGCGGCTTCGGTGCGGTTCTTAGCGCCGAGTTTGTGGATGATTTCTGATATATAGTTTCGGACAGTGCCAGATGATAAATAGAGTTCTTTAGTAATTTCTTTTGTAGTTTTACCTAAGGCGGCGAGCTTTAAGATTTCTTGCTCTTTTGGCGTCAACGGGTTTTCTTCCCGAAAGACATTAACCGTCAGCTCTGGGCTAAAAATCCGTTTCCCATTGACCACCTTACGGATCGCATCGGCCAGCTCGTCGATTTCTCCATCCTTTAGCAAATAGCCTTGGACGCCTGCCTTGACAGCCCGTTCGAAATAGCCTGGACGGGCAAAAGTGGTAAGTATGATGACCTTGCTCACCGAAGACCTGCGCACCAGTTCTTCCGCCACCTCTAAGCCATTCATCACCGGCATTTCAATATCCATCAAACAAACATCTGGCTCAAGCTCCAAAATCGCCTTCAATGCTTCCTCTCCAGATGTGGCTTGGCCGATTACTTTCATATCGGTTTCTAAATCTAGCAGAGACCCAAGCGCACTTAATAGCATTCGCTGGTCTTCTGCAATAAACAATCGAATCACACGGCAGCCTCCTCTTTTTTTACAATCGGTACCGTAATTTGCAAAACAGCTCCATTATGGTTCGATAATGACAGATAGCCATCCACAAGTGCCAGCCGCTCCTTCATACCATTAAGGCCGTTGCCAAACAGCTGATCTTTCGGAACCCCCATCCCATCATCTAAAACCATGATTTTCAAATTCTTCGTTGATAGCTTTGTTGTTACCTGGCAATGGGCTGCCCGGCTATGCTTGACCACATTGGTTGCTGCTTCACGGATACACATACCAAGAATGTTTTGCGTAAACGGGGGAATTTTTGAAAAATCAGCTTCTCCATTGTATTGATAAGTAATTCCAGCCGCCCGAAGGATTTGCTGAATTTGGATTAACTCTTCAGCGATGGTCGCCGCCCGCATATCTGAAACCAGTTCCCGTACTTGTTTTAGTGCGGCACGTGACGTGACTTCCATTTCCTTGGCCTCGCTTTTGGCCCGATCCAAGTCGGCCGGGATCAGCCGCTGGACAAGCTGGCTTTTAAGGGTTAATAACGACAATGTATGGCCAAGGGTATCATGTAAATCCCGGGCAATCCGTACCCGTTCCTCTCGTTTGACCAGTTCTTCAATTTGCTTATTGGCCTGTGCGAGTTGTTTTTCCAGCTCCATCCTGCGATTCATGGAGCGGATTCCAAACGGTGAAATCAGCATAATAATTAAAAAAGGAATAAAGAAAATGAGTTCGGAAGCTGTGAAAAAACTTCCCGTTTGGGCAATATGGTAGACAAATGGGAGGATTTCAATCACAGCGAGGCTGAACAGCCCGCGGTAGAACACCGTCTTATTTTGGTACCAGCCAATAAAATTAGCCGGGAAGAACCCTAGGAAAATATGATTTAAGCTATAAAACATACTTAGTATAAACACAATGGCCATCTGTACTGTCAGCCAGTAGGTGAATTTTTTATTCCCCATGCAAAAATAAAGCTGCCGGTACGTGACCAAAAACAGCAGCACCATTCCATAGCCAATCAGTTGCTTAACCCCCTGCGTCTCCTTCGTCAGGTAATAGATGGGAAAACCCACATAGATGAGAAAAATGTAGGGAAAGAAACCGAATTGGCTCGGAAATAGGCTGAAATTTCGTTTCATCCACATCACACCGCTTCTTGTTTTCTTCTAATATACTTTGATAGTAGCATGAACAGGACTAAATAGGCGATTAAAATCAGCATATTTTTCCAATCCGGCATTTCGCCGCGAACAATTTCCCAGGCACCATTGCCAAAATGGTAGGATGGCAGCCATTGGGCGATATTTTGCATCACTTTTGGCATGACTTCGAGAGGCATCCATAAGCCGCCAGTAACAGCCAAGACCATATAGACCACATTGCTTATGCCAGCCGCCGTTTCTACTTTTTTCATCAATCCAATCATGGTGCCCACTGCAAGAAACGGAAGTGATCCAAACAAAATCCACAAGCCGCTCAACACCCATTCAAGGGCAGATAAACTGACATCATTAATAATCGCACCTGCGATGAAAATGATGGTAATCGACAATACATGGATGACACTTTGGCCAATCATTTGCGCCGCAAAATAAACACTGTCAGACAGAGGAGTCGTACGGATAAAGGTTGACCAGCCTTGCGAACGTTCTTGCACCATTCGGATTCCCAATGTCATCATTGAGGAGCCCATCACGCTGAACACCGTCATCGACATTAAATAATGCGCCTGCCATTCTGCTTGATTTGGGACATCTGAATTCACCAAGTTCGTAAACACGTAGTAGAAGATAATCGGCATGAACAATGACCAAAAGACAAAATACCGGTTCCTTAATACCCGAATCATCTCTATTTTGCATTGCATTTGAAATGCTTTCATGTTAGATAGCCTCCTTTGCTTCGCTGGTCAGCTGTTCGAACGCTTCCTCCAGCTTGCCGCGTTCAATTTGAATATCCCGTGCTCCGATTTTTTCTTGGAAAATGAATTCTAGCACCCGGTCAGTGCTGGCTGTTTCCGCATATACCCGGTTATTTTTTCGATAAATTCGGTCAATTTTGCTGTGTTGATACAATTTTTCCAGAGAGGTTTCCGGGTCGACGATAAACGAGACCGATTGCTTATTGATGCTGGCCTTGATTTGTTCCGGTGTTCCGTCGGCGACGATTGCGCCGTCCTTGAACAACAGGATGCGGTCGGCGGCTTCATCGGCTTCCTGCAGGTAGTGGGTGGAAAAGATGATTGTTTTACCTTGGTCGGCCAACTTTCTTACTGTTTGCCAAAATTGCTTTCTAGCAGTGATGTCCATGCCGACAGTCGGCTCATCGAAAATGATTAGTTCTGGATTTCCAGCGAGTGCCAAAGCAAAGCTGAGTCTCCGCTTTTGACCGCCGGATAATTTTTCAGCCCGGGTTTTTAAATCTTGTTCGGTAAGGCCCGTCAGACTGATCAGCTCTCCCATAGGGAGCGGCTCGTGATAATAGCTTCTAATTAATGCGAGGATTTCCCGTACTTTTAAGCCCCCCATCACGCTGACCTCCTGCAGCATGGTTCCGAGTTTTTCCCGGACCTGTTTTTCGTGCGGCAGCCGGTTAAATAACCGTATTTCTCCTGACGTAGGTTTTAGCAGGCCGAGGATCATCGAAATGGTTGTGGTTTTCCCGGCCCCGTTTGGTCCCAGGATGGCTGTTATCTGGCCTTTGGTTATAGAAAAAGAGACATTATGGACGGCAAGTTTATGTTGAAAGGACTTTGTCACGTTTTGCACAGTTAAAATTTCGTTCATTTGTGAAACACCTCCTGATTTCTTGACTTTATTGTACTGTGGCAGGGGGTGTCATTTTTAGTAAGCATTGTCACCAATATGAGGTGACAAATGTCATATTGTCAGCATTATTAACAAAATATTCACTCCTTCCGTAAAGATAGATGGGATATTTTATATATGATTGGTATAGGTCAATAATGAAAGGAAGATGCCTATGGCAAGAGTATTAAAACCCCGGTCCTTATCAGATGGGTTAAAAATTCTAAGAATATTAAACATTCGAATGACCTTGTCAAAAACAGATAAAGGAAACTACTTATATCTTTAGAAAAGCTACGAAGGCGAAGTAAGGTTTGATCAAATGACTGGGGGACTGCAAAGCGATATTTTGATACTGAATGATTTGCTGCTAGGGGTTAAAGGCACTCAGTTTCAGATTGATTCTTTAATCATCTCAAACGAGATTATTTTACCATACGAGATAAAAAATTATGAAGGTGATTATTTTTACGAATCAGATCGGCTTAACACCATTTCCGGTAAGGAAATAAAGGACCCACTTCTCCAATTAACCCGCTGTGAGTCCTTACTCCGACAGTTACTACAAAATCTAGGATACTATCTCCCTGCTGAAGGTTCTGTTGTATTCGTGAACCCCGAGTTCTCTTTATACCAAGCCCCTCTACATAAACCATTTTTCTTACCAACTCAACTAAATCATCTCATGAAAAAACTTGATGCGCTCCCTAGGAAACCAACTGAGAGACACATTAAGCTAGCTGAAAAGCTAGTTTCATTGCACATTACTAAACCCACTTTCACGAGACTTCCATCTTATGACTTTTATACTTTAAAAAAGGGGCCTACGTGCGGGAACTGTAACTCTTTTTCTATTGTTAATCATGGTAAGAAGGCTGTTTGCCAAACATGCGGACATGTGGAGTGGGTTGATACTACTATTGTGAGGAGTATAGAGGAGCTAAGGCTCTTGTTCCCAGACATTAAAATAACTTCAAACGTTGTTTATGTATGGACCAATTCGTTTGTGTCTATGAAGACGATTGGGAGGATATTGAAGCAAAACTATCACGCCGTTGGAGTTGACCAATGGACTTACTATGAGGGAAAGATTACTCCTCCCAACTCACATCTTTCATGAAAAATTTCATTTTTGCTTTCCATTTCTATTAACGACAGATCTCGACTCCCTACCTTTAGTTCGGTTGTTAATACCCTTTGATTACCTACTGTTCTCTTCTTCTTTGACCTTGGACAATAGGCAATACCGCCTATTAACTCCTCTTCTCTTATTTTTTTTACTCATACGGTCGTTAATAAATTTCTTGAATTCTAATTGCCTGATGCAATACCCCTTATTTCCCCTCGCTGTTAATCAATCCGTGGAGCTTTATAGTACAAAAAGAGGTCTGCTACTCCAATGCAGACCCCTTTTTGTTTAAGCACTTGCCAATTCGTCGTCTTTATTCCTGTTCGTTTGTTGCTTCTTACGTTTATTTTTCCCCAGCCATTTATCAAGATAATAGATGATAATGATCAACACGGCCATAATCCCAAAATACTGGACAATGACATTGATTACACTTGCCTTGCCAAATTCTCCTTTTACTCCTTTAAATCCGCCTTCCGTGCGAGCCGATTTGTCAAACTCTCCGCCCTTGACGTCACCATCTGCAAAATCTGCCCTGTCTCCTGCCTCAAAGCTGCCTTTAGCAAAGTTCGGCCTGTCCCCTGCTTCGAAGTCGCCTCCAGCAAAGTCCGGTTTCTCCCCACCATGAAAATTACCTTCAGTCGTTTGTGACGAAGAGACACTAAACACGTTGGTTACGCGTCCCACTTGATTGATGAAATTGGTAGTGTAGATTTCATAGCTTCCAAACACTAATAGTCCGACTGTCATGACTTTTGCGATGATTCCCGAGACAGGTTTAGATGTTTTTACTTTAACGATGTCCTTAAAGACGTTGATCACCCATTTCCAATGTAATCCTACATGGGCAGCTACTAGAATTAGAGCTATATAAGAAATGGCCATATGGGACATTTTAAACCATTGTTCATTTCCGAAATTGATGTTTGGGAAAACCACCCTTGAAATTAAAATACCGCTGATAATAATAAATGCCATGGTGATCAATAACAACAGGTTTAGTACATACCCCCATTTTGTTTTAGCAGGCAGCTTACGATCAAAAAGCTTCAACGTCACGTTTTTTACCCAGCGCCAATTGAGCGCTATATGTGTGAAAAATGCCACTCCTATCGCCAACCCGGCAATTTCGTGGAACGTCAAGCCTCCCAAAACACGTTTATTAAAAAACAGCACAAAGGTTACCGCCATTAAACTATCTAGTGCAAACTTTATATTTGTGATCTTTCTTTTTTTCTGCTTTTGCATCGCACTTGCTCCTCTTCATTTACTGTATGGCTAGGTTTAATATAATGGCTAAACCTTAAGTAAACCTTAAGACGTAAAAAAATCGCCCTAATACAGGGGCGATTATTTATAGAGCAAATACTGTTTACGGATTTTTAAGAATTCATCCAATGCCGGCTGCCATTCCTGTTTCATATGTTCGATTGATTTACCAATTTCGATTGCAGTGCGGATGGAGCCATTGCCAACGAGAGTATCAAAAAAGGAGATTCCAGCGCTGTTTGGTGTTAGAAAGCGGAACTGATCCGGATACATATCATGAATGGTTTTCACAATGTAAAGACCTGTTTCAAAAGGCCGATAGGAGTTGTGGTTGGTCACATGAATTTGAATGCCCTGGCATAATTTATTACCATGCTTGGACGCTGTCGGGATAAATGAAGCAGCCCGGAAAACTACGCCCGGCAAATGGTAAGAATTGAGTTTTCCCGCTAAATCCTCGCCGTTGATAAAAGGCGCCCCAAGCAACTCAAATGGCTTTGCGGTGCCGCGTCCTTCGGAAATGTTCGTCCCCTCAAGAAGCGCTGAGCCTGAATAAACCATTGCCGTATCTAAAGTCGGTATATTCGGTGAAAGCATGACGAACGGTAATGAAATTTCATCATAATACATGCGGCGCTTCCATCCCTCCATTTTAACAACCGTCAAATCGGCGCCAATGTTAAATTCTTTATTAAACAACTGGGCCAATTCCCCTACCGTCATCCCGTGCCGGACCGGAATCGGATACTTCCCGATAAACGAAGAATATTTCTTTTCCAAGATAGGGCCTTCCACTTTGATCCCGTCAATCGGATTGGGACGGTCCAGTACGATTAACGGTATATGGTTCTCTTTTGCCGCCTCCATTGCTAAAGCTAGCGTATAGATGTAGGTATAAAAGCGGGCGCCGGCATCTTGAATATCAAACACCAGCACATCCACGTTAGCCAGCATTTCCGGGGTTGGCTTTTTCGTCTTGCCATACAAGCTGTATACTGGAATCCGGGTTTTTTCATCCAAATAAGATTCAACAACCGAACCAGCTGGAGCACTGCCGCGTACACCGTGTTCCGGACCAAATAGTGCCGTAAGCTTAACGGCCGGATGATGGTAAAGGATATCAACTATACTAGTAAGCTGTTGATTGACACCGGTTGGATTGGTGATTAATCCGACGCGCTTGCCATTTATTAAGTTAATCTGGTCCTCAAGCAGGACCTCAATCCCTAATCGAACCTTCTGCTCATTGATGCTGGCGGCAGCAGCACCGGGGGCTGTGGAGAGGACCAGCAGCACCGCCACCATTTCGGCGAGCCATTTTTTCACGAAAAACACCTCCCTATTCATACCCAATCCCATGGCCAAAACCAAATAGTACACTAGCATCATGTTGTAGATCGTGACTGGCAGTTTGCCTGAGGGATTGCATAAAATGCCCGTCATTGTATATGTGCAGGGCATTTAACTGAATTTGCTTAGCCGCTGCGTTTCTAGTCACTTGAGGTACGTTAAGGTCAATCACTAAGTCCTTGACAGCCGTTTGGGCTGCTGTTCCTGAGATGGGAATTTCCATGATTGAAAATGCCGCCAGTAAAAATGCTGTTATTAACGCCTTCATAAGGATGAGCAAGTTTTGTCACCTCTTTAGTAAAAGGTTCTGTTTAATTTGGCTGTTGATTTCCGCTCCAGGCGCTCAGCGAACCCGCAGGCGTGCCGGGGAGCCTCCTCTCGGCCCCGTACTCCCACAGGAGTCGAGCACCTTCCGCTCCAATCATCAGAGTTAAAAAGATCAACATTATCGTTTAACAAAGCCTAGTAAAAGTATCCCTCATGGGTGTGGTTTAATAGTCTCTCAGCTGCCAGCTATTCCGGCTAAAGGTCAATTTTTTTTCCCCAAGCTTTGGATGTAACACATACCAGCCGCGCTTATTGATAGAACTATCTGTTCTATAAACAAACCGCAACATTTTTGCGTCTTTCGGTACTAAAAGTTTTTGAGTTTCCCAGCCCTTGCTGGTACCTGTGAATTCGGCTAGCTTTTTCCATGCCCCAGCTCTTAGCAATTCCACAAATCCATAATCCCAGCCCTCTTCCATCATGTGCCAGGTTACAAAGGTTAACATCGTATCCTCTTTTAGGTGCAAGTCGGCTTCCATCATCCGGTTTAACTTGTTGCCATATCCGGCAAACCAGGCAGCGCCTCGACCCGGAATCGTAACTGGAATGGCGTCCGCGATAGACCGGGCAAACAGCCTCCTTGGCTCATTGATCGAACCCATGCTTCTGCTTGGATGGACGCGGTTAGTCAATAAAATTGCCACCGTTTTCGTGTTCGGATTGACTACAATGGAAGTGCCGGTATAGCCTGTATGGCCAAAAGTATACGTCCCTTCAGATAGTGCACCCATATACCAATTTTGCCCTAGTTCCCAGCCAAGCCCGTGATCATGGCCAGGGACGCCTTCGTTTTGATTTTCCAGCAATAATTTTACCGTTTCCGGCCGCAAGATACGTTTTTCGCCATAGTTTCCCCGATTAATAAACACATGGGCCAGCTTGGCCAAATCTTCGGCGGTAGAGAAAACACCCGCATGGCCAGCCACACCGTCAAGTGCCCAGGCATTTTCATCGTGGACTTCTCCCCAGACTAGGCCACGGTTTAGGAGCGGCTGGTATTCCGTGGCAGCAATCCGCTTTTTCAAAGATTTTGGTGGGTTATACATGGTATCCCTCATCCCCAACGGATCAGTAATATTCTCTTTGACAAATATGTCCTGACGCTGACCGGAAAGTTTTTCAATCAAAGCACCTAGGGTAATCATGTTTAAATCACTATATTCATAATTGGTACCTGGCATGCTTTTTAACCGCTGCTGAAAGACTAACCGCAGGCGGTCTTCTCGTGACCTGCCTTGTGCATAGAGCGGAATCCCCGCGGCTAGGCCGGACCGATGGGTTAATAACTGGCGAATGGTAACCTGTTGCTTCCCAACCGATGCAAATTCAGGAATATACTTGGCAACGGGGTCATCAAGTCCAAAAAGCCCACGATCATAAAGCTGCATGATCGCCACTGTAGTAAAAATTTTACTGATCGATGCCAAGTCAAAAATGGTGTTTTTTTTCATTGCAATTGGGTTATCCAGTTCCGTAAACTTGTTGTCTTTATAACGAGCGGAGTAACCATAGGCGGTATGTTTGACAATTCTCCCTCCTCTAGCTGCAAAGGCTACTGCACCGGGGAAAAACTTTTGGGAGATATAGTGTTTCATCACGCTGTCGATTTGTTGCAGAGGGGCGGCCACCATCCCAACTTCTTTTGCAGTGCTGGGACGCAATTTACTGGTTATTAGGATAGGAGTGGATTTCCCTGTAATAACAGGGTGTGGTCTTTCTGATGATGGGGTTGTGTTCTGGTCTTTTCTGTCGATTAGCGAACTGGTTTGTACACTGCTGGCTGCTGCTATGCTTGAAGCAACTATTATAGGAAAACAAACAACCAAAATAATGATGGGTCTTATTTTCATATTTCCTCCTGATCTATGAGTGAATAAGGCGAATGTTTTAAGTTTACAACCTACCAATTTCCCCTGATAAAATAGTCCTAACTAATTATGCACATGGTTTTCCCCAGATTCCAGTTGGTTATCAACAACTTTCGGCGTTTATCCACAGATTTATTCACATTGTAAGTGCCAACTGTTTAATAATTATGATTTATATGACAATAACATTGACATTATCCACATAATCGATGTGTTTTTCCACAAAACAAGCGGAATAGTCCACATTATCCCGTGTTTTATCCACATTCTTTCCACATTCAAATAAAATGGACCTTGATTTTCGCCTAGGTCCATGGGATTATACTTATCATTTTGTTGGACTTTCTGTCTGACCGCTGGACGTGTCTTCCGATTTCTCGACGATTTGTCCCAATTCACCAATATCGCCTTTCGCATTGATGATTTCAAAGATTTGATTTAATCCCTCGCTGGTTTCGTCCTGTTTATCTTTCAAAATCATTCCTCCTTTTGCTGCTATTAGGGTGACCACTTTTTGGATAAATATGAACAATTTTATCCTCGTTCTGTATTTTCTTTATCAGATATACCAGCACTGCCTCGATAGCTGCCAATTTCAAATCAAATAAAAACACGCCGGGAGTCATTACCCAGCGTGTTTTATTCTACAATCGTGCTCCAATTTCCACGACTTTGCTATTATGATAGATTGCTTTTACCATTAATTTAATTCTTAGTTCTTCACATAAACAATCTTGCTGCAGCAGTTCGTTATGGCGCTGCTGAAAAAAATGGTAGTAGTATTTGCCCTTTAATAACATTCTTAACACATGAAGGCCCTCCTCAATTGTGATAGACATAAATCGTGGAAGTAGGTCGTGTTCGGTAACTGGCTGGCGTTGCCGTTAGACAGTAGCCCCTATAGTTTTGCGTCACCATTTTTCAATGGGTTTGCCGTTTCGTACGATTTATGTGTTTATATGAAAAATATACATAAATCTGAAGGAAAAGGAAAGTGTCTAGTTTCCTATTGCTGGACAGAATTTTCTGAACCATCAATGACCTTGTGACCAGGCTTTCCTTCTAATAGGTCAAGTGCCAACCTTCAAGAAAAAAGCTCCTGGTGCTTATAGCACACAGGAGACATGGGGTTAATTCCCTTTTATTTCTAACAATTTTACTTTCAAATCGTTTTCCATCGCAGCCAATTCTTGTTCTGCGATTCGGCGTTTATTGCGGCCTTCCTCTTGAATCCGTAATGTTTCCTCTAGAGTACTAATCAAGTTTTCCTGGGTCTTCTTCAACGTTTCAATATCGACAAGGCCACGCTCATTTTCTTTCGCTGTTTCAATCGTATTGGTTTTTAGCATTTCCGCATTTTTCAACAACAGCTCATTTGTTGTCTTCGATACTTGCTTTTGCGCCTCTACTGCATGACGCTGACGGATTAACGTCAGTGCAATTGCCACTTGGTTTTTCCATAAAGGAATCGCCGTCACGATCGATGATTGAATTTTTTCTACCAGTGCCTGGTTCGTGTTTTGAATCAAGCGAATTTGCGGTGCGCTTTGGATGGTAATTTCTCGGCTCAACTTCAGGTCATGCAGACGTTTATCCAAGCGGTCGGCAAATTGAATCATGTCGTTTACTTCTTGGAACTTCATCTGGTCACTGGTCAGCTCTGCCTGGCGCTTCAACTCTGGGATCGTTTTTTGGTACATTTCTTCAAGTTTAAGTTCTCCGGCTGCGATATACACATTTAAGGCATGGAAATATTCCTTATTGTTATCATAAAGCTGGTCCAGCAATTTGATATCGGACAACAAGACGTTTTTACTGCGTTCCAGTTTCACGCTAATTCGGTCGATTTGCGCCCCCGTTTTTTGATATTTCGAGAGCACTTCCTGCATGGAACTGGATATTTTTCCGAATAAACGGCCAAAGAAGGATGGTTTCTCATCCCTTAATTCGTCCGGATTGACTTCGTTCAATTTTTTCATTAAGTCGGCGATAATTTCACCAATTTCGCCAACATCCTTTTTCTGCACATGCTCTAACATCGTATGGGAAAAAGATAGGAGCTTGCTTTGGGCTTGGCTGCCATATTGAATCATCGCTTGATGGTTGGTCGGGTCAATTTGTTCTGCCAACTGGTAAGCCTTGGCTCGGTGCTCCTCCGGAATCACATCGATTAATTTGACTGGGCGGGCTTCCCCAGCCTGTGGAGTGGAAGCTTTCGCTGGTTGAAGTCCCTCGCCAAATGGGTCAGCCAAAATATCATCTAATAAATTATCTTTTTTGCTTGAAGTGTTTTCGTTCATTTTAACCACCTGTTCTTATCGGGAAATTTCGAATCCTTGTATCTGTTAATCGAATGCTTGGCTACGTCTATTTCAAAATTTAAATGGTCAACATCATTGGACACGACGGCATATAAGTCATCTTCCAATACTTTTGTCATTTCATTTAAGGTCTGTTTCGTTTCAATCAGCGATTGATTAATCTCAATGTTTTTTTTCGGCTGGGATGCAAGGAAACTATACTTTTCGGTCAGTTCCACAATCGAATCCAAGTGGGAAAAATAAAACGGCTCGGCTTGGTAAAACCGCTTCGGTTCCTTGGCAGCCATCTTATGGATTTTTTTAGTAATGCGCATGATATCCATTCTCTGCTTGACAGAAGCAAGGTCACGGAAGTCAAACAATGATTTGTTTAACCTGCGGATTTTCTTACTGGCTTCCGCCAAATTTTTTTGAATGTAGCGGTATTCTTTCCTTGATAGCTGATGTTTTTTTAAAAATTGATGGGTCATGACTAAGGAAAGAATAACATGGACAATTACTCCTCCGAGTATGGCATAGCCTACTGACGGAAGAAAATGGACGTCAAAGAAAACGAAGCTGGCAAATCCCGTAATGATGGTAACAGGGACAGCAACGAATGACCTAATAATAAATGAGAGAAACGGGTTCATATTGAATCGACTCCTGACTAATAATCCTTTATATTCATACGAATTAACCTGATGAATGTTTCATGGATGATAGCAAAAGGAAAGGATTCCCTTTACTACTTCCACAATACATGAAAAAACTCCTGCTTACCATGGACTGCAAGCGGAAAGTTTTCTAGGTCTTAAGACGTATAAGAAAGGCGCTAGGGTGCTGGGAGCCGGACAATCTCAAAGTCCAGCATATAATATGTACTTACCTTTATAAAAAAGGGCGAGCGGCTGAAAAGTACAGCCCTCACCCTTGTGGCGTTGTAATCATAGGTTTTTCCGTTATGAATAGGGGATATATCCGGGGTCATGTTTTCTGGCAAAATCATCCGGATTGGAAACAAGATAGGCGATTCCTTCTATGAGACCGATAATCCCTGGGATGTAAGTCCAGCAGAATATTAAATACAGGATTCCCCACCCCCATCTGCCAAGATAAAATTTATGTACACCTATGCCGCCTAGCAAAATGGCCAAAATTCCTGCTGTAGTTTTATTTTTAGTGTATTTTGCCCCAACCCCGCGGCCGCCGGCACTCGAACTACTCGAGGAACTGGATGAACTGGATGAGCTGGATGCTCCTCCGCCTCCCCCTGCATTCATAAACACCATGGGCTGGCTTTGTTTATTGTCTTCCAACTTCTCAAGTTTCCGCTTATTTTCATCAAATAAATCATTCAAACAACTTTTACAATAATTTTTTCCTTTCAGTTCGGTGTTACAGCTGCTGCAAATGAATTTCCCGCAGCCAACGCAAATGCCGACTGCCTCCGTATCAGGATGAACATAACAATTACTCACACAAGTCCCCCCTAGAAAATAGGTGTAAAAAAGTGATCTTACATTGATTTTACACCCAGTCGAAGAGAAGATTTTTATAGCAATTTGACAATATTTAAAATTTTTGAATACACTTTAAGTTTCCATCATAAGCATGCTTCTTACTGCTCATATAGTTCTATCGGCAAACCATCTGGGTCACTAAAGAACGTGAATTTTTTATTGGTGACTGGATCCATTCGAATCGGCTCAACGGCGATCCCTCGGCCCGTTATTTCATCCGCTGCTGCTTGAATGTCCTCCACATCAAAAGCAAGGTGCCGCAGTCCTGCCGCCTCCGGATAACTAGGCCGTTTAGGCGGGTCGGGAAAAGAAAACAACTCAATTTGATATTGTCCGTTCACCTCTAAATCAAGCTTGTAGGAATTCCTTTCTTGTCGATAAACCTCATGAATCGGCTTTAATCCTAAAACACGAACATAGAAATCCTTAGACTTCTCGTAATCTGAACAAATAATCGCTACATGATGTATTTTGTTTAGTTTCATTGACAACAACCTTCCTATATTTTATCTAACCACCATGATAACAAAAAGTCTTGGCTATCTGTAAATCCGGCCGAAAAAATATTTAATCGGTACAAACTTTATTTTATAAAACAAGGAATATATTACATTTGTAATTCAAAAATCCCATTTTAAGAGGTGAAAACCATTTTGAAAAAAAGGGCCCTTTTTACCATCCCTATCATCTTGCTGCTGATTGCAGTGATAGTAACATCCTTTTTCTTAATAAATATCAAACCCTCCACGGGAAAATTATCCAATGCCCAAAAACTAGCGGAATACACCAAACCCGCTGTCGTCCGAATTCTCGACTATGCAGTCGTCGGATGGCAGTTTAATGACTACAATCCCGATGTGGAAGCGGTTTTTAACCAACTGGGATACCAAACCGTCATCGGGGGATCCGGTTCGGGAGCGGTCATTAGTTCGAACGGCTACGTTGTCACCAATGCCCATGTCGTTGAGGTCGGAAAAATGGAAGACGCGGAGGTCGCCAATGCTGCCTTTGAACAGTTGGTCGCCACCATGGCCGATTACTTCCAGGAAGATTACAACGTGGCCTATGATTATCTGGTCGCATGGACCCAATATACCGGGATTGAAAAAGTGACCAAGGTGATTTTGCCCGGCGGGGAAAAGCTGGACGGAGAAATTAAAAGCTACGGGGCCCCTATTAATGAAGGAAAAGATGTTGCCGTTCTGAAAATCGAAAGCAAGAGCCTGCCTACCTTAACACTTGGTGATTCCGATGACATTCAGAACCAAGATAATATTTGGGTTAGTGGATACCCTGCTGCTGCTGATTCCGACCTGTTATCACCGGATTCCTCACTTGTTTCTTCCATGAATGCCGGACAAATCTCGGCGACTGAGAAAAAAACGGACCAAGGAAGTCCGGTCATTCAAATCAATGCCGCGGCCACACATGGCAATAGCGGCGGACCGGTGATCAATGACAAAGGCCAGATTATCGGGTTATTGACGTTCAGGGGCGATACAGTCAATGGCCAGGAAGTGCAAGGCTTTAATTTTGCCGTACCAGTCAATACGGTGAAGGAGTTCGTCAATCAGGCAGGCGCAAAAAACACTAAGAGCGAAACGGACCAGCTATACAGGGGCGGCCTGAATCTGTATTGGGGAGGCTACTATAAACACGCTCTTGAAAAATTTGAAGCGGTTCAGCGGATATATCCAAACCATTCGGAAATCAAGGAATATATCAGTAATTCCGTAAAACGGCAAGACTCCAGTAAATTTTTATGGTCGGATTATTCCACCATCATTTATATTGTTGACGGCGTAGCAGGACTCCTGATTATTATTCTGCTAATCTTTACGTTTGCCGTAAAGACTAAACCGGCTGCAGCTGTGGCTGGAGGAGTTTCTATTAGCAGCGATTCCACCCCGCCACCTGCTGCACCCACTCCCGTCCAGCCTGAAAATGTTATACCGGACTTGAACAATGATGGGAAAGTTGATATTCAGGATATTTTGTTAGCTTTGCAGCAGCAGCAAAAACAAAATCAAAAGGACGATGATAAATAAATGCTCCGTTCGGGAAGACCTGCGGGCCCGAAAGAGCGATGTCAGCGGAATGTTAAGCTAATGCGTGAAGCACGTTTATCCTTTCTAAATAACTGGAAAAGGGATGCAGTTTTTGACTGCATCCCTTTTCTGTTTTAAAAAACGAAAATATGTATCTATAAGGAAACATTTCTGAACTCAAGCATATAAAAAGTATAACTTGAAAGTATCTCCAATTCCTATTCTACTAAATTTATAGTTAGTCAAGAAAGGGGTATCGAAGGTGCCGGATAACCTTATTTTAGCATTTGGTTTAACGCTGTTTGCAGGACTTGCAACGGGAATTGGCAGCCTGCTTGCGTTTTTTACTCACCATACCAATACAAAGTTCTTATCAATCACCCTTGGATTTTCGGCTGGAGTGATGATTTATGTGTCGATGATTGAAATTTTTGTCAAAGCAAAAATCGCTTTGGTTGATGCTCTTGGCAAGGTGCCAGGTAACTGGCTTACTGTCGGCGGCTTCTTTGCGGGAATGCTGTTGATTGCAGGCATCGACAAATTCATCCCCAAACAATCAAACCCTCATGAGCTTCGGACCGTGGAAGATATGGATGGCAATGGCAGTAAGGTGAAACAGCCAGATTTGTTAAAAATGGGAACCTTTACGGCACTGGCCATCGGGATTCATAACTTTCCAGAGGGGATTGCTACTTTTACTTCGGCCCTGCAAGATCCGAAGCTGGGAATTGCCATCGCGGTGGCAATAGCGATCCACAACATTCCAGAAGGAATTGCCGTTTCGGTGCCGGTTTATTTTGCGACTGGCGATAAACGGAAGGCCTTTAAACTCTCCTTCTTGTCCGGCCTTTCAGAACCAATTGGTGCTTTTGCCGCCTATTTGTTCTTAATGCCATTTTTAAATGAAATTGCGTTTGGTATTATTTTCGCAGCTGTTGCCGGAATCATGGTATTTATCTCCCTCGATGAACTGCTTCCTGCAGCGAAAAGATATGATGAAGCCCATTTATCAATTTATGGATTAATCGGCGGCATGGCCGTCATGGCGATTAGTTTGCTGCTGTTTATTTAGGATGAACTAGATGGCTAGAAAACTTTATAATAATAGATAAAGGTGATATCGATAGATAGGCTGTGGTGTTCGATGGTATGGGTGTACTTTGCGTGTTCCTATTTAATTGGCAATCTGATGTTTGGTTTTTTAATGACAAGGCTTTTTTATCATGAAGATATCCGGAATTTAGGAAGCGGTAATGTAGGAGCAAGAAACGCCGGGCGTCTTTATGGAAAAAAGGCCTTCCTATTCACTTTTCTTGGAGACGCCCTTAAAGGAGCATTAGTAGTTGTGGCTGGCCGTTATCTCCATTTTTCGGATCCCGTTCAATTGATTGGATTGGCACTTGTTATTATCGGACATTTAAAGCCGGTCTTTTTAAAATTTAATGGAGGCAAAGGGATCTCCACTTTTGTCGGTGGCATGGTGGCTTTCCAACCCCTGCTGATACCAGTGGCCATTCCTATTTTCCTCATCCTCTATCTATTTTTTAGAAGTCTTACACTTGCAGGATTGAGTGCATTTTTAATGATTCCTGTGTTTCTGGTAATCAAGCAATATCAATGGGAGTCCTTTTTGCTGGTAATCGTTATTATTCTAATGATTTTTATAGCTCAAAAGGACGATATCAAAGAACGTTTACTTAAAAAATAATATTTGCTAAGTGTTCGCCTAGGGCGGACATTTTTTTCTTTCTATACTAATAAAGGATTTCACATCCATTAAGTTTCACTGCTTCCTGGATGCCTAGGTCAGAAATGTTGCGGGCTAAGCGGATGATTTTGATTAGGGTGCAGTTTGGGATGTCATGTTTCCAATAGAATGACTGAAATTAATCAGTATTACTAAGGTAAAATTGAGGTTTTCTTGTCCAAAAATTTCATCTATCTTTCCAGCGTGACAAAACGACAAAATAACGTATAAAAGTACTAACAGAATAATATCTATTCTATATGGGCAATTTCGTTTCAGTTGCATCTAAGGAGGAATGACTCTGAGAATCATCAGATGGATTCAACGGCTGATCGGTATCCTCATGATTATTTACGGAATTTATCTCATCTTTGGAACACAACAATTCTTTGGGGCTTTGCTAATCATACTAGCCCTTCTGATCATACCTAATTTAAGCGACAAAAAGAGAGAAACCCATCAGAGCAAGACCTCCGTCAGCGAGGGGGCTAAGGAGGAAAAAAGGACATCTAAAAGCAGTGAATAACCTTTGAACAGCCGCCGTCTATTATAACAGGTAAGCAAGGTATGTGAACAAACTTGTCGTATTGTCTACGCACCTTGCTTGACGTGTTTTTATTTAGCCTTGACATAATAGTAGAGAAACCAAACGGCATGGCTTTGTTCATCTTTGGCTGCTCTTTGAAAAGCTTCTTTAATGTAGGGGTCTGTTGATTTATCGGATATATCCAGGTAAAAGTCGACGGTTTTTTGCTCATCCTGGAGCGCAAATTCAAGGCCGGCTAAATAGGTGTTGGGGCAGTCTTCGATAATTTTCGGCTGCGGCTGCCTTCCTGTCAGGTTTTGATAAATTTGGACGAAATGGTGGTAATGCTTAATTTCATCCTGGCGAATTTCAAGTATTTGCTCTCGCTCCTGTTTGTTGCCCGCCAAATTGGCCAGCTTTGCATAGCAGTCAATGGCGCTGTACTCCCCATTGATCGCCTGCTCAATGTCACTGATGAACTGATTCGTTTGTCTGTTTATCGCATCCAAATAATTAGTAAAAGGAAACATTGGCTGCACCTCTCCGTATTTTTCTTTTATTTTACGGGGAATAAAGTATTTGGGTGCTTTAAATCACTATTTTTTATGTTTATACATTCCATATTTACACATCCTATCATTGGAGGTGATAGAGTGGATAAAGACAACCGCATCGAGGGCCAGGCAGCAACCGATCAAGACGCAGTCATGGACCGTGTCAACCAAACCTTTGATAAAATCACACAGGATGTAAGGGACATGATCCAACAAAACAATCAGCAAGAGGATACTTTATCCTGATACTGTTATAAAGTAGAACCAGTCCCGAAACAGGGACTGGTTCCTTTCTAACTTGCTTTGTAGCCTTTACCCATTACTTCATGCACATTATGAACGGTAACATAAGCATTTTTATCGGTCTCATGGATTAAGTTTTTCAAGCGGACAATTTCCTGCTTATTAATCACGATATAAAGGATTGATTTGTCTTGCCCTGTGTATCCCCCGCGTCCGTCCAACACGGTAAGGCCCCGCAGCATTTTGTTGGTAATCGTGTCGAGTATCTCTCCCGAGTCGTTGGAAATGATCAACACAGCCACCCGCTCATCAAGCCCTTCGACGATAAAATCAATCGCCTTTGCCCCGATATACACGACCAGCACAGTATACATCGTTTTTTCCAGACCAATGATGAAGACCGATCCCGCCACAACTAACATATCCAAAAGCAGCATGACATTGCCAATACTCCACCCGAATAATTGATTTCCGATTCTTGCTAGAATAGTCGTTCCACCTGACGTACCACCAGCTCTGAAAATAAACCCTAATCCAATGCCGACAAGCAAACCGGCAAACAACGACGCTAATAACGAATCATCCGTCAGCTTTTTCCCCATATCCTCCATTACATATAAGAATCCTGAACAGGCTGCGATAGAAATGAGCGTGTAAATAAAGGTTCTTTTTTCAAAAAATTTATATCCAACGGCAAGAAGTACGGCATTCAGCACGAAATTGACAATACCGGGGGACCAATGAAACAGATAGTGTGTGATAATCGTGATTCCTAAAATGCCTCCTTCTGACAAATGATTAGGAATCGTAAAGTAACTGACACCCACTGCAAAAATGGCAGCACCAGCCAATATTGTGGTAAGATCTTTTACTGTTCTTTTCATATTTTTTCATCCTTCAATAGCTTAGGTTACTTCACCAGCGTATTTACTTAAATTCCATTTGATATTACTACAACTGTCCAGTTTCATCTACAAAATTCGTTTGTGAATTTTTTGTTGTTAACTACATGGTGTATAGTGAAATATCCCTATATCATTCTCCCCTATCTCTTCTCCTAAAAAAACGAATGTTCGACATTGTATTGTGTTGTTATTTGTCCTTTCTGCTCACAACGCGTATATTTTTAGCGTTTTATCTGTTTATTGTTCGGAAAATATCCATCCATTGTCCCATGACTTCCTTACCTTACAGAAAACAAAGAATTTTCATATCATTAAGGGGAACTTGTTACAAAAAAGGCAGAAAATGATCAAAAAAACTAAGAATCCGAAAGAAAATCCGACATTTTTTGCCGCAAAAAATATAATTAGGGGGATAAACCAGGTTGAAAAAGACAGTTTCTAGCCGTTCTAAGAAAATCTTGTCAACGTCAATTGCTGCAACACTTTTTACCTTACCATTCTTCTCTGCCACACAAGTCAATGCCGAATCAATAGCGAAGGGTCCTAAGAATTCCATTCAATCTGAAGTAAATCTTCGGCTAATGGAGACCACCGACGTTCATACAAACCTGCTAAACTATGACTATTACAAAAATGCTCCATATGCAAAAGTGGGACTTGCCAGCACAGCTGCGCTGGTGAAAAAAGCTCGCGAGGAAGCCAAAAACACCCTATTGGTTGATAACGGGGACTTGATTCAAGGTACTCCTCTTGGCACTTATAAAGCTAAAGTTGATCCTTTAGAAGAGGGAGAAGTCCATCCAGTATTTAAAGCGATGAACCAAATGGGCTATGATATGGCAACCCTGGGCAACCACGAGTTTAACTATGGCCTTGATTTCCTTGAAGAAGCCTATGATGACGCAAAATTCCCATACATCAACGCTAACGTTTATGTAGATGACCATGATTCTAATCCAGATAATGATGTAAACCAATTTACGCCATATAAAATTGTCAATAAAAAAGTGACCGATAAAAATGGCAAGACAAATGTCATTAAAGTGGGATTCATCGGCTTCGTGCCTCCGCAAATCAACGACTGGGATAAAGCTAACCTTGATGGAAAAGTCATAACCAAAAATATCGTGGATACGGCGAAGAAATTTATCCCACAAATGCGTGAAGAAGGCGCGGACATTATTGTTGCCATGACCCACTCCGGATTCAGCGGAAATAAAGATAACACAGAAGATGTCATCTATGCACTTAGTGAAGTGCCTGGCATTGATGCGATTACCTTCTCTCATACTCATAAACTATTCCCGGCAAAATCAGAAGCGGCCTTGGATGGACTATTTAAAGATATTAGCGGCAAAGTTCTTCCTGGAGTAGACAATGCCAAAGGAACAATCAATGGTGTTCCTGCCGTTCAAGCCGGTTATGGCGGCGGCTCATTGGGCATCATTGACCTGGATCTTGTGAAGGAAAAAGGCAAATGGAGTGTAGCTGATTCTCAATCACAGACACGCGAGATTGATTCACCAGCGGTAGAACCCGTGAAATCCATTGTGGACGCTGTTAAAGCCGACCACGAAGCAACGATTAATTACGTCAATACGCCAATTGGCAAAACAACCGATGACATTTACAGCTATTTTGCCCTTGTTCAAGATGACCCGTCCATCCAAGTGGTGACCAATGCACAAAAATGGTATGCAGAAAAATACATTTCGACTAACAAGCCTGAACTGAAAAACCTGCCGATTCTGTCTGTCGGCGCTCCATTTAAAGCCGGACGCAACGGAGTCGCAGAATACACAGAAATTCAAAAAGGCGACTTAACCATTCGCAGCGCGGGTGACCTTTACCTGTATGACAACACATTAAAGGCCATTAAAGTAAAAGGCTCAACCGTTAAGGAATGGATTGAGATGACAGCTGGCAAGTATAATACGATTGACCCTCATAAAACCGAGGAACAGGCTTTATTAGATCCTAATTTTCCGGTCTATAACTTTGATGTAATTGACGGAGTACAATACCAAATTGATGTGACTGTTCCAGCAAAATATGATGTAAAAGGGAATGTGGTCAACCCTGATTCAAGCCGTGTTGTGAACCTTACTTACAATGGACAACCCGTTGATCCAAACCAAGATTTTATCGTCGTCACTAATAACTACCGTGCCGGCGGCGGCGGGAACTTCCCTGGTATCAAAGGCAGTGAACTTGTCATTGACTCTGCTGATGAAAATCGTCAAATCTTGATGGACTATATCACGGAAGTGGGAACCATTACACCAACAGCTGATAACAACTGGTCGATTGCCCCTATTCCAGGAGATGTGAACGTGACCTTTACCTCTTCGCCAGAAGGAGCAAAATATACCAAGGACGGCGGCAATATCTCTTATACTGGAAAAACTGATGCACAAGGCTTTGGAATTTATCAATTGGACATCGGCTTCACACCGGTAAACGTACAACTGCTTGGTTTAAACGATTTGCATGGCCAGCTTGATACAGACACAAAAGTCGGTGATAGGCTCGCCGGCAGCATGGAATATACAGCCGCTGCGATTCGCCAGCGGGAAGCCACGAATCCTAATACCCTGCTTGTCAATGCCGGGGACATGATTGGCGGAAGTCCGCTGATCTCCGCCCTGTTTCAAGATGAGCCAACCGTTGAAGTATTGGAGTCTTTAGGCATGGATGTTGGCACCCTGGGAAACCATGAATTTGACGAAGGTATTGCCGAACTGCGCCGAATGATGAATGGCGGCGAACACCCAAAAGGAACAAAAGGTTATGACGGCATGGACTTTCCTGTTGTAGCGGCAAATGCTTTTGACAAATCAACAGGTGAGCTGATCACAAACGAACCATATGTAATTAAAGAAGTGGCAGGTCAAAAAATTGGTTTTATTGGGGTCATCACCCAAGAAACCCCGGATATGATTGTGACCAAAGGCAATGAAAACCTGCAGATTACCGATGAAGTAGAAGCTATCAATAAGTACACAGCCGAGTTAAAGAAACAAGGTGTTAAGTCCATTGTAGTGCTTGCCCATAATCCAGCAGCCCAAGACGGCTATACAGATTTATATGATGCATCAAGAATTGCGGAAAAGGTAGACGATGAAGTGGATGTTATTTTTTCAGCCCATAACCATGTATATAATGACAAAGTCGTCGACAACAAGTTAATTGTCCAAGCCTATTCCTATGGTTCTGCTTTCTCTGATGTTGATTTGGTCATCAACCCTGAAACAGGCGACATTGTTAAGAAAGAGGCGGAAGTGGTCACTGTTTTTCAGGATCAATACACACCAGACCCTAAAGTTTCGGCGATTATGAAAAAATATGAAGACTTGGTAGCACCACAAAAAGCAGAAGTGGTCGGAAATTCTTCAACTGCATTGGTCAAAGCATATCCTTCAGCATTTGTGGCTGTTGGCGAAAATGCAGACAATGGTCTGGGGAACTTGATTGCAGATGGTATGAAACAGGCCATGGGCAGTGACTTTGCCCTGATGAACGGCGGAGGCGTCCGTGCCAATCTGGATGCAGGAGAAGTTACTTTCGGAGATTTATTCTCGATCCAGCCGTTTGGTAATGTATTGAACAAAACTAACCTTAGCGGTGCCGACCTGCGAGAGGTATTAAACAAGCAAATCACCGCAAGAGGACTTGACTTTCATATTGCCGGGTTCAAATATACCTTCACCTTTGACAGTGCTACCGGAACGGGTCAGGTTGTCGATATCTTCTTGCCAGATGGCAGCAAAATCGATCCAAATAAAGAATATTCCGTTGTCGTAAACAACTACATGTATGGCAATGCCAGCTACGGAATTCTTCCGCTTGCCAGCGGGTTGGAAGTGGGTCCGGATGACCTGCAAGCAACTGTTGACTACGTCAAAACACTTGCAAACCCTTTTGAATACAAAGCAGATGGCCGTATCCAACGAGTAAACTAAATCAAAAAACCAGCTTAACATCGGGGTCAAGCCCTTTCGTTAAGCTGGTTTTCTTTTTCATTTGGCTGTTTGGGGATAAAATCAAAAATATTCTTTGATTCAAAGCTGTCGACCAGCCGATGGAGCCAGTCATAATATTCAAGTGCCGAGGTCAGCTTTTCAATGTCTCTGTCTGCCTGTTGCTTTAACTGTTCATCCGTCATTGGATCTTTTACAAGCGATTCTAACTCTGCACGTGACTTTTTCATTGCTGAAACATTAATCGAAATTCCAGTTCTCCATTTGATGATAAAAAAATCGATAAAGGTTTGATACCAATCCAATTCTGCTTGGTAGAGGTCCTTCCTAATCCCTTTTTTCCAAACTTTATCTACCATTTTTAGGTCTTGAAGAATTCGAATAGAAGTACTCATGCTAGTTTTACTCATGCCCAGCTCTTCCTTCATTTCATCAAGTGTCAAGGGGCCATCCTGGAAATACAAAGCGCCATACAACCGTCCTACGGATTCGGTTACCCCGTATAAATTCATGTTTTGTGATACCGCCTCGATTACCCGTTCACGGGCCTGCACTAGCCTCTTTTCACCTTCCATGATTTATTCCACCCATTTCTATTCCGTATCTTTTATAAGACTAACATGATTATTCTAAATGTAAAGAACACACTTTGGGAGGAAACAGAAGTATTTGGGAGGATTTCTAAGTATTTTGTGAATTTGATTTATTCAGTTTTTTCTGAACGTACTTTATGAACGATTTTAACCAATTACCACATTTGTAAATTACAACCAAGTAACAATACAATATAAAGGTATAAGTTGTTTCTTTTTAGAAAAATTTAACCTGAAAAAGTGAAGTTCTTGTAGTCTGCCTACTGTAACACCACTTTTTTATACGATAAGAAGGATGGTGAATAAATGAGTAAGATAGTAGTTCGGAATGTCACAAAAGTTTTTGGCAAGCCGAAGACGGCTATGAAATTATTAAAAGAAGGTGAATCAAAACAGGAAATATTAAAGAGAACTGGCGCAACCGTTGGGGTAAACCAAGCCAGCTTTGAAGTGAAAGCGGGAGAAATTTTTGTCATCATGGGCCTTTCAGGAAGCGGCAAATCAACTTTAGTGCGAATGCTAAATCGACTGATTGAACCTACCGCTGGTGAAATATACGTAGATGGTGAGGAAATCGTCAAGATGAACAAGGAACAGCTGATTAACCTTCGCCGCAAAAAAATTAGTATGGTATTTCAAAAATTTGCGCTCCTCCCCCATCGGACCGTCCTTGAGAATACGGAATATGGTTTAGAAATCCAAGGAATCGATAAACAAGCGCGCCAGGATCAAGCGATGAATGCCCTAAAACTCGTAGGCCTCGAAGGTTATGAGCAGCAATATCCCAGCCAATTAAGCGGCGGTATGCAACAGCGGGTAGGGCTGGCACGGGCTTTAGCCAATGACGCCGATATTTTACTTATGGATGAAGCCTTTAGCGCCCTTGATCCATTGATACGTAAGGATATGCAGGATGAATTGCTTGACCTGCAGTCTACCATGAAAAAAACCATTGTGTTTATCACTCATGATTTGGACGAAGCGCTTCGGATTGGAGACCGAATAGCCCTCATGAAAGACGGAGTGATTGTCCAAGTTGGCACCCCTGAAGAAATTCTGATGAACCCATCTAATGACTATGTTGAGAGATTCGTAGAAGATGTTGACCTTTCTAAAGTGTTAACAGCTGGGCATGTGATGAAACGTGCGGAGTCGATATCCATTGACAAGGGGCCGAGGGTAGCTCTGCAAACGATGAAAGAACTAGGTATCTCCAGTATTTATGTCGTGGATAAAAAGAAAACCTTGCTTGGAGCAATCACTGCATCAGAAGCTAAAGATGCTCTAGAACGAAACGAAGGGCTTTCCTCGATTTTACATGATAATGTCTCTACGGTCCTGCCAGATACAATATTAACCGATCTGTTTGAACAAGTGTCTACTGCCGTCATTCCCGTTGCGGTTGTAGATGAGAAAAAACGTCTCCTTGGTATCTTGGTCAGAGGGGCTGTGATTGGAGCTTTGGCCGGCCGGACAGAGGAATGGAAACTTGTGCAAACAACGAGAACAGAAGTGGCATCAGGCCAGTCGGAATTACCGGATATGCCACTCGGTTCAGCTCAGGAGGTGAATTGATATGGAAAACTGGTTACCAAAGCTCCCTATCGCTGATTGGGTCGATGTGCTAGTAAACTGGCTGACCATTAATTTGGGAGCAGCTTTTGATGGAATTACTAGTGTACTTGAAGCTGTTGTAGATGGTTTAGTGGCTGGATTTGAATATATCCCTTCCTATGTATTTATGATTCTTTTAACCTTACTTGCTTGGAAAGTTTCCAATAAGGGAATGGCCTTATTTACATTGATTGGCCTATTTTTAATTGACAATTTAGGCTATTGGGATCCGATGCTCGAAACATTGGCACTTGTTTTAACAGCTGTTATTATCTCTATTTTACTGGGAGTGCCAATTGGAATATGGGCTTCACAAAAACAAGCCGTCCGGCAAATCATTACACCGGTTTTAGACTTTATGCAAACCATGCCTGCATTTGTTTACTTAATACCAGCCATCTTCTTCTTTAATATTGGTGTGGTTCCGGGTGTCGTCGCTTCCGTCATTTTTGCCATGCCGCCAACAATCCGTCTAACTATACTTGGGATCCAACAGGTCCCTGCTGATATTATCGAAGCAACCGAGGCTTTTGGGTCAACCACTCGTCAGAAACTGGTAAAGGTCCAGCTGCCGCTTGCTATGCCAACGATAATGGCCGGGATTAATCAAAGCATTATGCTCGCATTGTCAATGGTGGTAATTTCTTCAATGGTTGGGGCACCAGGACTAGGTGCCGATGTCTATCGCGCGGTTACGCAGATTCAAATTGGGAAAGGTTTTGAAGCTGGTTTAGCGATTGTGGTCATTGCCATTGTCCTTGACCGGATTACACAAAACATAGGAAAAAACAAAAGACAAAGGGGAGTTATGTAATGAAGAAAAAATGGATGCTTCTACTTTCGGCAGGCTTATTAACATTGGGGCTCGCCGCCTGTGGGTCCGACAAGACAAGCGGTGACAAAGGGGCTTCAGCTTCTGAAGCTATAGGCGAATCAGTCGATTATAAAATCATTGGAATTGACCCTGGAGCTGGCTTAATGAAGGCCAGTGCAAAAGTCATCGAGGAATACGGTTTAGACGACTGGACTCTCGTAGAAGGTTCTAGTGCAGCTATGACAGCCGCCCTGAAAAAGGCCTATGAGAAAAAAGAACCGATTATTGTTACCGGTTGGACTCCTCACTGGATGTTTGCCAGCTTTGACTTAAAATACTTAGAAGATCCAAAAGGGGTCTTTGGAAAAGACGAAAACATTAATACTGTCGTGCGTAATGGCTTAAAGACAGATGCTCCAGAAGCTTATCAAGTACTCAATCATTTCAATTGGACAGCTGACGATATGGCCGTTGTCATGAACGATATCCAAGGGGGCACCTCTCCTGAAAAGGCAGCTGCCAGCTGGGTAAAAGATAATACTGATAAAGTCAGTAAATGGACGGAAGGTGTAGACAAAGTATCCGGTGATAAACTGACGCTTGGTTATGTTGCTTGGGATAGTGAAATTGCCAGCACGAACGTCATTGGAAAAGTTTTATCTGACCTTGGCTATAAGGTAACGTTGCGCCAAGTCGAAGCTGGCCCCATGTGGACCGGAATTGCAGACGGAAGCTTAGATGGAGCTGTGGCCGCCTGGCTGCCTTCCACCCACGCCGACTATTACGAAAAATATAAAGGCAAATTTGAAGATTTAGGGGCAAACCTAGAAGGCACCAAATTGGGGCTAGTAGTTCCAGCGTATATGGATGTGAATTCTATAGAGGACTTAAAATAAGCAAATCGAGTAGGAGGGGGTG
>NZ_HG942079.1 GCF_000612665.1 Neobacillus dielmonensis
TGCTGGGCGCACGTAAAAAGGGCAGTGCGGCTGATGTGCACTGTCCTTTTATTGTACAGTTAAATCCAATAGGTACTTGGCAAATCCCCCATTTGAAGGCCCAAGATACTTGATGTCTGCGAACTGCTTAGCAAATTTTTGAGCAGTGGGTGATGAGTCAAAAACAGCCGTCGCAGTCCCGTTGAATTTTGCAATCGACCAATTGCTGTCAGCAGATGGACTAACCGTTTCGTTTTCTTGAATATAATCCTTTAGAATTTCACGAGTTTCATCTGGACCATTAAATATAACTTTCCCTTTGCTTACTCCCGGAAATGTTTTGCTTCCAGCCCGGTAATTATTCGTAGCAACAATGAACTTCTGGTCCGGCGTGACCGGTTTACCTTGATAAGTGAGATTAACAATCCGGCTGGAATTCGGGTGAATTAATTTATTATTGTAATCATATTTAGCAGGCTTGGTCACATCTATTTGGTACTTCACTCCATCCATCACATCAAAATTATAGGAACGGAAATGGGGATTGATTAGCTGCTGCTCCCCAGGTTGTGCAGGGTTAATCTCATTGAACAATCCAGCACTCATTTCGAGCCATTCTTTTAGCTGTTCCCCATTGATTAGCACCGCCTGAAGCATATTTGGGTATACATATAAATCTGCGATATTTTTAATCGCTAATGTGCCAGCAGGGATATCCGTATAATAACTGGGACCGCCGCGTCCGCCTGCTTTAAAGGGAGAGGCTGCCGAAAGAATCGGTATCCCGGCAAATTTACTGTAAGCGGGATCTTTTAGTTTTTCCGTTAAGTAATTCATTTGAGCATTATTAATAATTTGTACGGCCGGATCATCTTGAACAAGGGCAAAATAGCTGAAAATCGGAGTTGTTGTTTCGCCAACTGGCTGATTCACATAGTCAATCGTCGCCTGATGCTCAGGGAAAATTTCCTTCAGAATATCCTTATCGGCCGGAACATGTGATTTCCCCTTTTCTTCAGCAATCGGCCAAACCATACTTTTCCCATCCACAACGGACCATTTGCCCTGTTTCTTTTGGAGATTTAAATCAATGATTCCCAAATGGCTGCCAAAGGTCCCCGCCATGACAACGGGCTTTCCTTGGATTGTTCCTTTTTCAAGATTGGTATGAGGCAAATCTTTATATAACGGTCCAGGAAACAGATTGTGAGAGTGGCCGGATAGAATAGCATCGATTCCGTCAAGCTGTGCCAAATAGTAGGCGGCGTTTTCCATATCAGGCTCATAGGGCTCGCTGCTGATTCCGGTGTGGGCCAGAGCCACAATTACGTCTGCGCCTTCCTTTTTCATCATAGGAATATACTTTTTCGCAGTCTCTACAATCGGTTTGACCGTGATGTTCCCCTCTAGGTTGGATTTATCCCACTCCATGATTTGCGGAGGGACAAAACCAATGATGCCAACTTTGATTGTGTGTTCTCGGCCTCGATTGTCAACCACAGTTTTATTTAAAATGACATAGGGGACAAAATATGGTTCGTCCTGCGTGACCTGGTAAACATTCGCATTAACCACCGGCATTTTTGCCCCTTCAATTACCCGATTTAAAAAATCGAGGCCGTAATTAAATTCGTGATTACCGACCGTTACGGCATCGTACCCCAAGCGGTCCAAAGCCCGAAAAACGGGATGTGTCTCACCCTTTTTCAATCCTTTTACTTTGACCATATAGTCGCCTAAAGGGTTGCCCTGTATATTGTCTCCATTATCAAATAATAGGGAATTGAGTACCTCTTCCCGGGCATGCTTAATGAGTGAGGCTGTCTTTGCCAGTCCCAAATTTTGCGCCTCTTTTGTTTGATAATAATCGTAATTGGCCAAATGACCATGAATATCGGTGGTTTCTAGTAAACGTAACTGTATCACAGGTTCCCCCTCTTCCGCTGCAGTCCGCAATCGAGGCATTTGGACTTCCAATATGATGCCGGCCAGCATCAATGATACGAATAGAGTAATTATTTTTCTCAGCAAACCTGTAGCCTCCCTTATCCGTGACCATTAAATGAATATATTATCTGCAGAAAAACTGATAATATGAGTTCGATTAGGGAAAAATACAAGCTTACTATTGAGAAGTGGCCTTGGAATAAAGCAGGTTTTAGTCACGCGAACCTCAAGGACATAATTGTATTGTCTTTTAAACCGCCCTTATCAAGGACTGTTCCATCTAATTTCTCTTCTTTTTGTTTTTAAGACACCTTATGAAAGACATTTTCATTATGAATTCCACTCTTTTTGTCCTTCATCCCCCTATGAAAGACAGTTTGATTCAAATTTCACCTCAAACTGTCCTTCATGCCATCTCGCGGGAAGTCTTCGTGTCTCTCCTCTAGAGCGCGAACTACTTCCTATCAAACAGGCTATAGATAATGGGGATAATAAACAGAGTAAGAAAGGTACTGCTGATTAAGCCGCCTATCACGGTCAATGCCATTGGCTGGTTTATTTCGGTGCCTTCTCCGATTCCAAGTGCAAGCGGGATTAAACCTAGGATGGTGGTTAACGCCGTCATCAAAATTGGTCTAGCCCGGTCCTTTACGGAAACGACGATTGCCTCTATCTTGTCCATCCCACCCGCTCTCCTCTGATTGATATAATCAACAATCACAATCGCATTATTTACCACAATGCCAGCCAGGACGATTGCACCAATTATGACCGTAAGACTGATGGGACTTTGAGTGATGGTCAGAGCAGCCGCCACTCCTATTATCATTAAAGGAACAGTAAACATGATGACAAATGGATATTTTAACGATTCAAACTGCGCTGCCATAACAAGATAAACGAAGACGATGGCTAAAATGAACGCTAAAATTAAATCGTCTATGGATGAATCGAGCAGCTCCCGTTCCCCGCTAAATATCACATCAGACCCTTCTGGAAGACTCAGCTTGGCAATTTCTTTGTCTACTTGCTTTGCCATATCCCCCAAGTTGGTAGTAGCTTTGTATTTTAATGTGAACTGTACTGCCGGTTGCTGATTAATTCTCTGGATATCAACAGGGCCGCTTTTCTGCTTAATATCAGCCACTTCCGCTAAACGAATAAAGCTTCCGTCTGGCCTTTGAATCAGCAGTCCCTTTAGCTGTTCTAAATTGCTGGTGATATTCCGGTCATACTCGACAAAGACACTAAATATTTCTCCTTCCTTTGTTACCATCTGGGTGGCCCTAGCCCCGCGGGTAGCGTCATTTACCATCATGGCAATTTGGGCCGGGAACAACCCATTAACCAACGCTTTTTCCCGGTCAACCGTCACTTGGACCTCGTCCACTTTTTCCATTAAATCAGTCGATAATTCATTGACTTCACCGAGATCCTTTAATGCTTGATAAATTTTATTCACCGATTGTTTTAATCGCTGTTCGTTTGTGTCACGGACACTAAAGCTAAGGGTATTAGGATGTGCGCCCGTTGTCGATTGCAGGTTGAAAGATAGCTTCGACGTTTTATTAGCTTGACTAGCAACGGTTGTTAATTCGTTTTTCACCTCGTCAACAAAGGCGAAGGTCGATCTCCTCCGGTTGTCCAAGTCTTTCATTTTCACATAAAGCTCAGCAACATTTGTCTTGGTGGTCCCCCTGAAGCTTGCTTCCTGAGTGGTTCCAATCAGACTGACATAGGTGTCTACCTCTGGCTCATTCTTTAACACTTTTTCAAGAGCTGCTATAACTTTGTCTGTTTCTGAAAGGGCAGCCCCGTTTTCTAGCTTCACTCTGACACTAAAGAATCCTTCATCCATGTTCGGCAAGAACTGCCTCCCTACTGTTGTTAACCCATAGCAGCTAACAGCTAACAATATAACGGTAACAACTAATACTGGAGTTCGGGATTTTAGGGCCCAACGGACTGATTTTTCCAGCCGCTTTTGCCAACTGTTCTTTTGCCGTCTATTTTCACGGATTAAGATTGGTTTTTTTAACAAACGGCTGGCAAGCATAGGCACCACTGTTAATGCGACGAATAACGAGGCCAATAAGCTAAACGAGATGGTCATGGCAAACTCGGTAAATAACTCACCAATAATCCCGGTGATAAAGACAACAGGTAAAAATACCACCACTGTTGTTAACGTGGAAGCTGTAATGGCAGCCCCTACTTCCTTTGTGCCGCTCTTTGCTGCCTCCTGCGGGGATTTCCCCATGGAAAGATGCCGGTAAATGTTCTCAATCACGACAATTGAATTATCAACCAGCATTCCAATCCCAAGGGCCAATCCGCCAAGCGTCATAATATTCAAAGTGAATTTGGCAAAATACATCAGCACAAACGTAACAATGACCGAATAAGGGATTGCAATACCAATTATCAGGGGGCTGGTGATATTTTTCAAAAAAAGGAACAGGATCACCATCGCCAAAATTCCGCCCACAATTAACGAATCAGAGATGTTGCCGATTGCCATGCGAATATAATCACCTTGCTCAAACAATATTTCCGACTGAATCGTCTTATATTTATCTTTTTCTAAAAGTTCATGTAAACGTCGGCTGAATTCCTTGGACACGGCTGCCGTATTGGCCTCTGACTGCTGGAGAACACTCAGCAGCACAGAAGGCATCTGATTGGTTCGGGTGATTGTCCGGTCGTCAGCCTTTGTTATTTCAATCTGGCTGACGTCTGCCAATTCAAAAGGCAGGCCCGTCATGGGGTTGTAACCGACTGTCAACTCCTTTAAATTGGCAAGGGAATCAATGGTTGAGACAATGCGAGTTGTCAGTTCTTTTCCTTCTGTTAAAATGGTATCGCCCGGTAGTGAAATGTTATTGGCCTGAATTCTTTTCACAACATCAGCTTGACTGAGTTGGTAACTGCGCAGCTTCTCTTGGTCTAATGCGACCCGGACCTTTTGAACGGTGGTCCCGGAAAGATTAACGCTTGCGACTCCTCTCACCTTGTTCAGTTCGAGCTTGAGTTGTTCCGCCAACTCTCTTAAAGCTTGCTCATCCTGCTGAGATTGAAGCGACAGTTGAATAATCGGGAATTGGGATGGGTCAAATTTTAGAAACCGCGGCTTGCCCACATCCTCAGGCAGTATGGTCATGTCAAGCCTTTGCAAAACTTCATCCTGCACTTCCTCAATATCTGTGGACCAGGAAAACTGTAAAATAATCAAATTGGCGCCTTCCTGTGATGTCGATGTCATCGTTTTAATTCCAGGGAGGGTGGCCAAACTTCTCTCTAACGGTTTGGTTACTTTCTCCACTATCTCTTTGGGGCTGCCACCAGGATAGGTGGTGACGACCACTCCGACAGGTGGGCTGATTTCAGGGATCAGCTTCATCGGTATGTTTATTAGGGAAACTGCTCCCAAAATGACCGCGAGTAACATGGTAACCAAAGTAAAAACAGGCCGTTTAATTGAAAAATGACTGATGTTTATGGGAATCCCCCCTCATGGGCAAATAAAATCGTTTCTTGTAAAAATCTTACATATTACTATATAAAACCTGTGGAGCAGAAACAAGTTAACGCATGGGATTGAAAGCTATTCAGATGAAGGTCTTTTAGATTCATAAGGACAAAATTCTTTAATCTCTGGTTCACTTTGATTTCATGGCGGCTTCATGAGGACAAAAACCTCTAAAATCCAGCTTACTTTGTCTTGATAGCGGCAAATTCTTTCATCGCGAATCTTGTCTTTTAAAACAAAAAAACTCCGAATATGGACGGAGTTTTTTTCAAATATATTATTGGATCAGCTGGTTTAAAGATAAGTTATTAATCTAAAGTATGTTTATATTACTAGTGCGTCGCAAATGCCAATCCAAACAAGGCCCCTTTTATTTTGTTCCTCATCCTAAATCCACCTTTTTTATTTCTATTATGGCCTCCCTAACTGCTCATGACTAGCATAGAAAATGGATAAGCTATAATTACCTATTGAAATTTTAATCATTAGCGAATATTATTATAAAGTTGAATTAATAATGTTCGTGTTTTGGAGGAACTGTTATGTTTAGGCTGCAAGAAAATCAAACTAGCATAAAAACCGAAGTCCTTGCTGGAATTACCACCTTTTTTACGATGGTTTATATTGTTGTCGTCAATCCTGTGATCCTATCCGATGCAGGTGTACCGTTTAACCAGGTGTTTACCGCTACAATTATCGCCTCTGTAGTAGGAACACTGTGGATGGCTTTATTTGCTAATTATCCGATCGCCATTGCACCAGGTATGGGGCTCAATGCCTATTTTACCTACTCTGTTGTTGGGGCTCATCAGGGAATTAGTTATCAAACTGCATTTGCTGCTGTATTTGTGGCTGGCCTTATTTTTGTCATTTTGTCATTAACTCCCCTTAGAGAAAAATTAATCGAAGCAATTCCGGAAAATTTAAAATATGGGATTACTGCCGGAATTGGTTTATTTATCGCTTTTATTAGCTTACGCTTAACGAAAATTATTGTCGCTGACCCAAGTAACCTTGTGAAACTGGGCAACCTTCATGAGAAATCGGTGGTACTAACCATTGTTGGCTTGGCCATCACTCTCATTCTAATGTCGTTTCGAGTGAACGGGGCCTTATTTTTTGGCATGATCGTTACTGGTATTATCGCCTTTTTCACAGGGCAAATTCACTTCAAGGAAGGATTTGTCGCCCTGCCCTCTCTACCTGAGGGGCTTATGATTGCTAATCCATTTACCGCTTTAACAGACGTAGTGCATTACAGTCTGTATGCGGTGGTATTTTCCTTTATTTTAGTTACCATTTTTGACACAACCGGAACAATGGTCGGTGTTGCCAATCAAGCTGGGTTAATGAAAGGGGATAAGTTGCCACGGGCCCGCCATGCCTTACTTTCTGACTCGATTGCAACAGCGGTTGGGGCCATGTTTGGGACAAGTCCAACAACTGCTTTTATTGAGTCAACATCGGGTGTAGCGGCAGGCGGACGAACTGGCCTCACATCGCTGACCGTCGCTGCCCTGTTTATCCTATCCGCGTTCTTTGGGCCGCTTGTAAGTGCTGTTTCAGGAATATCAGCGATCACGGCACCTGCTTTGATTATTGTCGGCAGTCTGATGATGGGCAGCATTGCCAAAATACGCTGGAATGAGCTGGATGAAGCTTTCCCTGCTTTCTTAACCATCTTAAGCATGCCGCTTACTTCCAGTATTTCTACAGGAATTGCACTCGGTTTTATCAGCTATCCGCTTTTGAAGACAGCCAGAGGAAAATGGCGTGAAGTCCACCTGCTTGTTTGGGTGTTTGCGGTTCTATTCTTTATTCAATTAGCATTTTTACAGGGTTAATTGAAAAAGCCAGGCGGGTGGCCTGGCTTTTTCTATTTATTATAGTCCCACATGATTTTCCAGTCCCCTTTTTCTTTGACAAGATAGATTTCTTGCTCCAAATCAAAGTGACCGTATTTACCTTTATAGGTTTGTCTGACCAATACTTTATAAACATTTTTCAGAACAGGTGCTGTTTTTTCCATTCTCCATGTTTTGATTTTTTCCGGCTTTTCGAGCGTATAGGAAAAGGTTTCTACGCCAAAATGATTCATAAACACGTGTGCCCGATCTTGAATGTAGTTACTTTTTGTGAATTTCTTTTTCATGGAGGAGTGAAATAGCTCCCAAGAGTTTGCAAAATCACCTTCCTGCTCATATTGATAAAATTGGCCGACAACCTCCTCAGCAGCCTTACCGGAAGTGGCAAATATCCACATCACAGCTATAAAAATCACAATAAGGATCAATACTCCCATTAGCAGCCGTTTAAATGGAGTTGATTTTTTCCGCATATTCATCCCCTTTAACTCTATGTATACCATAAGGATATGAAAGGACCTGTTTAAATAGTAGTCCACAAAAAAACACCTTGGCCCAAAACACAGCCAAGATGTTTATTTTTTAAAAAAGTATCGTTTAGTAGCGTTGGTTTTGATGCCAGTTCCAAGCATCCGCAATGATTTTTTCTAAATTCCGCTGGGCTTTCCAGCCAAGTTCGGAATAAATTTTATCGGATGAAGCAACAAGTCTTGCAGGGTCGCCGGCACGACGGTCGGCCATTTCCACGTTTGCTTGTTTACCGGTGACTTTTTCACAGGTTTCAATAACCTCTTTCACCGAGTACCCAAGGCCATTTCCAAGATTGTAGACCTCAGCAGTTTTCTTTTCGGACAGGAGTGCTTCTAAGGCGAGAATATGGGCGGATGCTAAATCCGTGACATGGATATAATCGCGGATGCAAGTCCCATCTTCAGTAGGGTAATCTGAACCAAACACCGAAATCTTATCTCTTTGTCCCAGCAGTTGCTGCAGGATAATTGGGATTAGGTGGGTTTCTGGATTATGGCTTTCCCCAATCACTCCAGACTCATGCGCACCCGCTGCGTTAAAGTACCGGAGAATCACATAATGTAATCCATAGGCTTTTGAAAAGTCTGAAAGGATTTGCTCAACCATGAGCTTAGAATGCCCATACGGATTAATGGGAGCAGTAGGAGTTGTTTCATCGATGATATCTACGCTTGGGATCCCATAGGTAGCGGCGGTAGATGAGAAAATAAAGTTCTTCACCTTAAATTTAGTCATAACCTTTAATAGAGTTAAAGTGGCCGCTACGTTATTTTGATAATACTTCAACGGATCGACTACGGACTCTCCAACCAGGCTGTTGGCGGCAAAGTGCATGACTGCTTTTATCGGATAACTTTTAAAAATCATATCCAGATCTTCTTCATTACCAAGATCACCTTTGACAAAAATCGCCCGGCTGTCAACAGATTCCCGATGACCAGTAGATAAATTGTCTAAAACGACTACTTCTTCTTTTTCGACTAATTCCTTAACAAGATGGCTGCCAATGTAGCCGGCACCGCCGACAACTAATATCATGCTTCATTTCCCCTTAGTTAAGATTCACTTTCCTACAGTATTATAACACTTTCATAAAGAAGCTGCTCACATGATACAATAATAAAAATTCCCCGTGCTACAAATAATTGGCAATTAATCTTTTAGTGGTATTTTACTAAAAAAAGAGGAATCGATAGACCTAGAACTACTAAGGTGTCGAATGAATAGTATGACAAGGACCATCTAATACCGCATTATTTTAATTGATGCTTGTAAATAAGGAATTGGAGGAGATGAAATGAAAATTTATTTAGATCCAGGTCATGGTGGCGCGGATCCAGGTGCCCAAGGTAATGGACTAAATGAAAAAGATATTACACTGGACATTGCGCTGCGTTTACAGGCCATTTTAGTCAACAACTATGAAAACGTACAGGTTAGAATGAGCCGTACAACTGATGCAACTGTTAGCTTAGGGCAACGAACGAATGACGCCAATACATGGGGTGCTGACTTTTTCCTAGCAATTCACATCAATTCAGCCGGCAGTTCCGCCCGAGGGTATGAGGACTATATTTACAATGGGTTATCCGACTCGTCCAGAACAGCCAGAATTCAACAAACAATTCATGAAGAAGTCATAAAAACCATTCAGCTCCCAGACCGGGGCAGAAAGAAAGCAGATTTTCATGTTTTAAGGGAAACAAAAACAGATGCAGTCCTTACAGAAAGTGGGTTCATTACGAATCCAACTGATGCTGCCCTTATGAGTCAGCCACAATGGCGCCAAAGTGTCGCTCAAGGACATGCCAACGGGTTAGCCAGAGCTTTTAATCTTCAACTGAAGACAAATGTTGCACCTGCTCCCACTACATCGCCGGCGCAAAGCAGTCAACAGCAGCCCCCAGGTTCAAATGCGGGAACTCTGTTTAAAGTCATTTCTGGCTCTTTTCAATCAAGGGATCATGCTGACGAGCGCGTTTCAGAACTTCATTCAAGGGGCATTAACTCATTTGTGGACACGACTGTCATCAATGGTGCCACTTGGTACCGGGTTCAGACAGGAGCTTATGCTAATCGTGCCAATGCAGAATCTAAATTGACCGAACTTAGGAATGCAGGCTTTCAAGATGCCTTTATCGTTGCCGAAAAAGGGAACACGAGTGCACCAGCCAGCAGTACTGAACCGGCAGCGCCAACTCCAGAACCAGCAACTCCAGTAACCCCTGAACCCACTGAACCAAGTACTACTGTCCCTGAAACACCAACCACCGCAGCCCCTAGTGCGGATGAGCCCATGACACCGGTCACCCCATCTCCCGATAATGGCGGCAGTACCGCTAATAATGAGCTGCCAGTTAGTACTATTCTAGGTCCAACACTGCTGTCCCCGATGCAGATGGACCAATTTGCCAGACAGGTTAACCCGAATGCGCCTGCCTTAGCTAACTTTTATTTAACAATCGGTGAATATTATGGGATTCGAGGGGACGTGGCCTATGCCCAGGCCCTGCACGAGACGAACTTTTTCCGATTTACGGCAGTGGTCCAGCCAGGACAGAACAACTTTGCCGGAATAGGGGCAACTAACAGCAATAGTACGGGAGCTATTTTTGCTACACCGGAAGAGGGAGTCATTGCCCATTTGCAACATTTGTATGCTTATGCCACTACAGATCCAATGCCTAACCGGTATCCGCTTGTGGACCCGCGTTTTCATTTAGTAGCCCGGGGTTCTGCACCAACTTGGACTGACTTAAATGGAAAATGGGCTGTCCCCGGTACCACCTATGGTCAATCTATTTTAAATCTATATAGAAGAATGCTGGACTCAGCGATTGGGAATATGCAATCGGTACGAAATAGTATCACAAGTTAATAATGTATTGATTTAATTCATCCCCTTGATTTTTTACAATCTGCCTGTCTATAATTCTTGGCATCACAATAGAAATCGGAGCCATAGACAAGCCCGTACCAAAATATTTAATTATCTCCATAGACTAATAATAATATATAAGGGGATACGGGAAAAAGCCCAAGATACGTTGAACCCAATCGGTAAACTTGGTATCTGGATGCTTTACTGATTATTGAATTTTTATAAGCTTCTGCGCCGAGGAGGCTGCTCCCCGGCACGCCCGCGGGTTCGCTGAGCGACTGGAGCGGAAATCAACAGCCAAATTTAACATAGCCTTCAATAAAGATATTGGGAAACTTCAAGCAAAGTTAAGACGTATTTCCCCAGCCCCGTACTCCCGCAGGAGTCGAGCGCCTTCCGCTCCAATTAACAGAGTTAAAAAATCAACATTATCGTTTAACAGAGCCTTATTAAAAAAGAAGGCTGACTAAAGAAATTCATCCGTCACCATCGAAATCAATGGGAGCAGATCATTTCTTAACGTCAGCCACCTTTATGTATGTAAAGAACTTAAAAACCTTAAACCTTTTGCTGATTGAAAAATTGTCTGACCATTTCGATAGAAAGTCCCTGTTCTTTTGCTTCTAAAATCAGTGCGATCCATTCTTCGTCTAAAACCTCAGTTTCCACATTAGAAATAACCATCATCTCACCCCTATAATACAATCGGTCAGCCATCTTGCTTATTCTCCTTTCCTTTACCCCCGTGATTTTACATTTTTATCTTCATGTTTAAATACGACCAATTTACTATGTTTTCGCATTTTTTTAGGACTGTTTTCTTAATTAACCATGATGTCATTATTATATATAGTGCTTTTACATTAGGGTGTTGTAATTTGTCATCCTTCCATATTTTTCCCAACTTTTTTAATACAAATTTCAACAATTTTTTAACCTTCTTTGGGCGACTGATATAATACCCGCATAAAGGTAAAAGTCCCCGAATCATCTCGATTATGTAAACGAGTACTCTAAAAATTCATATTTTTAGGAATGTTTTCTAGTGACAGTATTGAAAAATAAATTTACAATCAACAATAGAACATTTTTAATCAAAGGAGAAAAACGGATGAAACTAACCAAACAGGAAATTGAAATTTTAAAAATATTGGAGGAAAATCATAGAATTTCTGTAGAAACGATTGCCTTAATGGCCGTGTGCAGTGAGGAAACCGTCAAAGAGACACTCAAGAAACTGGAAGACAGGAAAATCATTATCAGTTATCCTACGTTAATTGATTGGAGTAAGGTAGAGGGCCAGGAGACAATTGTGGCAATGATTGATGTGAAAGTGACTCCAAAACGGGGGGTTGGATTCGACGAGGTCGCAGAACGAATTGCCCGTTTTCCGGAGGTATCGTCCTTGTATTTAATGTCCGGTGCCTATGACTTATCGATTACGATAGAAGGAAAAACGATGCAGGAAATTGCTGCTTTTGTTTCCGAAAAGTTATCACCGATTGAAAATGTGGTTTCTACCACCACTCATTTCATGCTAAAAAAATACAAACACGATGGCGTGTTATTTGAAGATGGCGGCGATAAAGACCGAAGAATGGTGGTTACACCATGAAACAAGAGTATGTCCATTATTTGTCAGACACTGTGAAGGATCTCCAGCCATCGGGGATACGCAAGTTTTTTGACTTGGCTTCCAGCATGGAAGGCGTCATCTCATTGGGGGTCGGTGAGCCGGATTTCGTGACTCCGTGGAATGTCCGGGAAGCAGCCATTTTATCCTTAGAACAAGGGTTTACCTCCTATACAGCGAACCCTGGACTTTTGGAACTGCGGGAGGAAATCTCGAAATACTTGAACACCCGATTTTCGGTCGATTATCATCCAGCCGATCAAATTATCGTCACCATTGGAGCCAGCCAAGGTTTGGATTTGGCATTCCGGACGATTTTGAACCAAGACGATGAGGTGTTGATTGTGGAACCTGCTTTTGTTGCCTATGCCCCTTTGGTTAGCGTTGCCGGCGGGAAGCCCGTGGCGATTTCCACTTCTCCGGAAAACGGATTTAAAGTCACACCTGAACAAATTGAAGAAAAGATTACTGGCAGAACCAAAGCGATACTACTTAGTTCTCCCAACAATCCCACAGGCAGCACATTAAACAAACAGGAATTGGAGAAAATTGCTGAGATTGTTGAAAGGTACGATTTGCTAGTCGTTTCAGATGAAATTTATGCCGAATTGGTATATGAGGATGAACCCTATACAAGTTTTGCTGCTATTGATGGAATGTACGAACGGACGATTCTACTTAACGGGTTTTCCAAAGGTTTTGCCATGACCGGCTGGAGATTAGGGATTCTAGCAGCGCCCAAAGAATTGGTGGAGGTCATGTTAAAAATTTATCAGTACACGACGATGTGTGCCCCTCATATGCTGCAGCACGGTGCCATTGAGGCGCTTCGCAATGGCTATCATGAAGTGGAAGCCATGCGGGCGAGTTATCGGCGCAGGAGGAATTATATGGTGCAGATGTTGAATCAAATCGGTCTGTCGTGTCATAATCCCGGCGGGGCTTTCTATGTGTTCCCATCCATTCGGTCGACCGGCCTTACATCGGAGCAATTTGCTGAAGAGCTTCTTCGCGAAGAAAAGGTAGCGGTGGTCCCTGGTCATGTTTTCGGGGAAAGTGGAGAGGGCTATATACGCTGCTCCTACGCAACGTCAATGCCCCAACTGCAGGAAGCACTGAAACGGATGCAAAAGTTTATTAAAGCAAAGAGTCTTGTTTAAATAAAAGCATTTATGTATGTAAGAGAGGAAAGGTTGGCACCTTTTCCTCCTCAGCCTTCTGTTCTTTTTTCTTTTACCAATGGTGCCCATAGTGGTGATGATAGGGAAAATGGTGATGGTGATGATAGGGGAAACCATAACCTCCGTATCCACCAAAACCGCCATAACCATATGGAGAGCCATAGCCATAACCACCAGGGTAACCAAACCCGCCACCTAGGTAGCTATATCCACCAGGATAGCCGCCGTATCCACCGAGAAACGGAAACATACTTGCACCCACTTTCTTTTAATTCCTTACACTCTAGACATATGTAAAGGATAGAATAAAGGAGCTATTCCATTAAAAATTGGGCTAACGGAAACAACGTTTCGCCTCATGTATATACAAAAAACCGAAGGATTGGAATCCTTCGGCTTTTTCATATGAAGCCATTATTGAATTGAAGTTGGAATGGTTGTTTCTAGTGCAGCTTCATCTTCTGATACAGCTAAACCAGCGAGAACAGCTGATTGGTCTGCAGCATGTGCTTTTGCTGCGGTGCTAGCTTTTAAGCTTGCTTGAGCCGCTACTTTATTTTCAAAAGATGGGCTTACAGCTTCTGTTGCTTCAGCGGACTCTTCTGCTGTTTCTTCCTCTACTACTACATCAGTTGTCCCTAGCGCAGCGTCTAGACTCACTGTTGGTTCGGATTCTTCTTCGGCCGTGGCTTCTTCCGCAACAGCTTGGTTTGCATCCTCTTCTACAGTTGTTGTCCCTTCTGCTGGAGTTTTACTAGTGACAGCCTGTGTCTTTTCTTCAGTAGCTTCCTCGTTCACTGGCTCATTTACTGCTTCTTCAGCTGACTCAGTGCTTTCAACTTCGTCTTCCACAGCTACTGGTTCTTCTATTGGAGTTTCATCAGCAACTGTTGCAGTACCTTCTTCCACTGGCTCAATTACTGCTTCTTCGGCAGAATCAGTGCCAAAAAAGATAGCAGAGTTTTTATTGGCATGTGCTTTTGCCGTTTCACTTGCATAAGCACTGGCTTGGGAATTTGCTTTGTTTTCTGCAGATGGATTTACTTTTACTTCATTTTCATCTGAATCTTCTTCAGTAGCAGCCTGGTCTGCATCTTCGTCTACAGCTGCTGTTTCCTCATCTGAAGCTTCAACAGTGACCGCTTCAGTTGTTTCTTCCATAGTTTCTTCATTGGCCACTATGGCATCCTCTTCAGGCTCAGTTACTGCTTCTTCAGCAGACTCAGTGCCATAAAAGATGGCAGATTTTTTATTGGCATGTTCCTTTGCTGTTTCACTTGCATGAACACTGGCTTGGGAATTTGCTTTGTTTTCTGCAGATGGTTTTACATTTTCATCCTCATCGTCTGAATCCTCTACCACGGCCTCTGGCTCGTCGTCTTCATTTGTTTTGACAACGGCAGGAGTGTCGTAATTTTTAGAAGAATCATCGTCTTTGTCAGCATCCTCATCTTCTTGCTTAACCGGCTCTTTGGCTGCTACTTCTACAGCGGGTTGATCTTCAGCAACCGTTTCTTCCGCTTGAGCATCATCCTCTGTCACAGCTGGTTCTTGAGGTTCGACTGCTGGCTCTGTTACTTCTGGTGCTTCTGGTGCTTCAGTAACCACTTCAGGCTCTTGTGGTTCAGTTGCCACATTTGCTTCAGGGGTAACAGGCTCTTCCACTGCAGGCTGAGGAACTGGCGTTTTCTCTGTCTTTTCGCCCTTGCCCAGCACAGCAGAGTTTGGTGCAGCATGAAGCTTGGCTGTCTCGCTGGCATGCACACTCGCCTGCGATTTGCTGGCTTGCCCATTATTAGCCTGACCATTTGTGTTCACGTGTGATTGCGGTTGGGCTTTCCCCGCTGGTTGAACTGACGCAGGCGTATGGGCCTTTACCGCTTTTTCAGCTTGTACCGCATGAACTGCTTTTGCTTGACCCGGACCTGCTGCTTCCGTAAGCTGCCCACCGGCAAGAATTCCTACAGTTAATGCTCCAGCTAATGCAAAAGATTTTACAACAACATTTGGATTCAGATAGTGTTTCATTTTTTAATTCGCTCCTTTTTAAATGTGTTCCGTGACTTACCTGCGGGATACGCTATTTAAATAGGAGCTTTTTTGTGGCGGTGGCAATGGCGGTGCATTTACCCACTGGTTCGTTAACCATGCCTGCCGAGAATAGTAAAAATGCTCAAGTTGGCTGCCAAAATACTGGTCCGATACAAACCATTTATCGGTCACACTGCTCACACTTGAACTACCACTGAAGCGTTCATTGGGTGAACCGCCGCCGGAGGAGTTCGCCCGCTGGCTAGAATTCGTTGCCTGGTCATCCTTTGGAAGCTTGCTGGACTCCTCAGGATATTTGTTATCGTTCTGCGGTTGTTGAGACAGTGTATTGGCTGGTTTATCCACTTTAGTTTCCAATCGGATTGGGCCTTTCTCCTCCGATTTTACTTCCTTAGCGATTTCAGTCACGTCCTCTGCTTGACGTAAAGATAGGTCATCGTAAGTTTCTGCATCTTGTTTTTTAAAGTGCATTTGCTCTTCTACTTCCGTACCTTCATCCTTTACCACGTCTGTATTGGAAGTCTTCATGTCAGCCCTTCTTACCGCAGCCTGTGCATGTTCGTTCGCCTGTGGTGGCAGCTGATGCTCATTTGTCGCTGCTTTGTCGGGCGTAACACTAGGCTTAGCCGCATTGGCATATGGCTGTTTCTCCCCTTGATTACTTGAATTGACCTTGTTTGCGGCAGGGATTGTTTTTGGTGCGGCTTGTGCACTTTCCGATTTTGGCGAATGACCAGCTGGAGATACAGCATTTGAGATATTACTTGAATTACTAGGCTGCTTCATTACTTGAGAAGCTGCCTGAGGTTTATGAACCTCGTTTTTTTCAGCGAAGGCATTGTCAGGTAAAAACAAAGCTGCCCCAGCCATTAAACCTAATATAAGGAACTGGCGGTACTTCATCTTTTCACCTCCCCTCATGTTGAAGTTCTCGGGAAAAGATTCGAGAGATTTATACAGTTTTCGACCGCTTTTTTCACACTCAATGAAAACATTTCTTTTTGCCTGATTCATTTATGATGCTAAGTTCCCTTGTTTTTGGAAATTTTTAATAGATTCCGGGAAAAGCGGCACTTCAACCCCTTTCTATCAAATATGAATTGGTTATTCCTGTCGAAGGATTCCTGTTCTCACTGTCAGCCTTCACCTACTTCTGCAAACAGGATTTGCTATTGTTTAATAAAGAACCATTTACTCCAAGACTTTTAAAATATCTGGCAGGTCTTCGAACAGGTGCAGGACATAAAAGTTTATAAGATTTTTAAGGAGTGGTTAAAATGGACGTGCAAGGGAGTTTATTAGTTGGGTTATTGTGGGGAACATCCTTAAGTATCCCCTTATGGATTGCCTTATTCGGATGGATTAAAATTATCGTTTATTTATTTAGTTAAATTTTTCACTATAGTAGTCTATCTTTTGCCACTTCAAGTTATCATAATAATGATTCCTTCAAAGCACTTGTTAGAGCCTGTGATTTTGTAAATTAAGCTACAGAGTAGCTCGACCACAAAAGATATTTTTACCTACTTTTAAAAGAGCATGACAGAAAATAGTATTTCAGTATATAATCACATAGTGAAAAATCTATGAACAAGAGTATAAATAGAAAGACAATGTATCAGAAAAAGGGGAAAGATGAATGGCTAAAGATATCTGGCTAACACCTGAAGAAGTGATTGAGCGCAAACAACGAAAGAAGCTTTTGGTCAAAGGCTTTATCTTCCTTGGAACCATCCTTGCTAGTGCATTATTGACGATTATAGCAAACCAGCTTTAAACAGAAAGCCCTGGGATTTCCGGGGCTTTCTTGCTTCACTGGCCTCTTATATCGAATTGTCTAGATTTTGGCGCCAAGTATTGCATACTAAGCGCCATGATGATACCGGCAAGATCAAATCCTATATCAAACAATCTGCCATCCCTTGTAAAGAACAATTGAAGAATTTCAGTAAACATCGCGTAAGTAGTGGCAACGACAAAAATCAGGATTTTTGATTGCTTTTTCCTTTGTAGCAGCAAGGCAAATACGAAAAAAGCAAAGCTGTGGCCAATTTTTTGCTTAACAAATCCATTACTTACTTGTTCTGGCATAGGCGTAAATAAATCTGCCAAATCGGGGTGAGACTCCCAATGAAATTGAACTTCACCATAAGCGAGCAACTCTGAAAAACTGGCCGTGCAGGTCAAAACGAAAATTAACAGCATCCAAATTAAAATGGTAACACTTTTCATAACTCCTCCCCTTTCTGATAACCATCTTTGTCTATACGTAAAAGATATATACTATATGGTTCAACGCTTTACAGTAGTGGGGGACTGTCCCCCACCTAATTAATGCTTTAGTGTAGCGGAGAACTTCTCTATTTTTCTGTTTTGCTGGAATGATTTAGGATTTATTGGTAAAGTAGAGGTATCTGGAACTTCTTATAGGGGGATAGAGTGTGAGAAAAGTCTTGATGATAACGGCTATAGTTCTGGCTGTCTTGGCGAGTGGAAGTTTTGGAGTTTATAAGATTATGGATAATGCTTCCGGATATGAGGAGAAGCAGGAGGCTATACAGGCCGATACTACTACTGTCGATGATGCAGCTAAGAGACAGGAAGAAATAGAGAAACAGCAGACGGCTAAAATCGGCGGAATTCAATATGATATAGGGATTGATCAGTCAAGCTCCCAAAAAGCTGTCATCGAAGTCATGCATAAAATGACTCATCAAAAAGTGAAGGCGGAAGATAAGTGGGGCGCTATCCCGATGATTCCCGATACCATTAACAAAGTCTATGAGATTGTCAACAATAGTCAATTCGAGTTAAAAGAGGATTTACTAGGAATCCTTGATAAATGGAAGAATGGGAACTTCGCGAGTGTAGATACGGACCACAATTATTTTTGGCGGTACCAGGACGGCACCGTTGGCAAAGCCTATGGGATTATGAGTAAATCAGAGGAAAAAACGTTTGTCATCAATAACTATGGACAAGAATACTTAGCCGATATGGGCATTCAATAATACGTAGTAATCCGGAGACCATCCGGCACCTAATTCAATCGGCGCCGAATGGTCTTTTGTAAAATTCCCCCGTGATAAGCTCCCTCTGTTGCGGTTTAGTCCTGGACCATAAATTCCAATGTCCTCGCTAACCCCTGTTTATAAGGGGTACGCGGCAGCGGGCCAATCCAATTTTCATACTTTCCTCCATCCAACACCACCGGTTCCTCATTTAAATAGAACATCTCTATCACTTCCCTCATGCCTGCACTAAACAGGCCAAGGATTCGAATCATATTTTTGCTGACAATGGACACCTTTTGGTCATACCCTCGAATTTCCCTGAGCATTTCGATTAACTCGTCACCAGTCACGGCGCCATAGCTGGGAATGTTCCAGACTTGGCCATATGCTTCTTCATGCAGCGCTAGATTGACTAGGGCTTCGGCTGCATCAGGAGTATAAATGAATTCCTTGGCTATTTTAGGATTTCCAACGTATAATGCTTTTTTATTCTTCACTACATTCTTCAGCGTATAGTGAAGCAAGGTGTTTTCTGCATTTGGCCCATAAAAGTCAGGAAAATGGGCAAGGATAAATGGCACGCCGGAATCCTTTATTTTCGTTTCGATGTGGAGACGAATTTTCCCCTTTTTGGTATGCGGTTGTTTTGGCGTCGTTTCCACTACTCTCTTTCCTGCTTTTCCATAAGCGTATATATTATCCACGATAGCGAGCTTGACGGATTTTTCTTTTGCCACGGTTAAAATATTTGTTACCAAATTCTCTAGTCTGGCTTCCCACTGCTCATAAGGAATATTGGCGGCATGAAAGATGACATCTACCCCAGCTGCAGCCTCCCGAATATCATTGATTTGAAAAAGATCCCCTGACACAATGGATACATTGGAATCCGCTGCGAACAATCTTTCCAGCTTGGTTTTCGTTCTAGCAAAGGCTGTTACCTGAACTCCTCTGGACGATAAATCCTTCACAATCGAATACCCGATACCACCCGATGCACCTAATACTAATGCTTTTTTCAACCTAACTCTCCCCTTTCTCAATTTAATTGACCACTGGTCAATTACTCTAAAAAAAATCTGCTTAAATTAATTTTAATAAAAAATCCGCATGTGCCTCTGCAAGGTCCTTGACCTCTTCAAATCCATTTACATATCGGCAGTAATGCGTAACAAACCCATGTAGGGACAAAAATAATAACCAAATTTCCTGGACTTTTAACTTCTTACCGCTCAAACGCGCCACACTTTGAGCAAAGATTTCGTAGCTTCTATTTGGTCCTTGGTTTAATAAATTTCTTACTTCCTCATCCTTTGTTAAAAACATAATCTCATAGTGACTTTGATGGTTGAGCCCAAATTCAATGTAGGCGACCAAAATCTGCTTCAGTTTTTCCCTTTCATCCAGATCCTTGCCAAGCACCTCTTGAAGTCTCTGGTTTAGCAAAACAAAATGATCCTCCACTAACTCGTAAAAGAGTTCTGCCTTATTTTTAAAATGATAATAGAGGGTGCCATGACTGCAGCCAAGTTCTTTCGCAATCTGCCGCATGGAAACATGCTGGTAGCCTTTACTGACAAATAAATCTCTTGCGGCGTCCATAATCATATCTTGTGTTAATTCTTGCTGGACTGGTTTTCGCGGTGACATTTGCTGTATCCTCCTTATTGACCACTGGTCAATAAAATATTACCTTATATACCAATAAATGTAAACTCTTTTTTGTAATTGTTTTGCACTAAATAGTTGTTGCAGGGATTCCCCCTTCGTAGTAGTATATTTTTGGCAGATTAATAGTAATATTGTTGAATTTTTTTCATAAACAACTTTCAAATGGGGTGTGTATGGATGGCCTATCTAGATACCTTGCAAAAAATGATGGATGGTGAAGTGCCTCCCCCTCCCATCAGCCAATTTCTCGGCTTAAACTTGGTGGAAGCTGGCGAAGGACTAGTCATTTTTGAAATGGAGGCAACCGACGAGATGGATAATCCAATGGGTACTCTCCACGGGGGAATCCTTTGTGACCTGTCCGATGCAGCGATGGGATGTGCGTTTGCCACCACTTTGCCTGACAATGTTTCCTATACAACCGTTGAATTGAAGCTCAATTTCTTGAAACCAGCCTGGAATTCCAAGCTCCGTGCCGTAGGCAGAGTAATTAAAACAGGCAATACGACGGGTCTTGTAGAATGTCAGGTATTTGATTCTAAAGACAGTCTCGTGGCACACGCTACCAGCACCTGCATGATTTTAACCGGGGAAAACCGCATTGAACGGTAACACCTCCCCTTCCAACTTAACCAACTGGAGGAATTTGACTTGTATCAGTTTATCGGGAATTTAGTAAAAGCTCTTCTCCGTTGTTTCGGAAAAATACAGGTAGAAAACAAACACTATCTTCCGCAGTCCGGTCCCTATGTCATCGCTTGTACGCATACCGGATGGGTGGATATCCTCTACCTAGGGGTAACCCTCCTTCCTACTCCCATCCATTACATGGCCAAGAAGGAACTTTTTCAAACCAAGTTTATTGCTTGGTTTCTAGGAAAATTAAATGCCTTTCCGGTCGATCGGGCAAATCCTGGTCCAAGTGTTCTAAAAATCCCCCACCGGCTCTTGGCAAAAGGTGAAGTCGTAGGGATTTTTCCAACTGGAACTAGGACCACTGAACAAATGGCTCTCAAGCAAGGGGCAATTACGATAGCCCAGCGCGCCAAGGTCCCGATTATTCCGGCTGTCTATAGCGGGCCCAATAATTTTAGAGACCTGCTCTCACGCAAGAAGGCGAAACTTGTTTTCGGAGAGCCAATCATGATAACAGACACAACTAAAGAAGCCCGGGATATTTATAATCGAATGCTTGAGGAAAAAATGAAAGCTTTATAGTCCCAAGTTTATCATTAGTAAATCCCTATACATTTCCTAACAGGTCGTATGACAGCTGCGGCCTTTTTTATGTGAGTGAGAGTCATGATTGAACAATGTACAATTTTTTTGAACATCTGTGGTATGATTTTAGATGAAATTATATTAAAACCTGACAACTAGAGTCACAAGAGAAAGGGAGAAGTCATGAAACAGGAAGAACGTTCCGTATCGATTGGCCTGCCGCTGGCGATATCGATCATTGCTATATCGTTTTCAGCCATTTTTGTGAAATGGTCGGATGCTCCGGCATCGATATTAAGCATGTATCGAATGGCGATGGCAAGCTTTTTATTGCTTCCTATGGTGATTAAATACCGCCATGAATTTAAAAAAATAAGTAAACGCAACTGGCTGTTTTTATTTTTTTCTGGAATCTTTTTAGCTATGCATTTCGTTCTATGGTTTGGAAGCTTAAAACTCACAACAGTCGCTAGTTCAACCATTATTCTTGCTTTGCAGCCTGTTGTCTCTTTAATCGGAGGCTTTTTCTTATTTAAGGAACGCACAAATAGTGCTGTATTGGGAACCATGGGAATTGCCATTGTGGGTGCGGTTATGATTGGCTGGGGAGACCTTGCCCTAAGCAAAAATGCCATCCTTGGTGACTTATTATCGTTTTTTAGCGTGATTGCCGTGGTAGGATACTTATTGATTGGCCAAAGTGTCGTCAAAAAATTGTCGCACTGGATCTACAGCTTCTGTGTATTTTTCTTTGCTTCCATCGTACTTGGCCTGTTTAATTTATTTTCAGGGGTAGAATTTACCGGATACCCCGCAAAAGAGTGGGGCATTTTCCTATTATTAGCCATCGTGCCGACGATGAGTCATGTCATTAATAACTGGCTGCTAAATTATGTGAATGCGACCACGATTTCGATGAGCATTTTAGGAGAGCCTGTCGGAGCCTCCACATTAGCTTTCTTTTTGTTGAGTGAGAAGCTAACCATTTGGCAAATGGCCGGCGGCCTGCTCGTTTTAGTTGGTGTTTTTGCTTTTATCAATCAGCAGCAAAAAACAACCGCTCTTAAGGAAGCAGTTTAAATTTGATGATTAAACCCTCTTTGACCAAAGAGGGTTTTTTAGTTTTTGGTTCTGTTAAATCTGGGCTGTTGGTTTCCGCTCCAATCTACAGAGTTAAAAAAATCAATATTATCTTTTACCAGCGCCTAGTTTTTAAAAATAATTTTTGGAATAGTCACCCATGACTTTTTGCCCAGAAATTACATCAGGGAACATCGCATGGTTTTATTGAAATGAGCCACGATATGGATGTAGTACATTTTTCGAAGTAGTACATTTCAAGATGGAGGAGATTTCATGAAAAAACCCTTGCTAGGATTAGCGTTTACGATTTCCCTCATTGGTTTGACAGCTTGTAACGGGGACAATAACAATGACAACAATATCGCAAGAAATAACAACAACAACAATATGAACGTTAATACGGTTCGAAAAGCTAATCAAAATAATGGCAAATTGCGGTTGTCTACACTTGCGGAACGACGAGTGGAACGTATGGATGAAGTGGATGATGCCCGAGTAATCGTTCGCAACAATGATGCCTATGTGGCGGTTCGCCTTAAAGGCAATACTAAAAACGGAACTGCTGGAAATAACAATACGACCACCACAAATAATAGTGGTAATGCTTTAAACCTTGGTAATGGTGGAGACGCTAATCTAAACAATACCGGCCTAAGTGGCGGAACTACGACTGGAACTACAAATAACATGAATGGCAATATGACGAACAATAACACTGTAGGTCCTACTGGTTATGGTACCACTGGAAGTAATACCAATATGGCCGGTTATAACAATCAAACTGGGACAAATGGCACCAATGGAAACAACAATACCCTTGGAACAAATCAGGTGAATAACAACTTTAACCGCACTGGTACAGACCATCTGGATAACAACAATAATGGAACTAATAAAGGAGCTAACACTTATAGTGATATTTCTAATAAATTAGAACAACGGATTGCGGACCAAGTGCGCTCAGCTGATAAAAGCATTCACAAAGTGTACGTTTCTTATGATACAAATTTTTATAACAGAATGGGTAATTTCACAAACAATCTAACTAATGGGCGGAATGGTGACGGCCTGTTGGATGATTTTGGAGATACCGTTCGCCGCTTTTTCCGTTAAAGAATAGTAAGGGGGCATCGTGCCCCCTTTCTTTGCTGTTAATTAACGGTTTAAAATTTGATTAAACCAGTTGCTTTGGTTTTTTGGCTGACTTTTTTGAGACACTGCCTGCAGCGATGCCATATTATTGATGATTCCACTGCCGTAATAAGGTTCTGTGCCTGGTTGTGCTTTCTGTGTGTGATTCCTCATAACGTCTATCACTTCGGTATTTTTTAGCTTGGGATTGATGGAACGAATCAGTCCAGCGAGAGCAGTGACATGGGGTGCCGCCATCGATGTCCCAGAAAGCGATGCGTATTCCCCTTGTAAATAGGTGCTTGGGATATCGACCCCTGGTGCTGCAATATCAATGTAATCACCATAATTGGAAAATTCAGCTCGTTTTCCATTCCAGTCAACCGCCGCAACCCCAAGAACTCCCTGGTAGGCTGCAGGATAACTGGGCTGGTTGGTATTATCATTTCCAGCAGCTGCAATCACCACTACATCCTTACTAAGTGCATAGCTGATTGCGTCTTCTAAAAGTGACGATGATTGATAATTTCCCAGGCTTAGGTTAATCACATTGGCCCCGTGGTCAACCGCCCAGCGGATTCCTTCTGCTACGTCGAAAGAGCCTCCTGAACCGTCTGAATTCATGACTTTTATAGGAATGATCGGGTTATTCCACGTGATGCCGGCTACTCCCTCCCCGTTGTTTGTATTAGAGGCGATGATGCCGGCAACATGTGTGCCATGGCCGTTATCATCCTCTGGATTGTCATTATCGTCTACCGCATTGTAGCCAGGCAATAATTTTCCAGCAAGATCTGGGTGATCAAGGTCTACTCCCGTATCCACTACGGCAATTTTGACATCCTTGGACCCGCGCGTAAAATTCCAGCCATCTTCCGTGCTAATGGCCGGCAGGTTCCATTGATAACCACTGTAATAAGTATCGTTTATCTCGTTTGGCAGGTAGATGTAATGGGGTTCGGTAAATTCGACGGATTCCAGCCCGTTAAAGTAATCCATTAACTTTTCTGGTGATTGGCTCTGGGATCTAAAGATAATAGCAAAATCATGTTTTTCTTTTACCACACCGTCAATATCGGTTAAGATTTTTTGCAGGCCTTCATCACTTGGCGCGTTTTTAAAATGGACAATGACCTCGTTGTCATAATAATGACTTTTATCTTGATGGTTATGGTGGATAATTTTTACGGTAGGGGTACTGTTTAGCTTCATTTTTAAGTTGTCATTGGCTCTGATACTATCTACTTTGCGGATAGAGTGCTGATTTTGCTGTAAGTTTTGGACTTGGGTTAGTTTGTTTTCTGTCCTGCTGCGGGTTTGGATTGGATCTTCAGAGTCCCGGTATGGCTTGATTGCAAAAACTGCGATTAAAATGAGTGCTGCTGCCGCAGCGCCGATGATCCATTTATGCTTCATGTTTACACCTCGAGTTTCTTCTTCTATTAATGAGAATGACATGAGCCCACAAGGCTTTATCTTCTGGTGGATTTTAGTAATATTCATTTGAGCACTTCAAATTGTATTCTTACAATAGCCGTTTTTCGCCTAGATAATGTATCAAAAAGAATGTTTTTACGTGTATAAAATAGGGAAGTCTTAAAATGTTTATGGAGTCATTAACCGGTCTGGAATGGGGAATAGTATGGAGGATGAAAAAACGAGGTGATTTTAACGATGAAACACGATGAGCCGAGGGATTATATAACGGTAGAAGATGAGCAGGGCAACCAAAAAGACTATGCCATTGAGGCCCTTTTCGATATGGAACAAGAATCCTATGCCCTACTCAAAAATGAAGAAGAAACTATTGTCATGAAGATTGAAGGAGAAGAAGGGAACCAATTCCTAGTCGGAATCAACAACCCCGAAAAAACCGAAGCAGTCCTAGACGCCTACCAAATCGCCGTAGAAAACGCACCTGCGGAATAAAAAGAATTGAAAAGAACTGGGGACAGTCCCCCGGTGCATCACCACATTAAACTAGCGGGGGCCTGTCCCCCAGCACGTTAACACAATAAAGTCACAGAAGCTGTCCCTTATTCTTTGTTTGGTATTTGCCAGTCGATTTCTTGTTTGCCTATTTTCCGGAGAAAGGCATTAGTCCGGGAAAAGGGCTTGCTGCCGAAGAAGCCGTTGTTAGCGGAGAAGGGACTAGGATGGGCAGATTTAATGATGAAGTGCTGCGGCGAGGTGATCAACTGCTGTTTTTGTTGAGCGAACTTACCCCATAGGATAAACACAACCGGAGTCTCCCGCTGGTTCAATGTTTCAATAATTCTGTCCGTAAATTGTTCCCATCCTAGGCCTTTATGGGAGTTAGGAGTGCCCGCCTGTACAGTTAGCACAGCGTTTAGCAGCAACACCCCCTGCTTAGTCCACTTCACCAGAGAGCCATGATTAGGAATGTAACATCCCAAGTCACTTTGTAATTCTTTATAAATATTTTTCAATGATGGCGGGATGGTCACACCAGGTTTAACAGAAAAACTTAAACCCTGAGCTTGTCCAGGTCCATGGTAAGGATCCTGCCCGATAATCACCACTTTTGTATTCTCGTAAGAAGTATAATGGAGTGCATTAAAAATATCGTACATATCTGGATAGATTACCTTTGTTTGATATTCTTTCTTTAGAGCCTCTCTTAACCTTTGATAGTAGGGTTGTTTGAACTCATTTTCTAATAGCTGAGCCCAATCATTTTTTAAAATAGCCATTGCTTGCCACACTCATTTCCTAAGTTGCTGAATATCACTATTATAAAAATGTATCCCCCCATGTATCAATAGAATAGCTCAGTGTTTATATAATAGGATTAGAGGTTATCTAGCATTATAGAATAAATGGAGAGGAGACGGCGAAAAAAATTCCGATAATCCATTCCGGTCCACAAACTTCCACCAAATTGTCTATCCCTTCGTGCCTCCTCTTATTTAGTAATATGAGATATTTATTATCAAAAATGCAATGCAGGGTCTGCCCCCTGCTCTTTTTTTAACGCGTTAAAGCAGTGGGGGACAGGCCCCATTATTTAACTAGATCCTAATACAAACTTTTGGTAGTTTTCTTTTTGGGGCTCAGGAAAGTTGGATAATAGTTTGGTGGTGTTTACATGGGGATCGGGTTCAGAGGTGAAAGCATGATAGCTGCTCCACGGGTAGTGTTCTGGGGCATCAACCATGTTTGCTTCAACAGGATTCATATGGATATATCTGCTGGCAACAACAAAATGGTGTAAGTCGTCAATAAGTGTCGCCCCATACCTTCCTTGGAAGACATGCCCTACCTGTTCATGGCGCTTGTTGAAATATATCGCATAATGGAAGTTCACAGTTTTCATGATTTCTGTTGGTGGGTCATTAACGGTTTCTAGGAGGAGATGCACATGGTTGGTCATGAGGCAGTAGGAATGGAGATGATACGGATACAGACTTCGGGCCTCTTCTAGCAAATCCAAATAAGTACAAAAATCCTGTTCATCAAAAAAAATATCAGACTTACGATTTCCGCGGCATGTGACATGATACATCGCCCCCGGAAACCAAACACGATGCTTCCTTGCCAAAGAAAACACCTCTTTCCGAAATTATTTAAGTACAATCAACAATATTCAACAGCCTCAGTCAATTTCCTTCCATTCAAAAAGAATATTTCTTGTGGGACCAACCCTCTACTAAGGTAATGCGTTAATCAGCTGGGGGCCTGTCCCCCACTATGATAAAGCGGTGTCGCACTGGGGGCCTGTCCCCCACCTTAGTAAAGCGCTATATCCAGCATGTCTGCGTCATTTTACGTCTCTGTTTTTGATAAAGTCTAGGAAGTTTGTGACGCTGGTTTTGTGGAAACGTTGGTTTTTTTTGACGAGCCATAGGTTTCTTTTGATATGTATTTCATTGATGGTGATTTCTCGCAGGATTCCTTGTTTTAGTTCTCTGTCTACGGTTAGTCTTGGCAGGATGCTAATTCCTAGGCCAGCTTCTACGGCACTTTTTATGGCTTGGGTGCTGCCTAATTCCATATAGTTTTCGATTTTCTCGAGGATTCCATGTTTTTTCAGCATACTATCCACGATGACCCTTGTACCGGAAATCGTTTCGCGCAAAATCATTCGTTCATTGATTAGTTCTTCTATATCAATTTGCCCTTCCCATTCGTGGTCAGGTGAACAAACAAGAATCAATTCATCCTCTGCAAATTTTTCAACGATAAAACCACCATTGTCAAATATTCCTTCTACAAGTGCCAAGTCAATCACTTCATTTGCTAAATCTTCTATCACACCTGGCGTATTTTTTATGGTCAAAGACACCTTTATTTCAGGGTACTGTTTTTTAAAAAGCCCCAGCAAACTTGGAAGCAAATATTCTCCAATCGTTAAGGAGGCGCCAACATGAAGGGTTGTATGGTAGTCCCCCATCGCTTGCTTCATGACTTCCTTGGAACGATTAAAATCCCGAACAATTGATTTGGCAAAAGGATATAACAGTTTACCAGCCTCCGTTACCTTCATTTTTCCGTCCGTACGATCAAATAGTAAAGTTCCATAAAAGTCTTCAAGCTGATGGATTTGTCTTGTCACGGCAGGCTGAGATACATAGTTTAACCGGGCGGCCTGGCTTATGCTTCCTTCATCCACAACTAAACAAAAAAGTTTTAGGCTCTCAATGTTCAAATGAAACAACCCCCTACCCATGTACATACTATACTAAATATAGTAACATACATTCGGTAGGGAGACCTCAAGGGTTATAAAGATTTGTTATACCCTATAATATTGTTGCAATTTACCCCTTGGACCATATCTGATAACTTAATAGATAGTTATCATCAAACTGGAGCGTACTGGTTTTTAGAAATAACCTACACGATTGAAAGAAGGATAAACATGAACGGTGAATGGACAAAATTATTACAACTATTTTGGACATTTTTTAAAATCAGCCCTGTGACATTTGGCGGTGGGTTTGCGATGATCCCTTTAATTGAGCGGGAAATTGTCGAAAAAAGAAAATGGCTGGACAGTGAAGATGTGACTGAGGTGTTTGCCCTATCGCAATCGGTACCGGGAGCCGTGGGGATCAACTCTGCATCATTTATCGGACATCGAGTTGGAGGAGTTAAAGGTGCATTGGCGGCCATGCTCGGTGTCTCGCTTCCAACGTTCTTCATCGTACTTGCTCTAGGCATATCCTACTTTTTCATTCATGGCAATCCAAAACTAGAGGCAGCTTTTGTCTCCATCCGGGTCACAATCATAGCCATTATTGTATATGCAGCCATTCAAACAGCAAGGACGGCCATTTTTGATAAAACCACCTTCCTCATTATGTTGGCGGGTGTTGTGGTCTTATTCTTCATCCACCCACTATTGGCCATTCTGCTTGGCGCTGTTACAGGGATGATTTCAGTCTTTTTAAAAAGGAAACTTGGGTACGAAGTACAACTGAAGCATGACAAGGCGAAAGACCCGGCCAATAACCCAGATTATTTTATGGGTGCCGGAATTTAAATCGGGGGACTGTTTCATGGTATTGTGGCAACTGTTTCATACATTTTTTCTATTAGGATTTGTCTCTTTTGGCGGAGGATATGCGATGATTCCGCTGATTGAAACGGCCGCCACTAAGTATGGTTGGATGTCGACGGAACAATTGACCAATATGGTCGCCATCGCTGGGATGTCTCCAGGCCCCATTGCCGCCAACAGTGCCATCCTTGTTGGTTACTCGGCAGCAGGGATCTCAGGTGCTGTTACATCAGCTGTTGCAATCTTGCTGCCATCTATTATTTTAGTCAGTGTCGTGGCATCTTTTTTTATAAAATTGCATCATCATTCTGTGGTGGAATCCATGTTTTATGGCTTAAAGCCGCTTGTTACCAGTTTAATTATTTTTGCTGCGATAAAATTCGCCCAAGCTAATAACTTGGCGGTCTTTGATTTCTCTTTCCATTCCATCAGTTTGCTGCTCATCTTTGGATTATCACTATTTGCTTTAATAAAGCTTCGGTGGAATCCTGTCTATGTCATTATTCTCTCTGGCTTAGTGGGCATTGCCCTATATTCTTAAAGATTTTAAGAATATCCTATAATGAAGCATACTGCAGTGATGGAGGGATTAAGTTGGGATTTCTCGGCCTGTTTCAAAATAGATGTGAAATATGTAAACGGAAAACCAGCCCATTAAGAAAATACGTTAATGACAAGGGAAAAACTATAAAAGTGTGCATCCCCTGTTCAGAATATGCAGAACGCAGAGCCTTTCGGCTGAAAAGATAGGGGGACCGTCCCCCACTTAGGTACAGCATAGATGCGACAGTGCGTAATCGAACATAGAGGTAGATGCGCGTGCTAGATACTTTTTGCTTTTGGGAGCACACTCTATTAGTTTGGTTAACCCTGAAGAATTGTTATCTCATTTTCGGCTTCCACCATTCGCCCAAACCGATATCCTTCAATCAGGACATGCCGCTCATGTTCAGTTAACTGGCGGTTCCATTTCTGTTCCAAATAGAAAATCACTTCATTATACAATGGCTGGGCATATTCAAAAGGGTGTCTCATAACAAAAACCTCCTTCACATCCAATATCCCCAATTATCTCCTGCTAAACTAACTTTATACTTCCCTATCAAAACAATATGCAAAACGTTCTTAAGAAGTGACTATAGCCTTGAGAATATGCCTCATTCCCCAACATGGTAAAGCGTTAATTCGCCGGGGGACAGTCCCCCATTCTAGTAACGTGTTAAAGTGTGTGTAAGGGGGCTGTCCTCGACACCCCCCCTTTTTGATATTATTTGATTATTTTTATATTACCGTTGGTTATTCTCTTTTTTATGATTCGCAGCATGTACCGTTTGATGAATTTTCGTGTTGGTGGAAATAGCATGAGAAATCCAGTAATATCGCTGATAAAACCAGGCGTTAGCAGAAGGGTTCCGCCAATTAGGATACATATTCCATCTAGAACGGCATCGCCAGGCATTTGTCCATTCTGCAGCTGAGTCTGGACGGTTCTTAGTGCTTGGAGCCCTTCACGTTTTGCCAAATAAGCGCCGAGAATGCCTGTTAAAATGATCAGCATGACGGTGAGCCACACACCGAATAATTTACCGGAAACCATCAACAGCCCGATCTCTGCCGCAGGTACAGCAATAATGAAGAATAATAAATAACGCATAGGCATCTCCTTTTAATTGTAAAATGGTGGTACCCCCATTAAGCCGGCTGAATGAGCGCTTTTCGATACCAGATACATCCCCTATTGCAAGCCAAACCGACTAAAAAACTGGCGCTTCTATTGTTTCTTATTATCATGGGTAATCCTTAAGTTTTCATTAATTATCCAGGGCTTATCCAGCTATTCAGAGCCCTTTTTGTAGTTATCACCATGCAATTTTTACGAAGGACCGCTTTTTTTCATAATATTGGAATAGCCAAAATGGTTACTGCCAGCTAGAATCTACTCAACAAGTATCCAATTATAATATCCAAAAAAAATATAAGAGTGAAATAGATGGTAAATACTTCATCACGTGTCCGCTTGGATAACTGTCCCCAGAAAATATCAATTAAGCAAGAAGTTTGGGCCGGCACCGGTGAAAAACCTGTTTAAAAGTTTGGGATAACATGGCTGAGTCAATGATAAAGCCTTTTGACTATGATGATGAAGAACCTTCTAACCAAAGAAAATAGCAACCACTCTAATGACCATAACAACAGGATAAGAACCAATAAAGGTTAACCATTTCATAACTTTTGTGACCCATTGGGGTTGCCATTTTTATCGCAGGAATAACAGTGCTGTCAAAATTAATGAAGCGGTAAAAAGGAAACCACACAACTAAACTAGACATAAAAGCAATAACTAGATGTATTTAAGACTATGAACATGTCCTAGGTAAGTCATTTGGACTTGGACTTACTACTAGTAAATGCGAAATTAAATTAAAAAGTAACTGAACACATGCTCATTGGCCGGAGGTGACCCACTTAATAACTTTCCAATACTTTCCCTCTTATCATACCTGACTTTGGACGGACAACCAAACATAATCGGATAAACTTCTGTTCCACTTTTAAGCAGAGGGGAGTGGCCCTAACCGCTTTAAAGAGTTAATTTGCTAAGTGTTGTTCTTAATATTTTTTAAATATTCGTTCAACTTATTTACATATATTGGAATTAATTTTATACTTTTTAATATAGGATTTTTGAAAGGGAGGTATGGGCATGATTGGTGGATACGCTGGCAAGATGTTGTTTGTGAATTTAACTGATGGCACCTTGGAAGAGCAGGAACTAACGGATGAATTAGCTGAGAACTTTATAGGTGGTTACGGAATCGGTGCGAAAGTACTCTATGAAAGGATGCCAGCAGGAGCCGACCCACTCGGGCCAGATAGTATGATTGGATTTGTGACCGGGCCATCTAATGGCACGAATGCCTTCTTTGGAGGCCGATACAGTGTGGTCCATAAATCTCCAATCAGCGGCGGCTGGAATGATTCCAACTCCGGCGGCTACTTTGGTCCTGAACTCAAAAAAGCAGGCTATGATGCCGTCTTCGTTTCCGGAATCTCCGACAAACCCGTCTATCTTTGGATTAACGACGGAAAAGCACAAATAAAAGATGCCACACATTTATGGGGACGAGACACAAAAGAAATATGGGAGGACCTAAAACTAGAAACCGGAGAACCCAAATTACGTATATTAGCCATTGGACGAACAGGTGAAAACGTTTCGCTACTCGCCTGCCCCATCAATGATGGTCACCGTGCACCCGGACGGGGAGGAAGCGGCGCCATTATGGGATCAAAAAAATTGAAAGCGATCGCGGTTCGCGGCACCGGAACCGTTCCTGTCGCAGATCCCAAGCGCATTCAAGATTTGAACAAACGAGTGGGCGCCACGATGAAGGCAAGCCCAATTGGAAAAGCCTTCGGCGCAATGGGCACCGGCAGCACAACACCGGCCTCTGCGTTAAGCGGCGACTCTCCCGTTAAAAACTGGGGCGGAGTCGGTATCCTTGATTTTGGCATAGAAAATGTTCAAAAAGTTGGCTCCGCCGAAATGGATAAGTATAAAACACGAAAATATGCCTGTTCCCGGTGCCCATTAGGCTGTGGTGCCGAATATGAAGTCAACGACGGAAAATACCCAGTCGGAAAAACTGACCGGCCAGAATACGAAACAGCGGCCGCCTTCGGCTCGACTCTCCTCAACTACGATACCGCTTCGATCCTGAAGTGTAACGAAATGTGCAATCAATACGGAATCGATACCATTTCTGCCGGAATGACAATTGCTTGGGCAATGGAATGCTATAGTGAAGGAATACTGACTCGGGAAGAATTGGATGGAATTGATTTAACTTGGGGGAACGGCGACGCGATCGTGGCCATCCTGCAAAAAATGTGTGATGGCGAGGGTTGCGGTGCTATTTTAGCGAATGGTTCAGCCTATGCAGCCAATGAGTGGGGCAAAGGCGAGCAATTCCTGCAAACCGCCTCCGGAATTGAACTGCCAATGCATGACCCGAGGTTTGCACCAGGACTGGCCAGAACCTATCAATACGATCCATCACCAGGCCGCCACGTGAAAGGCGGGTTAGGCTCTCTGCAAATGGCAGGAGAAGAAAAACAAGATAAATACGATTATCGCGGCACCGGGGCTCTTGACCTGGCACTCACCACCCATACCGAGGTCCTAAACAGCATGGGGCTCTGTATGTTTGGGGAAATGGTATCCCCACCTGGGGTCCATAATGAATATATTGAAGCCTTAACTGGAATGACCTTTAACGATGCCGATCAATACACGACTGGCCTTCGCATCCTTAATATGCGCCATGCCTTTAATGTCCGAGAAGGAATTAAGCCGTCAGACCTGACGATTTCAGCACGAGCTGTTGGCAAGCCTGCTCTTACCGCCGGCCCTCTTGCAGGGGTATCCATTGATACGGATTTGCTAGCCCGCAATTTCTTTGAATCCGCCAATTGGGACTTTGAAACGGGCAAGCCGGCACGCGAGCTGCTGGAAAATATCGGCCACTTAGAAGAGGTAATCAAAGATTTATATGGAGCCTAGTACATTTTGTTGCTTCATAAACAGTTATTCAGCATTCATTAATGCAAGGGAATTATGCTAGGGAGTGAGCCAATGATTATCCATTATTATTATTTTGGAGTCCCCATCCCCTCCTTAACTCATGAGAAACAAGCGGTGGAAATACCTTCTGGCACCACCATTGACCAGCTCATGAAAGTGATAGGTGAAACGATTGAAGACTCCGCAAGTGAGTTTTTAAATAAAGCATCCTTTCTCGTCAATAAAATGGGGGCCAAAAGAGAGGCTGTCTTAAAGGACGGCGATGAAGTGGTCATCTTGTATCCCATAGGGGGAGGTTAATCGGGAAATGCTTGTATGGTTATGGTTGCCTTATATAGGCAACCTACTTTTATTCTGTCATTTTGCTCACCCTGATAAATGCTTTGACAATTAATCCAGGTCATTTAGGGTAACCAAACCGTTTTGGAAAACTGCTCATCGATGACAAGCTTTTGACCCATGTCTTGACTCATGTCCGATTCGAATACTAAAGAACATTTCTTTCATTTCCTTGCTATCATCCTTTCTTTCTCCAAATCAAACATACAACCTTGAATCTTCTAAAGTCTTTTTACTATCATATTCAATCATCCCCTCATTCTCTACTAGCTCCTTGCAACTTGATTCAATTCGTCCTGCAATTTATTTAAATTGGCTGTTAGAAACATCCACAAGCATGGTTATTGTAAAAAAATCCCGTAAAATCGTTTGGCTGATTTAATTTTGGTCAAGACGGTCGGTATACGGGTAAAAACTCCGACTTTGTCCTTCGCAATTACACTTACAACTGCACGTCTGCTTACCATTGCTTCCACCTCATTTTTTGTAATAAAAAAGGATTGGATCCTTGTTCCAATCTCAGGAAAAAAACGTGTACAGCTTTCTTGCCCTTGCACCACATTTCTCCTGTCCTTTTGCCTGAGATTATGAATCCTTCGGCGCCGCTCAAAACTAGCCGTCGCTCCAGAAACTGCTCCAGCTATAGTGTCACCCATAGCATTCATCGCGCTTTATTGGATTAAACCAATAGGAGCAATTTTAAATGATCCAGCCAATGAAAGAGCTTGCCTAACACGTTAAAGCGTTACTTGGGTGGGGGACAGGCCCCCATTACGGTGATGCGTTACTCCATTGAGGGACTGGCCCCGCATTTAATTTCTAAAAAGGTGCAAAATAACCGAAAAAACGGTTGGAGGGATGGTTGTGGGGGTTTGTGAGCTTTGTGGACGCGATGATGTGGAAATTACAGTTCATCATCTTCTTCCCAAGGAGATGGGTGGAACGTTTGGGGCCACCGCTAACCTTTGTATTCCCTGCCACAAGCAAATTCATGCTCTGTATACCAATGAGGAAATTGCTGCACGGCTGACTTCTTTATCTGATTTAAGGAAAGATGAAAAACTGGGCCGGTTTATTAGGTGGATTCGGAAACAACCTTCCAGCAAAATCATGAAAATAAAAAAGTCAAAGGAACGAAGGAAAAGATAGTGGTTAATCAATAGCGAAACCCCTATCTTATTCCTGCCTTGTTTTCCCACAAATACAAGGTTACTAGTTTCCAAGTCCAATATCGTTATATCTCCTTCTTGTGTCCAAGCAGTTTTTCATTTTTTTGCATTAACTATAGTATGTCCGGGAGTATTGACAGTCTCTGGACACACGAAAATTCATGAAAGGAGAAAAATATATTGCAGCTTAAAAAGTTTGTGGATGCATTACCCATTCCATCCATCGTAAAACCTGTTGGATACCGCAACGGAAAACCTTACTACGAAGTCTCAATGAAACAGGTGAAGCAAAAATTGCACCGGGACTTGCTGGAAACGACGGTTTGGGGATATAACGGATCCTACCCCGGCCCTACCATTGAGGCAAGGCGAAACGAGCCGGTCTATGTCAAATGGAAAAATGAATTGCCGCATGAACATCTGTTGCCAGTTGACCGCACTGTTCACGGAGCCGGGCCAGATCAGCCAACTGTCCGGACGGTCGTTCATTTGCACGGCGGCCGGGTCCGGCCGGAGTATGACGGATTCCCTGAGGCCTGGTTTACGAGGAACTTTAGAAAAAGAGGGCCTAAATTCCTTGAAGAAGTCTATTACTATCCCAACTGTCAGCGACCCACTACTCTTTGGTATCACGATCACGCAGTAGGCATTACGCGCCTCAACGTCTATGCAGGTCTGGCAGGATTTTACCTGATTCGGGATGTTCAGGAAGAAAGCTTAAATCTTCCAAGTGGACCCTATGAAATTCCCTTGTTGATCCAAGATCGTTCGTTCTATCCGAACGGAGAACTCTTTTATCCATCGCAGCCCGATGTAATTCCGCCTCCGGAAGATGTTCCCCACTTTCCCAACCCATCCATTGTACCAGAGTTTTTCGGTGACACGATTTTAGTAAACGGAAAAGTGTGGCCATATTTGGAAGTTGAACCCCGAAAGTATCGATTCCGGATCTTAAATGGATCCAATGCCCGGTTTTATAAAATGCAATTGGATTCGGGGCAAAAGTTTATCCAAATTGGAACCGATGGTGGCTTATTGGAGTCCCCGGTGGAAACAGATACGATTATTTTGGCACCGGCAGAGAGGGCCGATGTCATTATTGATTTTTCTAAGCATAAAGGTAACCGGATTATTCTTACCAACAGTGCCAATGCTCCATTTCCTGCTGGTGACCCGCCTAGTGAAGACCTGGCTCAAATCATGCAGTTCCGTGTTAAGGAAAAACCCTTTCACCTCGACACCAGTGAAGTGCCAGAACAGCTTAGCTGCTTGGAACGCCTGAATAAGGACCAAGCTGTTGTTACGAGAATGAACACTCTAGATGAAAGCATGGATGAGTTTGATCGCCTGCTTTTATTGCTAAATGAAATGCGATGGGCTGACTTGCCTTTGACTGAAACCCCCTCTAACGGAACCATTGAAGTTTGGGAACTTTACAATAACACGGTGGATACCCACCCAATTCATCTGCATCTCGTGCAGTTCCAGATTTTGAATCGGCAGTCGTTTACAGGCGATCCTCGTAATCCGGCTTCACTTGTATTCGGGGACGAAATGCCGCCTGACGAAAATGAGCGTGGATGGAAAGATACAGTCAGAGCAAATCCGGGGGAAGTGACGAGGATTATCGCACGGTTTGGACCGTTTACCGGTATCTATCCATGGCACTGCCATATTCTCGAACATGAGGATCACGAAATGATGCGTCCTTACGAAGTGCTTAAAAATCCTGACTTTGATCCATGCCTGCCAATCCAAGGGGTTTGCGACGATGACTCGTATACGCAATGCTGCAGCCACAAAAAAGGAAACTGCCAATGCGAGTATGAAAATCCTCTGCACATTTCACTAGACATCATCAACAAACTCTTGGACAAAGTCACCAAAAAACCCCCTCACACTTAAAACTAACAGGGGCTGATCCTCACCTACTTTAACGCTTTACCGTGGCGGGGGCCTGTCCCCCACTGCTTTAAAGTGCTAAAAAGGACCGGTTTCCATTGCTTTAAGCGACGAGACTGGTCCTTTTTTGTGTTATTTTTGTTTTTCTGCAATTCTTACTTCGTATTTATCCAATGTTAGGTGACCTGTGAGTTCTTCACCTGTTATCACGTCTTTCACGGTGGAACCGAGTGTGACGGATTGGCTTTGTTCCGTGAAGTTTATGATAAAAATGTAGTCTTTTTCCGGCGCACGTCTGACTTGGACAGATACTCCTTTGCCATGTGTGATATCTGAAGTGGGTTCAAGTGCTAACTCCTTGATAATTTCTTGATAGAACACGCTTTGAAAACGATACTCTAAACGTCCGCCGATGTAATAGGTTTTTCCCTCACCATACTGATGGCTGGTAATTGCCGGTGTGTCGGCATAGAAATCATCTTGATAAATACCTTCAACCTCTGCCCCATTGACTTCAATAACAGTTGCATAGTCCTTCAATTCATAAGATTTGTCCCGGAAACGGACCGCATTCCGGTCATTCGGATAATACGTATCCGTCTCCACCGGCTTCATGCCAAACATCTCCTGAAGATCCTGGTGCCATCCTCCCAAATATGTTAAGTCATGTTCATTCACAAGCCCGCTGATATAGGTCATAACCAACCTGCCGCCTCCGGACACATAGGACTTTAACCTTGATATCGTCTGCTCGCTCATCAAATAAAGCATTGGCACGATTAATAACTTATACTTGGAAAAATCCTGTTCCTTGGTGATGACATCAACTGGTATATCTTTTTCCCAGAAAGTACGATAATGCTGCTGCAAGGTTTGCGGATATCGCTTTGTATCCGAGCCAAACCCTTGGGCGTCGTTGATAGCCCAGTTGCTGTCCCAATCATAGAGGATTGCCACATCAGATGGACGATTGGTCCCGACTACTTCTGCTAATTTTTCTAAAGTTTTTCCAACCTTTGCAACCTCTTGAAATACTCGGTTATTCGGACTATTATCATGGTCCACAACAGCCCCATGAAACTTTTCCGAAGACCCACGTGACTTCCGCCATTGGAAGTACAGGATGCTGTCAGAGCCGTGTGCCACCATTTGCATCGAGGACAGCAGATGCATGCCAGGCCGCTTCGCTTTATTGACCTTATGCCAGTTGACCAAACTTGGGGTCATTTCCATTGTTAAAAACGGCTGCTGCTTCAGGCTGCGATATAAATCATTGATAAATCCGACCTTCATCGCCAAATCCGCCGTTGATTCCCAATCATTATGCCAAGCAGGATAGGCATCCCAACATACAACATCAAGGTGCTTGGCAAACTTACTGTAATCCAGGCCTTGAAACGGAATTAAATCAAACGTGTCGGCCATAAAGTTGGTCGTAACCGGTACATTCGGTGTGACCTCCCGTAACGGAACAATCTCATTTTTAAAAAAGTCGATGGTCTGATCGGTCACGAACCGGCGCCAATCAAGTTTTAGCCCATGGACCATGCGTTCCCCGTTCGGAGAAGGCGATTCAATTTGGGACCAATCTGAATAGGTATGGCTCCAGAACGGCCCCCACCAGGCATCGTTAACCGCTTTTAGATTATGGTTATATTTTTCCTTCAGCCACTCTCTGAAAGCATTTTGGCACAAGTTACAATGGCAGTCGCCGCCATATTCGTTCGAGATGTGCCACATGAGCAGGGCTGGATGTTGCCCGTACCGTTCGGCCAGCAGCCTGTTCATTTGTTGTGTCTTTTCTCGGTAGACCGGTGATGTAAAACAGTGATTATGCCTTCCGCCGTGCAGCTGCTTTACCCGTGCTGCATTGACCCGAAGCACTTCCGAATATTTTTGAGACATCCAGGCAGGACGGGCCCCGCTTGGCGTTGCCAGAATCACTCGGCCGCCAATAGAATAAATATCGTCGAAAATTTTATCCAGCCATTCAAATTTATAAATTCCTTCTTCCGGCTCCAACGCACTCCAGGCAAAGATGCCGACAGAAAATGTATTGGTATGGGCAAGCTGCATGAATTGGATGTCGTCTGCTAAAATATCGGGACGGTCCAGCCACTGATCTGGATTATAATCGCCGCCGTGCAGCATGAAATCTGCTTTTGTGATAAAGGTTCTCTCATTCTTAGTCATTGTTGTCTCCTTTTATCTTTTTTTGTTTCTTTATATGTTCTCTTTGTGTTCCTTGAAAACCTTTCTCGGAACAGGACTAAATTTTTTTCAAAACACGCTAAATTGACTTCCCACTCTTCCGTAAACATAAAATGGCTAGTTCTGGAAAAACTAAATATTTGAAACCTATGAGAAAGTCATGATGGCTGGCATTATTTTGGGAGCGTGGAATGAATGGATTTAAATTATTTGGCCCCTACAAAGTTACTTGAGGATATCTATTTAACGTTGTGTTCGGTATATGAGGATGAGCAGCATTATAGTGAGGAGGAAAAGAAGGCGATCCAAGTGACGAAGGAGCATTTGACGAAGAAGGTGATGAATGAATTTGTTGTCGATGAGGAGTATTTTTTAACAATGGACCCAAGTGATTTTGAAAAGGGCTACGGAATGCTGCAGCAAGATTTTCTTCATCTGATAAAAGGCTGCAGTGAGAATAATATTGATTATGACAGCTTCCTGCTCATCATGGACCAGCTGATAAGCAGTGCCAAAATGCGAATGAACGCCTATGAGCTGTTGGAGGAGAAAATTAACGAGGTAAAAGAGGCAGAAGCGGAGGAAGAAACAGCGGCAGAGGTTGAAACAGAAGCGGCAGATGAGGAATAAAAGGACGATTTGTTTTAAGGCTCCGCAAAGGTTCCTTCCCAAACTTAGTTCGATCCTAGTTAGAACCAGTAGGACATTTTTCCTTCTTTTCATGTAAATAAATCTAGGAAAATAATCTTTTTTCTTTTTATATTTTTCTAACACGATTAATACACGAATCATAAACCGGCTTTACATTTCTCCGCTAGACTAAACTTGTTTCAAACTATTAAACAAGGGAGTTGGAGAAAAATGAAGAAAACGTTATTGGGAGCCGGATTTGCATTCACTTTACTGTTTAGCCCCTTCCAGCAGGCTTTTGCCGCAGAGACCACAATCGGAGAATTAAGGCAATTAGATACTATTGCCCATCGGGGTGCCTCAGGATATGCCCCTGAAAACACCATTGCCGCTTTCGACAAAGCGCTCGAAATGAAGGCTGACTACATAGAAATTGATGTGCAGCGAAGCCAGGATGGAAAATTGGTGGTCATCCATGATACCACTGTCGACAGGACCACAGATGGCACTGGGTCTGTGAAGGATTTGACTTTTGACCAGCTGCGCAGCCTGGACGCGGGAAGCTATAAGGGAGAACAATTTTCAGGTGAAAAAATCCCGACTTTTGACGAAGTGCTGGATCGCTATCACGGGAAAATTGGTATTTTAATAGAATTGAAATCACCCGAACTTTATCCTGGAGTGGAGGAAATGGTTGCTGAGGAGTTAAGGGAACGTAATTTAGATCGACCACAAAATGAAAAAATCATCATCCAATCGTTTAACTTTGAATCTATGAAAAAAATGAATTCTTTATTGCCAAAGATGCCAATTGGTGTCCTCACTTCCTCCAAAGCCGACACAACGGATGCAGCACTACAGGCATTTGCAACATATGCTGACTATTTTAACCCAAGCTATGGACTCGTCACAAAAGAATTAGTAGACAAAGTACATGCACTCGGAATGGGAATCTCATCTTGGACAGTTAGAAGCCATGATGCAGCCCAATTCCTAATTGACATGAAAGTAGACGCCATCATCACCGACTACCCCGATTACGTAGACCCGAGAAAATAATAGACAAGAGGACAAATCACCGCATTAACGCACGGGGGGACAGGCCCCCAGTGCGTTAATGCGGTGGAGGCTGTCCCCCCTTTATTTGTGTTATTCCGTTTCTTCTCCAGGTCTTGAGGTTTGGGTTGGAAGGGTATCCCAAAAGCTTGTGTCTGCGTTGTTGATAGATCCATCGGCGATGGCTCTGACGGTGGCGTCAAGGGTGGTAATCGTTTGTTTAATCAAGTAGCCATTACTCTTTTGTCCAAGAACATATGGTTCATATTCGTGGTCGGACATACCACGCATTTCGAACAGCAGTGTGGAAATACCATATTCTACAGCGGCTCCATTACGTCCAATTCTTGTTTCTGAACCGCCATTGTATTTGCCAATATGGCCCCAGCCTGTAGAGTCGACAGCGTTATATACGACAGCCCCCAGTTTTTTCGAGCGTTCTAGAACTTCAGGCTTTACGTTCGCGTTTGTCGGGTAAAGGATCGAACCTGACACATACTCCCCATTTATTTGACTTTGTGTTCCTTGGTGATGGAGGTCGATCATATAATCAATGTGGTATTTTTTCAATACGTTGTTATGGAGTGCTTGCGTTTCTGGCTGTGCTTTGGCATCGTGGTCACGGTTTAAGTCCGTCCCTGTGGCGTTATAGCGAGTCAGATGCCTGCCTCCGTCTGCCATATAATCATCTAGGGAAAAGTCGACATCGCCCATGGCACCGTCTGCATTTAACATAGGAATGATGAGAATATTGACATTATCAAGAACGCCCTTCATCTTCTGTGTGCCTAAATGTTTAATGAATTCTAAGGCCCCTTCAGTGGTCAGCTGCTCATTTCCATGCTGCTGAGTTAAAAAGAGGATGGTAGGGTTAGCTGGGTTAGAGATATATTTAGCAAGGTAAATATCGCGGCCTTTCACCGTTTTTCCGATTACTTCAAGCTGCATATTCTCCTGTTTAGCATCTTGTGTTTTGAGATAGTCTACTAGTTCCTGGTGTGTGTGAAGAATCGAGGTCTGAATTGACTCATTGCCGCCAACATTTGGTCCCTCTCCTACAGCGCTGACTGGAACAGACACGGCAGTAAGTCCCCCAAATGCCATTAAACTAGATAAAGAAAATGCTAAAACCTTCTTTTTCATTCAACAACCCCCATTTTAAATTTTGTAATAAAATTCCATAAATTCTATTACATATTAAATAGTAAAAGTAAAATGGTAGACTGTATATATGAAAAAATTACCATATTTTAACATTACTAAATTCCTATTAGAGGGGCTGATAGATTAACGCGGCAATGGAACGGGGGACTGTCCCCCGCCATATTAACGCTTTACTCTACTGGGGGACTGTCCCCCGTCTAAGTAAAGCAGTAAAGCGACAGGGGAAATTTAACGCCATTTTCTTTTGGTCTTTAGTATTTCTTGTATGTATCCGAGTACTGCTACTGGTGACATGATCATTTGGTAGAATAGGATGTATAAGATAAATCCTGTAATATTTTTTCGGATTTTAAGATTTAGGTGATTGAATACTGAATTTTTTTGGTAGATATAGAGAATGCTGTAACTAATAAGGGTTAATGGCAAAACGAGCAGTGTCATGGGACCAACAATCCAGTAATAGCCGAATAAAGCAAGAATGAGTCCGGGAAGCCAGCATATTGTGAAAATCAAGTCTAAATAAGGCATGATTAGATTGATTCCGGTTAAATATTTCACATATACTTGGGGCTGATTCCAAGGCTTAATTTCTCTTAATCCCTCGATCATGCCTCTCGCCCATCTGGCCCGTTGCCTGACCAGATGATTAAAAGATGTGGGGACTTCTGTAAAAGATACAGCCAATGGCTCAAAATAAACGCGCCATTTTTTCTTGAGCAGCCGCCAAGTCAATACTATATCTTCTCCGATAGCATCGGGCCAGCCCCCTGCTTCTTTTATGCAGTTTGTTTTGTATAAGCTGTAAGCCCCTTGGGCAACCAATGTTCCTTGGTATAAGCCCTGCAGTCTCTTAATAGAGGCAATTCCTAAAAAGTAATCCCACTCTTGAATCTTTGTCCAGATGTTCTTACGGCTATTTTTCGTTAAAACCGAACCTGCAACGGCGCAAACATCCTCAGGACTAGATTTCATCCGAGCTACAAGATAACGAATAGAAGAACGATGAAGGATGGTGTCTGCATCAAGAGTAATCACATAGGGTGTAAGCACAAATTTTAGAGCATGGTTTAACGCATGGAATTTGCCAGGCATATTTTCATGGAGGAGGATAATTTCGATAGTAAATGCCTTCTTAGCTTTTAAAACTTCTAGAATGGTTTTGTCTGTGGAACAATTATTTACAACAAATACTTTTATTTTTCCTGGATAGTCTTGCTGATTGAGGTAACTTAATGTTTGAAAGATCTTGGTATCTTCATTATGCGCTGCGATGATGACCGTGATGTCGTCATTGGGGAATTCATTTCTAAAAGAAGGCTGTCTGTCCATAAGAAGACTGATGACTAAAAAAGCATTCATATAGCCGGGTATATAACAAATTCCGCCTATAATAATGAGAGCTACCGGCATGGTAACAATATGAGAAAGCTCTCTTAGCCATGGTAAAGCAAAGATAACAGCCATGCACATCCATAAAAAAGCAACAAAATGACTAATCCAAAACTTTGCCCTAATCGGAAGGTACAACCTTCTTTCCTCTGCATTCGTACGAATATGAACAGAATTCATAATAGGTTTCATAGAACACCCCTTTTCCATCGAAAGTAGTAGTACAAATCTACTATACTATAATATGTTTGAAAAGAGTTAATTTTTTTAATATATAATTAACAGAAAACAATGGACTGTCCCCCACTCCAGTAACGCTTTACTGTAATGGTGTGATTTATCCTCCCATAAACGTTTTTCTAGTTTCATTTTATAGTAATTCATTTCATATTAAACGTTACAACACTCTCCATTCCATTGCCTAATCTTCTATTAACCCAGAACTTAGAGTTAACTGAATTATTTTACTTTATCCCAGAACATTATAAAAATATAACATATTTCGACAAATCCCTACATCAGTTCATAGTTTTCATTATGTAGGAATTCATACAATTATTTTATTAGTATCATTTATAATTTTTTTGAAAATTGTTATTTTCCACAGGCACATTTCGTTTAAAAATAAGCCGTGGTACGATTAGTAAAGTTTATTTTAAAATACAAAATTGCTGTATGAGGTGTCCTATGGAAATCATTGAAAATCTTCCAAACGAAAACATCAAACTATTAAAGGAAATAGCCAACACAAGAACACAACTATTGGATTTATACACCCAACACGGACCAGCCAGCCCTGACTATATTTCCCTATCTCTAAAACAAAACCTACTAATCAACCAATACATCGAAGAAAAAATCGCTTCCATGGTTTAACACGTTAAAAGGGTGGGGCCACCCTTTTAACGTGTTAATGCAACGGGGAATGTCCCCATTTAATGCTTATTCATGGATTCCTTTTTCTGTTTTTAGGGCTGTTATTTTTTGAGTCAGAGGCAGGATTAAAAAGATAAGCATTAGGGCTGTGATGGTGAAGGATAATAAGGATACGTAGGTATTAATAGGAGGCTTACCTATTGATGCCATGTTCCCAAGGTGTAAGTTTAAAAATCCTATGAATAAATTAAATCCGGCTACTGCCAAAAAGAGCACCATTATTCTTTTGTAGTGTTGCAATTTTGAATCTATGTCTGAGTAAATGGTAAATTCGCCTTCCGCCTCTTTTTTTCTGAAATAAACCCAGCGGTTATACGACGTTACCAGTTCTGCTCCTGTTTCCTCCATAAATTCAATATAGTTTTGGCTTTCCTGATGATTGATTGGTTGCTCAAGCAGCTCAAGCCTGTACGTGTATTCCCCCTTTGGAGCGTCCCCAAATACATATCTTCCCCATGAATATTCAATTAAAGCTAGACCATTGGCTGACATTTTATTTAGGAACTTTTCTTCCTTCTCAAAGTCATAAAATAATTTCCTAATAACATGCTTCATAATTCTCAACCTCCGGCAATGGCCTGGCCATTTTTAATAAGTTCTTTTAATCTCAAAATTTCAAGGTTAACCTCTGATCTTCCTGTGTCAGTAATTTCATACTCTTTTTTACGTGACCGTTCTTCACTCGGTAAAGGTCTTATCCATCCTTTTTCAAGCAATGTGTTAATCGCCCCATACAAGGTCCCTGCTCCAAGCGAGACACGACCATTGCTCAGCTCTTTTATATTCTGCATAATGCCGTATCCATGCATCGGCTGATAAAGGGACAAAAGAATATAATAAACAGCTTCCGTTAACGCACCGTGTTCCATGGGTTCTTTCATCTAATCACCTCTTATCTATTACGTTTGACGATATATCGGCTTCAGTTATATTATATCGACACCTGATATAAAATTGAATCCAACTAGTCCAATATTTTCAAACACATCCACAAAAAAACACAGAAAGCAAAAATATGCTCTCTGTGTTGCTTTAGCAGAGTGGGGGACAGGCCCCCGGTAGTTTAACGCGTTAAAGTGATTTGTTCTGCTTACCCAAGTTTTTTAACCATGTTGTACCAAACGCCCCCGCCATGCTCGGAGTTTGAGACACCTTTGTTTACATATCCATGCTTTTCGTAAAACTGAATTAAGTTCTGTTTGCAAGTAAGGGTTACGGTTTCGCGGCTTTTAGCATTTGCTTGTTTTTCCAAATGATTTAAAAGTGCGGAGGCAATGCCTTGGTTCTGGTATGAAGGCAATACCGCTAATCCTAGTATACTTTGATGGCCTCCAAATAGTGGATTGGGTTGGGTTTGACTGAAAAGGTCATCGGTTATGTAGTTTGCCGTGGTGACTGGTCCATTAACCAAACCCACAACGCCCCCGTCTGCTTCAGCCACAAAAAAACTATCAGGAATCATTTGAATTCGTTGTTCAAATGATTCTTTAGTGGCAGCCTCTTCTTTTGTAAAACATAAATTCTCAATGACGACCAATTCAGGCAGGTCGGCCATTTTAACATTTCTTATTTTTACCATAGCCCTTAAAAGTCCCCTCCGTTACTCTTTATAAAAAAGAGTGAAATACGAAGATTTCACTCTTTCACTCTTATAAATTCTCCAGAAATGTTTTGATAACGTCTGTTCCACCGATGAACAGCCCAACTGTGGTGCCAAGGTTACATAAAACCACAATCAGCAAAATTCGGCTGACTTTATTTCTCCAAAAGCCTTTTACGGTAAAAACGTCTTTTGACAGTGTTTCGAAATCCTTCACACTTGGTCTGCGTATATAGGCTTGAGTCAGTCCAGCAAACCAGCCAGCCGCGAGAAGCGGATGCAAGGTGGTAATCGGCGCTGCCACAAAGGCAGTCAAGATGGTCAACGGATGTCCCAATGCAATCGCCGTCCCAAGTGCGGCAAACGATCCATTCCATAATATCCAACTGATAGTCTGGTCGAAGCCGGCTGATGGACTCGCAATAAAGGTATAAACAATCATTGCTAAAATGAGAATGGGCAGGCTCCAGCCGATGATTTTCGGAACGACGGATTTAGGCGGCAAGGCTGTCAAACGATCCAAATCCTGTTCCTTTTTAATTTCTTCTTTAATGCCTGGGACATGGGCTGCACCTAAAACCGCCACGATCTTTTCTCCAGGCGCTTCCTTGATTTTTTGCGCTAGATATTGGTCCCGCTCGTTGATTAACGGTGTTTTTAACCGAGGAAAGCTTTCGGTAAATTCATTTAGCATCGCATTAATTGTGTCCTGTTCCTTCATTTTTTCCAGTTCTTCTTCGGTGATGCTTTCTTTGCTAAAGATACTGGCGATGACCGAAGTAAGCAGGTTTGCCTTCCCCCAAAAGCCAAGATTGCCCCAGATTCTCGAAAAAGTAATCTGGATATTCCGGTCCGCCAGCACAAGATTGGCACCAACTTCTTTTGCTGAGGCAATTCCCTGAATCATTTCCGAGCCTGCCCTGATGTTGAGCTGATTAGCCATGCGGTTTTGGAAAGAGGAGATTGCCAGATTCATGAGCAAAAGCGATGCCTTCTTTTCCTTAATGACTTGAATGATATCCATTTCCTTCCACTTACTACCCTCAGAAATAGCCTGGTACCGCTGCTCGTCCAATTCAATACAAACAGAATCTGGACGCTCCGCCTCGATAACCTCTTTTACCTGCTCCGCACTATTCTTCGAAACATGCGCTGTACCTATCAAAATATACTCTTTACCATCCAAATGAATCCGCGTAATATTCTCCTCGCCCATACATACCTTCCTTTAAAAAGACCATTTACAAAATGTTATTGCTCTATTATACCATTAACCAGCAGCCAAAAAACAGCAAAATAACAGGGCCTATCCCCCCACTACTTTATTGCATTAACATGGCGGGGGTCAGGCCCCCGCCATGTTAACGCGTTACCGTGTTGGCTGTTTTTTTTGATATTTTCCAGTTCGTCTGTAGGCGCGAATTTGAGTTTTTAGAGAGGAGTACATGCCTGATGCTGCGTTCCCATAGAAAAAGCCCATAAAGATGCCTGCCCAAAGGCTTTTGGGGTGGGCAAAGAAGATGGCGATGATTAACCCGAGGACATTGGCAAGGCCTGGTACATAGGGTTTGGATATAGGCAATAGTTTTTTCAAAATTTCAGTCAGAATCACAACTATCGGGACGGCAATCACGCTATCCCAAAAGTTGGTATATATAACGGGAAAAGTCTCCATTTGGCCATCCTCGTTTCCCAGATGAAATTTTTGGTTAATTATATAGTGCCCAGAATAGAATCAATAACTAGCCTTTGCTGTAACATAATACGGAAAAAAGTAAAAAAAAACCATGATCATCCTAGACCTTGGTTTTGTTTAATAAGCTGCTTTATAAAAATAAAAACTACCATGTTGAACTAAACAGGTTCTGAATACGTCTTAGAATTAAGAAGCCCAATGGGAAGGCCGGTTAAGTAAATGGGGTAATTGGGTAGTTACGTCCCCCTTGGCCGAGTTGATCTGAACTTGTGTGAGAAAAATACTGCCACGAAGGTCTGCCCCGCTCAAATCGGCATCCCGTAAATCAGCACCAATGAGGTCAGCCTGTCTCAAATCTGCACCACGTAAATCAGCCGCAATCAGGTAGGCCCCTCGTAAATTGGCTCCTTGGAAATTGGCTCCTTTAAGTTTTGCTCCAATAAAGTCCTTTCCTCGGTGATTCAATTTTTTATTTTTTCTAGGACCTTTGCCAGTAGTTGAGGACTCGGCCCGAACGAGTTCGCTAGTCTTCACAAGCAATTCATTAATGTCCGAACGGTGTGCTGGAATATCCAGGTTTAGCAGTGAATCAGGGTCAAGCCGAGTAAGCAGCTCTGTTTCTTCTAATTTGACTTGCAGTTCCTCATGGATAGAACGTGTGACTTCTAAGGAGAGCGCTTCGGTTAGATACCATAACATTTCATGAAGCTGCTGCATGATCGGAAACACTTCAAACATCTTTTTGGCCGTTTCCCGGTCATCTCGCCAGTCCTTTCCTGCAAATGTAACTTGAGATACTTTTTGTCCGGCGCCAAAGCAATCGAAAACCGTACAGCCCTTAAAGCCCTCCTTTCTAAGATTCCGGTGAATGCCACAGCGAAAATTCGAATCAAGATTCTGGCACGGTGTACCGATTTCTTTATCAATTGCAAAATCCGCAGAAGCCGCAAAAGCCAGTGCCACGCAACACAAACCGAAACATTTCTCGCAATCCACTCGCAAACTGTTGTGGCTAAGAGAACCTATTGAGTGTTTATCTTCATTTATAATTGACAATCCCTGCACTTCCTTTTTCACACTTGGAGAGAATATTCCTACTTTATTAACGCTTTACTGTATTGGGGAGCTGCTCCTGTGCATGCTATCTTACGTAAGTGATGTAGTCGACATTGATGGGTTCATGTTGTTCTTGTCTGAGAAGGCGGTTGATTTGACCCCGGTGGTATTGGCCGTGCAATGCGACATGGGTTAGGATGTCAGCTAAGGTGGTCCTGAATTCTTTTCCCGTGCTATTTTTATAGATAATGGTATCTTCTTCATTGGCTGCAGTCAGTACGGACAGTAGTTCCTTAAAGTTTTGATGATTGGTTTTCGAAAGTTTTAAACATTCATCCAGACTGAGTTCTGTCCAAAGTCCTTTGGCTGAACTACTTAACCCTTTAATTCTGTTAAACCATACTTCTTCCGCTAAAAGAATGTGAGAAAATAACTGCTTCGCCGGGTGACTTTGGTCTTCCAATGTCTTTAAGCTGTCTAAAATACGCATATTAGCCCAATGTAGGTGATCATACATTTTGGATATCAACTTCATTACACTGCCTCCTTACAAAAACGTGCAATAACAAAAGCATAGCACCTCTTCCTTACTTTATCTACCATAATAACCTGTGCTTTACCAATTATTCACTATTAAAATTCCAGGAGAACAGTACTCTTCTGCGTCATTCTATTCATCCTGCCTCATCCTTCTACGAAGAAGGTATGAATAAGCTAAATGTCAGGAAGAACGGAGGAAGATCAACCGAGTAGTTTTACTGTAAATAATCCATGATAAAAAGAGGAGGTGTGGAAAAATGGCGGATTACCAAAATCCAGTTGAATTTACCGGTAAAGTCCTTGACCAAAGAAACAACCTGACCGGCCCAGACGATTCCGGAAGGACATCCCATCCCGAACAACCGAAACATGTTGACATCCAGCAAACTACCAGCAAAAAAGAACAGGTATAGGTGTGGGGCCTGTCCCCCAGTTGATTAGCGTGTTAAAGCAACGGGGGGTACCCCCAAAAGGTCAATAGAGTTAAAGCAGTCGGATAAAACTTCTTAGTTCTTAAAAGAGCCCCCGTTACGCTTTTCGGGGGCAGCTTATTTTATTATACTTCTTTCATCACTTCCATATAGAACTTGATGGCGTTGAGGTAGTTTTTGATAGAGATGTGCTCGTTAGTTCCGTGCATCCGGTTAAGGTCCTCCGAAGTGATTTGTACCGGTAGGAAGCGGTAGGTATTTTCCGAGACGGCATCATAATGCTTGGCGTCTGAACCGGCGAACATCAGGTAGGGTGCGATGACGGACCGATTATACACGTTTCTTGCCGCTTGTTGGATGGCCTTGAATTCCCAGCCATCTACAGAGGAAACCTTTGTCGCTTCGCTGCCCGTCAAGGTTACTTTTATGTTTTGATCATCAATCGTATCTTCTATGAAGGTTTTCACTTCCTCCAGGGAGTCACCCGGCATGAGGCGTAGATTGATAATAGCAGATGCTTTTTCCGGTAGAGCATTGTATTGTTCGCCGGCCTGGAAAATCGTCGGTGCGATCGTCGTCCGGATTAATGCTGCTGATGCCGGCTCTTTTAGGAGAATTTTTTCAATAATGGATTCAAAAATGAATTTGTTGGCAAACACATATTTCATGCCAAAGCTCATTTCCGGTGCGACAAATTCAAATAGGTCTTCACCCGGCCCTCTGAGATCCCCCTTGAACTGGGTAGTTTCAAGTTTGGCAATTGCTGCGGCAATTCTTCCGATATTGGTGTGATCCTTCGGCTGAGAAGAATGGCCTCCGCTGCCTTCGATTGTAAGTTCAGCCGTTGCCGACCCCTTCTCGGAAATGCCCACAACTCCGACAGGCTGGCTGACACCAGGAACCATATTTTCCACAATTGCCCCCCCTTCGTCCAAGACAAATTCAAATTGGATGCCTCTATCCTTTAAGATCTGGGCGACAATGTTTGCCCCTTCGTCGCCGCCGACTTCTTCATCAAAGCCGAACATAAGATAAATATCCCGATCTGGGACAAAGCCGTCTTTCAGCAACTGTTCAGCAGCTTCCATAATCCCAATTACGCCAATTTTATCGTCGAGTGTCCCCCGTCCCCAGATTTTCCCGTCTGTGACGGCACCGCTAAAGGGGTCCTGCTCCCAATTGGTCTCGGTGCCGGTCAATACGGGGACAACATCGTAATGGCTCGTAAGGCCGATTGGTTTCTTGGCGGCATCCGTTCCTTTCCACCTGTAAACGAGCGAATAATCATTGATTTTTTCCAGGTTCAGGTGCTGATGGACAAGCGGGTAGTTTTCCTCTAGAAAGGCAATGAATTGGTCGAATTGGGTGAAGTCAAACTTGCTGCGGTCTTGGTAGGAAATCGTCTTGTAGGTGATGGCTTGCGACAGTCGGCTAACGGCCGCCTCCTCGTTGATGACTGCTTGTGTGGGCTGGGGTGCAGGCTGTTTCGATTGAATGGTTAACGTTCTGAATACGGTTACAATTACAAAAACGAGCAAAAAAGTGCTAATGATTAATCCGGTTAACTTCCACTTTTTCATTGAGATTTCCCCATTCTATATAGTCCTATTTTTTATTATAAAATAAAACTAATCTTCAGAGTAGTATGTAAAATAGTGCCCCCCTAAAGTTGTTCGTACCTGGTAATGAGTCCAACGTGACGATCTACCCATACTTCTCCACTATCATACATTTTTCCTGAAATACACTAAATATCCAATAACTAAGGTAGAATAAAAATGGAAGATTGTGAGAAGGTTTTTCTGATATTTTTGTTGAATTTTATTACGGTATGTCACAAAATAAATAGATATTGAAAGCAGGAAATTGGTAAAAGGGGATTTATGAAAATGAGCGAACAAACCATCACTGATTTTAAAACAAATTTGTCAAATCTTTTGAAAGCAAGGTTTCCCTATTTATATATTGCCACATGGGAAGAGGAGCGAGCCGTTGCAGTAATCCAGTCGGTCGCCGAGGACGTGAGCCTGATTAAAACCAGCCGGAAAGTGTTTACCTGGAGTGTAACAAAAGGCTTGTCTGAAAATGGTGAAAAAGGAAAAGAAGAAACAAAAACTCCGATCAAAGCCCTTGAATTTATCGAACGATATAGTGAACCCGCCATCTTTATTCTAAAAGATTTCCACGTTTACTTCGGTACAAATGGACGACCCTCTGACATTCAACTGATTCGAAAGGTTCGCGACCTTGTGCCCACCTTGAAACAAAGTCCAAGCCCCAAAAATGTGATTTTCGTCAGTCCAAGCCTCGTATTACCGGATGATTTACAAAAAGATGTCACCATCGTTGACTTTGATCTTCCCTCCTTTTTTGAAATCAAATATGTTCTAGATGAAATGATTTATGCCAATCAAAAAAGCGGTAGGATTGTCATTAATCTTAATGAAGAAGAAAAGGAACGATTGGCCAAGGCAGCGCTGGGGTTAACCCTGCAGGAAGCAGAAAATGCCTTTGCCCGGGCCATGGTGGAGGATGGCAGACTGGATATCAACGATGTTGAAGTCATCATGGAAGAGAAACGACAAATCATCAAGAAGTCCGGAATCCTGGAATATATTAAAAGTGACCTTAGGATGGAGGACGTCGGCGGACTGGAAAACCTGAAACGCTGGTTGAAAAAACGGAACAAATCCTGGCTCGAGTCCGCCCAAAAATATGGACTACCCGCACCTAAAGGCGTCCTAATTACAGGAGTTCCCGGCTGCGGAAAGAGTTTAATTGCTAAATCCATCAGTGCGATGTGGCAGCTGCCCCTGCTCCGCCTCGATATGGGGAAGATTTTTAGTGGTGTCGTGGGTAGCAGTGAAGAGAATATGAGAAAGGCGATTCAAACGGTCGAGGCCATCGCTCCATCCATCCTGTGGATTGATGAGATTGAAAAAGGCTTCAGTGGCCTTTCTTCAACCGGTGACAGCGGCACTTCCAGCCGGATTTTTGGAACGTTCTTAACCTGGATGCAGGAGAAAACAAAGCCAGTGTTTGTGGTGGCTACGGCCAATAATATTCATTCCCTGCCGGCCGAATTGCTGCGAAAAGGGAGGTTTGATGAAATTTTTTTCGTCGATTTGCCGACTCTAAACGAACGAATGGAAATTTTCAAAGTTCACATTAAAAAAAGGCTGAACAACCCGCACGTAATAGGCCAGTTTGAACTGAATGACCGGGTGCTGGAAGAACTGGCGCAGTTAACGGAAGGCTATGTCGGTGCAGAAGTAGAGCAAATTGTGATATCAGCACTGTTCGAGGCGTTCTCCGAGGACCGAAGCATTGAATTGAATGATTTTATAAAGGCCATCCAGAATACAGTACCGCTGTCGGTGACCCAGGCAGAGCAAATCCACTCCATCCGCGAATGGGCCAATATCCGCGCTGTGGCGGCGACTCCAAAAGAGGATCGTTCGGAGTACAAGAGCGAAGTGAAGCTTGTCAAAGAACCACCTTCTGAGGCCGAGGATGTGCGGATGGCACGGGGCGGCCGGGCAGTGGATTTTTAAAAAAATGGGGAAGTCAATCTGGCTATAGAATTTGATAGAAAGGAATGGTTTATCTTAATGGCAAAACAATTGCGTATTCAAATCTTTCAAGACGGTCAGATTCAAGCTGAGGTTCTTGGAATAAAAGGGAAAAAGTGTACCGATTATATCTCGCTGTTAGAAGAGCTGTTGGAAGCAGAGACCGTTGATTCGGAATACACACCAGAATATTACGAAGTGGAAGAAACCGAATTAGCAGAGGTTGAAACCAATTCGATGAAATTAAACATAAAGGGGGACTCATAAATGTCTGTGTCATTAGCTCTTATTCCTGTTGCTCTTGCGCTTAGGGCCGTGATGCATAAAGATGTATTTGATGAATGGTCCAAATCCATGCAGGTCATCGTACCGACAACAATTGAAACGGAAGCTGAACTGATTTCAACCTTATACAAATCAGGTTATGACGCTGAAAAATATGGCGGTACGATTAAGACCCATTTAAACAACAAGGAGCAATTCTTTTTTTGGGAATACATAGATGGGAAATGGCATGCGATTTTTGCAAAATCCGACTCCCCAGCGATGTTAGAAACGTTTATGTGCGACCTGGAGGAGAAAGCGCAGCGGCAAATTTTTACCGGAAGCATTCATCAAGAGGAAGAACGGATCGGACAAGATACGGTTCAAACCTTCCCGACCAACTTTCGGGATGGAAACATCCTGGTACGAACACTAAAGGAATTTGGCGTGAATCCGATCCAAGGTGCCAATGGCCAGATTACCTGCAACCTGCAGGGAACCTATCTTACTTTCCGACAGCACGGGGATGCTCCTTTTTCGATTGAAATTAAAAATCCGCCGAATTTACATGACATTTTTTTGTATATCTCCGACTTGGATGAGGAGTACAAACGCTGCGTTCAAGCCATTGTCTATGAGAAGCTTAAGCAAAGGGCGGCAGAGAAAAATTTGTTGATTGAATCAGAAGAAATAATGGAGGATAACTCCATTGTTATTACCCTAAATATCCAGGGATAATAACTTAGTATTTTCATAGAATTAGTTTTTTGAGGGGGAAAATAGTGCATGTCAGCATCACCCAAAGGGGCCATCTGGAGACTGAGGAACTCGCTGTGGATGCTTTTTACCTTTACGTTTGTCTTTAACTGGATTGGCTTTTTCATCATCGGACGGAAAGCCCGCTATAAAAAGTGGTCGATATATGGGGCCCTTTATACCATCCCGTTTATTCTCCTTTGTGTTTTCGGAGAACAATACGATACAAATTCATGGCAATGGGACTTGATTGGTTATTCCATGCTTGGTGGGGGAATCGCCTCGATTATTCATGCCTTTCGGATCCGCAAAGAGTATTTTTATCGATTAGAAGCCATTGAAATGCGGCAGCCGGAGGAGGAACGGAGATTGCGGGGACAGATACAGAAGGAATATGGCGTGGGATATAGTCAGAACCCTGTTCAGCAAACCACTAATAATATAAACACAGGAGTTCCAAAGCAGCAAACTGTCACGGCACCTTCCTTGGAAAAATCGCACCACCAATCGAAATCCGCTGTCGTTAAGAATAGTCCAGTCGACGACGCAGTTCCTGTTGACCTTAATCGAGCGACAGAGTTTGAAATTGCCATCTTGCCAGGTGTCGGGCCAATCTTGGCCAAAAAAGCCATCAAGGAAAGGGAAACGTTGGGCGGCTTTCAATCGCTGGAAGACTTTGCGGAAATTTTGGGCCTGAAACCACATATTGTGGAAAAAATTCGGCCCCTGGTCATGGTCAACGGTCCGAGGGAACCTCGTTCCAAACATTACGCAGGACGGATGGTTGATTTTTAATGAAATTAAGAATTCATCAATTTATTCCTTTTACACGTGTCGAGGGGCCTGGCGCGAGGGTATGCATTCAGGTCCAAGGCTGCCCGATTCATTGTCCCGGCTGTGCGGTCCCGTTCACATGGTCCACTAAGGGTGGCTATGAGATAACCGTTTCCGAACTGGCAGAGCGGATTATGGCAGGTCCCAAGGTGGAAGGGATTACGTTTTTAGGCGGAGAACCGTTTGAGCAAGCGGCAGGTCTCGCGGAGCTCGGTGGGATTTTGAAAGAAGCGGGGTTGTCGGTAATGACCTTTTCCGGATACCTGCTTGAAGATATTCTTGCGGCCAACAGGCAAGACTGGAACGAGTTGCTCCGAGTCACCGACCTCTTGGTTGACGGTCCATTCCGGAAAGATTTGCGGGATTTGAGCCGCCCTTGGGTGGGGTCCTCCAACCAAAGGTATCATTTTTTGACGGAACGTTATGTGGATTTGAAGGACCGGTTGGGAAATATCCCAAATCGGTTGGAGGTCACCTTGAAGCCGGATGGCCGAGTGTTTACTAATGGAATGGCGACGATTGAAGATTTAGAGGGATTATTGAACGAATTGATTAAATAGCGAGGGTGCCTGTCGGAGGCACCCTCATTTTTTTATCTTTTTTCATCACATTGGCCTGCAGTGAGTATTTTTGTGCAATAAAAAAAGCACGACGCTGTTTAGAAATCAGGATTGTTCCTCAAAAATCCTTCCCATGCCCTCTTGGTCCCTTCGGCTATCTCTTCTCTAGGGGCAGTCAGCCTCTGCTCGGTACCGCCGTAACCAATTTCTAGTTGATTAGCTTCCAACCCTTGAAAAATCGTGTCAGCAAAGTGATCCAATGGAGCCCCAAATGTATGTAAGCCAACTCCTCCTAGGTCCGTATTGACGGCAGGCGGGAAGATTTCGATGACCTCTATACTAGTGTCCGCCAATTGATGCCGTAAGGAGGTTGAAAATGAATGAATGGCTGCTTTAGTAGCACTATAAATTGGGACCCATACTCCTGGCATGATCGCTAAACCTGAAGAAACATTCAGGATTGCCGCATATTTTTGTTGCATGAGGTGTGGGATTAATAGCATCGACAAGTGAATCGGGCCTTCCACATTGATGGCAATTTCATTTTGATAATAGTTCCAATCCTTGTCGGCATTCAACAAGTTTACTCTCTGCTGGACTCCTGCATTATTGACCAATACGTTCAGCTTTGGGAACTCATTTGTCACCCATTCAACAAGGCCCTTCCTGTCTTCCTCTTTCGACACATCACAAACACGAATATGTAGTTGGGGAAACTTTTCCTTTGCTTCATTTAGTTTCTCCTGACGCCGTCCAACCACAATGACCTCGTTCCCTCTGCTCAAGAACCGTTCTGTAAATGCCAAACCAATACCCGAAGCACCGCCAGTAATCAATATCGTATTACCAGATACATTCATCACGAATCCTCCTGCAATTTACTTCAATATCAGTTTCTCCAACACATGGCATATAATCCACCGCCGGAATAAACCTCACCGCAGTACCGCTTTAATTGAGTGGGGGCCTGTCCCCCACCTCATTAACGCCTTACTGTACTGAAGGATTTATAACACCTTATCCCCTTTGGCCCCGTTTATTGAGTAGCTTGCAGTAATTTCTGAGTTTAGTGAATGGGCAACGGAGCAATATTTATCTTTGGATAATTGTATCGCCCGAATCACTTTATCTTCAGGAAGTTCTCCTTCTAATGCATAATGAATGTTAATCGTAGTAAATCGCTTGGGGTGGTCATCCGCCCGCTCTCCTTTTACATCCATATGAAAAGAAACTGGGTCAAGCCGCATTTTATGTAAAATTGAAATGATATCAATCCCCGTACATCCTGCTACCGCCTGCAGCAGTAACTCCGTTGGCCTTGCCCCTGTATTTTCTCCACCGACTTCCGGCGCCGCATCCATATGAATTTCGTGCCCAGAAGGAGTCACCCCAGAGAAAGCCATCTTCCCATTCCACTTAACCGTTAATTCCATTAAAAAAACCCCTTTCATTTTTACTTATTCTACCCGATTGACTCTCCCTTATTTTTACTATTTTAAAGAACATTTGTCCAATAATTCGGGTGCAGGAGAAGTCCCTCAATGCTTCACCAATTTAACGTGCTGGGGGACAGGCCCCCGCCGCTTTACCACTTTAAACTATTAAGGGACTGTCTCCCTATACATTCTCTATGTTTAATTTTGTCGATTTTCTGACTGTTTAAGGGAATTAAAGGAACGGTTTTGAATTTATAGTAAAATTCTATTAGTTGTTCTTAAAAGTGAAAGAATGGGCTACATCTAATATGGAATTTAAGGGGAAATAGGTTTGATTTAGAAAATGAGGAATTGGCTTAATAAACCTATCTATTTTCGATATATTTTTTGTATGATTGTAATCATAAATTTTACTTTGTTTTACTTTAACATTGAGCAGCATCATTCCTACGTGTTTTATATTTTGGAGACTGTATTTTTAGGTATTGGGTTTTATCAGAATTCAAGCTTTTTTTAGTTGCAGCTACAACCATTATTGTCTTATCCCGACTTATCTTTGGACCAGACTCCTTAAGTCTAATAGCATATGTCATTCTTGAGCCTACCTACCTATTAATTACATTCATATCTGTCGGTCTAATGAAGCATATTCAAAAAAATAAAGAAGACAGTATTGAGTTATTTACTGCTCTTTCTAAAACGTTAGATTCACGGGACACTTATACCTCGGACCATTCCCAAAATGCAGCTAAATATGCAGCCAGAATTGCTAGCAAAATGGGACTGTCGAAACAAGTCATTGATTCTATCTATCAAGGCGGACTGTTACATGACATCGGTAAGATTGGCATCCCGGAGGAAATTCTCATGAAGCCAGGGCCATTAACAGAACAGGAATACGCCATCATTAAGAAACATCCCGTGATTGGCTTTGAAATTATTAAACACGTCTCGAGTTTCAAAAAAATGGAATTCTAGATTTAGTTTTATATCATCACGAAAGATATGATGGAAAAGGATATCCTAAAGGCCTGAAAGGGGAAGAGATACCATTAGCAGCGAGGATTATGTCAATAGCGGATTCGTTTGATGCGATGACCTCCAAGCCGGGTATATCGGAATGCAATTGATATAGATAAAACGCTGGAAGAGATGAAAAATAATAAAGGTCCCCAATTTGACCCAGAAATAATCGATATCTTTTTAAGCCTTTTTAACACAGAAACAAAGATTGATTTCCTAGAACATGCATCAAGAGACCAAGAAAAGGTTGCATACTTGAATGAGGATGTTGAACGAAAGTTATCATAGTTCGGTTAAGAATGGTGGAAACTCATGAAATATCAAGGTAGAATTGTGATTTTGTCTATAGCCTTTGCAATTAATACTTATCAAATAATATATTATTGTTTGCGGGATGGATACGTTAGTAACATGGAGTATTTAAGTTTGCCCATCATCCTACCGCTCTCTTGGTGGTTAGGACATCAATATGATCGGGTGAAATTTTATTCAGAAAAAGACCCATTAACTGGACTATACAATCGAAGATATTTGGATAACCGTTTTAACAAAATGAAAGCGTCAGCAGTCCGAAACGGAAAGACAATTTCCATCTTGTTTATCGATGTTAATAACTTTAAAGCGATTAATGATAACTGGGGACATATCGAAGGTGATAGATTAATAAAGGTACTAGCCACACAATTAAAGAGCAGCGTGTCCGATAAAGATATCGTTGCACGTTGGGGCGGCGATGAATTCATCATCCTGTCTCTATCATGCAAAGAAGGCACTACTAACGAAATCATACAGCATATCCACGATAATCTTAAAGTAACCGCTGCCAAACGGCCGGAAATCAGTGTCTCCATCGGGACAGCAGCCTACCCCTCTGATGGGACGAGCCTTGAACAACTCCTAAGAGTCGCAGATACCAGCATGTACAACATGAAAGTGTACCAAAGCGGATAATTGGAGTGGGGACTGTCCCCCACCCCGTTTAATACAATAAAGAGTAACAGGCATTCTCCCACTACACGGTTATAGCTGCTAACCTTTTAGCAGCCTCTGCTACTCTAGATAAACCATTTGCAATGATTTCTTCTGCTTGGTCAGGTGCGGCGTTATGGCCTTCTATGATAACTTCATCGATAATTTCCATGCCGAAGATGCCGCCAACAACGTTTTTAATATAATTCACAGACATTTCCAGAGGTTCAGTCTCCGGTGTAGAATATATGCCTCCGCGTGCGCTTAGGATCATTGCCTTTTTATCAGACATTAAGCTAACCAATTGGCCGTTCTCGTCATATTTAAATGTGAATCCAGCTTGGTATACATAGTCGATAAATGTTTGCAGTTTAGCAGGAATGGTTAGATTCCAAAGCGGGAATGCGAATACAACGATGTCTGCAGCGGCAAAGGCGTCCATTGCCTTTTGCTTGGCGGCCAAAATCCGTTGTTCAATCTCTGTCAGCTCTTCACCCGACTGTGTTTTTGCAAAAGCATTAAATAGATCTTGACCGAAATAAGGCATGTCTTCGGCAAAAACATCGTAGGTTGTAGCGTTTACTCCTTCCAAGTTCTCCATGAAGGTTTCGTACATCTTACTGGATACTGCCTCTGAAGCAGGGCGATTATTGGCTTTTACTATAAGTACATTCATATATATTAAGTCTCCTTCTTTTGAATTAGAGCAATCATAAATCTCGGAGTCATAATATATGAATCTGAAATAAGTGGTCAAACAAACTGCACCTTCAAGACAAACTTTGAACAGAAAGTCCTAGTTGTTTTATCGGATTTCAGTCAAAAACTACTATGAGAAAAGATTAAAACAAGGCCATTCGTAGGTGTATGCAAGGGTGGGGACAGTCCCCCACTCCACTACTGCGTTAAAGCATCGTGTGACTGTCATCACAAAAGTTATTGTATTCCAAGGTTGTTTAGTTCTTCCTCGACTTTTGGAGGTAAGTAAATTTCTTCCAAAATTCGCTGGTCCCGGTTCTTTTTTCTTCTTTCTCCTGGATATCTAATTTCATATACGCCTGAGATCCTCGGGATTTCCTTCATTTCCGATAACAATTGGCCTAATATCTGAAAAAGTTATGAGGATTAATAAATTTTTCAATGTCCAGTAAGATGAAGAAATGACCGACATTTGCTGGTTGGTTCTCCGCGTCATCATAAATGTTTTTAACATAGGGACCAAATGCTGCTCCAGATAGGATGCCAGTTAGTTATTTCTACTGCTAATGCTAAGGCAGACCCCTTTGCCCCGCCTAATGGCAATAGAGACCCTGTTAAAGCTGATTCGGGGTCAGTAGTGGGCCGGCCACTTTCATCAATTGCCCAGCCCTCCGGTATTTTGCTGCCTTGCTGTGCTGCTGCAATAATCTTTCCTCTTGCTATGATACTAGTCGATAAATCAATAATAACTGGCATATCCTCTCCGGTTAGAAATCCCAACGCAATAGGATTCGTTCCGAAAAAGGACACTTTGCCTCCCCAAGGGGCTATTCCTGAAGGTGAATTGGTAAGGCAATACAGGCAAGATTTCGTTCGCATACTTGTTGGCAATAATAATATGCAGTGCCAAAATGATTGCTGTTTTTCACAGCAACCGCAGTTACGCCACTTTTTTGGGCCATTTCCATTCCTTTTAAAAGCGCTAAATAACTGACGACATACCGAGGCCGTTATCCCGCCAACCTGTAGTATCGAGGGAGTTTTTTCAATCATCACAACTTTTGGAGCTACATTAATTCGTTTATCTTCAAACCGTTTTACATAGATAGGCAGACGGCTAATGCCATGGCTGTCAACACCACTAAATTAGCCCTAATTAATGATTCAGCAACTACAACTGCATCCTGACCCTTCACGCCCGCCTTCTCCAGGACGCGCTCACAAAACTGCCTTAGCTCTGATTCCCTATTCGTTCCCATAGCGATCTCTCCTATAATTGTCTCTTACGCATAGATATGTTCAAAAGCCCAAAAACGTTATTAGGACAAAGCACACAACATCATTCGACTTATTTCCCCAGAAATAATCGAAGAACCATACTCCCATTTCTCCAACGATTTGACTTTAACACGTTAATTAGGTGGGGGACAGTCCCCCACCTAATTAACGTGTTAAAGAACTGGATATTTTCCACGGTAGGTATTTTCCACTAGAATTATATGGTAAATTTGTCGGTTTTCTGTTAAATTATATAGATAGTTACAGTGGTTTCTTGATAAAAGATAATAGTGTATTTTTACACGTTTATATCTGGAGGCATTAGTATGTTTAAGCTATTTTTACTCATCCATATCATTTCAGGCATTGTTTGTTTAGTTAGTGGCATTTTTGCGATGTCTGCCAGGAAAAAGAAAGGACGACATACAACGGCGGGAGAAATCTACCATGGTTTTTATGTCCTAGTCTTTATTTCTGCCATTTACATGTCCATCACCCACTGGGAGGAAAGTGCCTATCTTTTTTACATCGGTGTTTTTTCCTATGCACTCGCCATCCTTGGCTACCTTGCCGGAAAAATACGCTGGAAAAATTGGCTCAATGCACATATTGGCGGCATGCTTGGCTCCTATATCGGCATTGTTACTGCCACAATTGTGGTTAACATCCCTAAAGTCCCCGTCTTAAATGAAATCCCTGTCCTTATCTTCTGGTTCCTGCCAACGATCATTGGCACACCATTCATTATAAAGACAGGAAATAAATACAAACCGAAAAAAGGAACCCCGACTCGCGGCCGATTTCTTTGATTGATAGTTTAAAATACTACTAGTGGTCAATTCATATGCTGGAAAGAGTTAGTTACTGTTCCCCCCACATCCATAATGACAGAGCCTTCATGGTGTGCTACACTACTGGGGATAAGTAGTAAAGGATGATTCTTTATGACTTTGTTGGAATTTGTAAAAAAGGATTCGGATGATGTGGAGTATCTGCACCATAATGCTAAGGTATCGTTTGAGAGATTAAGATATGTTTCTTTCATGTTAGTCCTCACGTACCCAGGCTTTTTTATTTTTGACTTCTTTATTTTATCCAAACTCAATCATCCAACCTATCGATGGGTACTTTCTGCTGTCCATTTAACAGGCCTAGCCGCCTCCCTGATCTTTTTATTCCTTTACAGCCGATATAAAAATGCACTTAAAGAGTCCTTCATCAATGGCTATATACTCCTATATTTATGGTTAGGAGCCATTGCTTCGATAAACAGTCAAACCTTTACTGGAAACATTTATGCCTATTTAATTATCCTATTTGGCATTGCCGTCATCTTTCCAATACAGCCTAAACATCTGTTTAGCCACTTTCTGATAACCCATTTGTTATTTGTGGCCGGGATTATCTTGGTGCATCCACTTGATCTTCCACTTCTTGTAAAGCTGGTGAATTCAACAGGATGTGCTGTCATTTCTTTTACGATTGCCCTATCCTTCAACCGTTATCGCCTTAGTGATTTTTCCAATAGACAGAAGCTGAAAAGAAACGAGGAAAGCTTTCGAAGGCTGTTTCATATGAACCCGACCCCTTTAATCCTGACCAAGCTGGATGGCGAAATTTTGCTCATCAATAATCAGGCAATTAAGTACTATCATTTAGAGGGAAAAGATATTTCTTCACTCCATCCCAACCGTTTCCTATTTTCACAGCCCGAAGAAATGGCAGGCATCATCAAAAGGCTGGAATATGAGCAAAGCATTAAGAACTATATAACGGAGCAGCAAATTATCCCGGGTGAAAACAAATGGTCGATGCTTCATTTCGAACTGGTAGATTATTTGGAAGACACATGCATTCTTATTGATACGATGGACATTACAGCTATGAAGGAGAAGGAACAAGAGCTGTTAGAGCATGCCACAATTGACATGCTGACAGGCGTAAAAAATCGCCGAAGCGGCCTTGAACTGCTACACAAACAATTAGAATGGACCTCTCAACAATTCATCTTGTGCTATATCGATATTGACAATTTAAAAATCGTGAACGACCGATATGGGCATACGGCTGGGGATGACCTTATTAAAACATGTTGCAATACCATCGACCGGCACATCGGACAAAACGACATCCTTTTCCGTCTTGGCGGCGATGAATTTATCGTAATCTTTTTCGAAAAACAGAATAGTGACGTCGAGCATATTTGGCAAAAGATTAATCAAGACTTCCAAGCCCTCAACGATACACACCAAAAGCTATACCCTATTTCAGTTAGCCATGGGCTCTATCACTACAAACCTGGAACCAGCATCACCCTTGAGGAAATCCTGGAACTGGCTGATCAAGAGATGTATCAAAACAAGAAACATAACAACACAAGAAATGACAACGCCCTTATCTATCAAAGTTAAAAAGGCCGTCGTTGCAGGTATGAAAGTAATCAAAAGAAACGAGATGAGTTCGTGCCCATCTCGTTTCTTTTACATCTCTAATTGTTCTTCCACCAGGTTGCTTGCTTAGCAGCTGCCAGGTTTCCTTGGTCATCCTCGTAGACGCTGCTTGGAATAATTCCTGTTGCGGCAATCGTCACCGTCCCATTGGCTTTTAGTGTGTCAAACAGCTCACCGAAATCCTTCCGGCTAAAATACAAATTCCAATTGTCGCCGTATTCACCATCAAATGGGGTAATGTCAACGGAAAAATATTCATCTTCAATATCCGCAAAACCATAATTATAGTAAGTATCTAATTCAGCCGTGCCAAAGATGGCGAAATCTTGGTCCAAGTTGTTTTTCATGTCAAATTGAACATCCTTGGCTGTAAGACGAATGCCATTTTCTTGCATATAATTATCAAATGCCTGTTCGTAGGTCATACTAGCCTCATCAGTGGTAGTTGCTTCGGCTGTCTCATCAGCAGGATCTGCAGCCACCTCGGACGAATCATCTGCTTCAGCACTTGGGGTATCTGTAGAAACTGTCCCATCTGAGCTCGCCGTGTCACTATTCTCGTCCTCCCCAGCATTATCGGAGTCATCCGCTTGATCTGAAGAGCGATCGTCTGCTGCAGCAGCGGACTTTACCTCATTACGTTGTACATAACTATCATAGGCAGTGAATAGCCCCATATTGATAATTAAATAACCAAGCAGGATGGCAACGCTAATAAACACGCCTTTCCAGCTTCCCCCGCCTTGCTTTTTGATTTCAGTTTGCTGTTTTTCAAAATTATTAGGAAATGCCGCTTTAATTTTGTCAATTTTCTTTTTCGCGGTAAGAGAATAGTAATAATTGCCTGATAAGCCCAATACCACGCCAGTTGCAGTGGTAATCCCGTAATTAATCCTGTCAGCCCACTCTTGGCTCAAAAATAGGGTGATGATATCAAATACCAAGAAAATGCCCGTTCCAATTAGAATAACATGGTACATTTTCCGATAACCAGCCCATAAAAAGCCTCCCAAAAAGGCAGCCCAGTTCCAGCTTTGATTATTTTTCTTAGCGTTTTTCCACTTTTTTAAATAATAATTGGCTTTCTTCTCTCCGACAAACAACCGAAGCTCTTCATCACCTTGCGCTTCAGGCACTGACCCGCTTGGTTCAGCCGAGCGCTGCTCCGATGGGCTGGGCTCCATAGGGCCAGCACTAGGCTTTGCTTTTGCTACCGGAGTTCCACACCCCGGGCAAAAATTACCGTTCTCTCCTAAAGCAGTTCCACACTGTGTACAATACATCTCCGCACCTCTTCTATCTCTCTACTTGTCTTGCAAAAACAGGAAGTAATTTCTCCGTTCTTTTTCTTCATGCGTGTACTCCCCTTTTGTACTTCACTCCCTTTTAAATCATATCCACCCAAATACTGAGTATATAGATAAGATTTCGACAATTATCAGCAAATTCCTACTTTAGCCCTAGCAATAAGAAAATTTTCCTATTAGCCGTGATGAATTGAATATCAAAAAAAAGAAGTTCCTCCCGAGGGAAAGAACTTCTTTTTCTGCCTATAATACGATCAAAACAGTCTAAACACGATCTCCTCATTAGCAATCTTGATTTTGTCTTGGTGCTTGAGTTTGTTTTTTTGGTTAGGCACAAGCTTTTTGCCGTTCAGGAAACTGCCATTCGTCGATTGTTTATCAATGAGGTAATAATTGCCGTCCTCCCTGACTACTTCAGCATGCACTCGGCCAACAGCCCGATTTTCCGACACATAATCTGCCTGTTTCGGGTCCCTGCCCAGCCTAAACACTGCTTTCGAAATCACCACTTTTTCATTGGTACCACCAAGCAGCAAAAAGGGGTTAGGCAGTTCCTGATTAACGATCCCTGCCCCCAAGACGGTGGTCCCTTCCTCTGGAACAGGACCATGTGCAGCACCTAAAACTGTTGTACCACCATTCTCCTCTTGGTAACTGCCTAGATTCGGCACAATATTAATCGATGCTCCACCTATCGAGGAGGCTCCTTTGAGCAGCGAGTCACCCTCGCCTAGCTCTGTTCGGGTAATCCGCTTATATTGCACCTCTTCTTCAATCTCCAGTTTCTGCCCTGTTTTCTTGTCCGACATGTGGCTGCTGTACTCAGAGGTCAACACCCCATTTTCATACGATGCGGCCACTTCACTTGACACCTTCCCTGGGCTGTAAAAATTAGAATGAGGTGTCTCAGCAGCTGCCGCTTTCAAAACGGGACTATCGTAACCAATTCCCAGCGCACTGCCTTGTTCCACTTCAGAAAAAGCAGCTAGCTTTTCCTTAAAGTCTGGTAAATCCAATTCTGTATCACTTGCTAAATAATTATGAAGTTTGATAAAAAATGATAAATCACCCAGCTCATCTAAAGGAGCAGCCGCAACTAAATCACGAAAAAATTGTTTCATTGATACCTTTTCAAAAATATTATTTTTTACCGGAACATAGATAAAAACTAATCGATTTGAAAAGTGATCAAGAAAAATATAGTTCTTATCAAGCAGAATATTCTCAAACTGCAACTCGGTGTTTTTCTGCAAGTCCAATAAACAGTCCGCAAGGTTTAAAAGATAAGTAGTAAGATGCTCCTTGCTAAGAAGCCGTGAAAAAAGTCTGCCGGCCGTATAATCAGAAATTTCATCGTAACGGATATAAACTTGTTCCTCTTTTTTCAATACAGCACAAGGCAATAATCCTGCGGCTTGATGATTCGTTAACATTTCAACCGTATCATTGTCTAGTTCCATTTCCGGCGGCACTTGATAAAAAAAGAACCTCGAAATCCCATAGCTCTCAGTTTTAAGATTTAGATGTTTTATCATTTCGTATCGTCTCCATTAAAGGGATGTTTACAGCCCGTTTATTCGTATATATGTGCTGAGACTCTCACCTTTTATGCAAAAGAGAGAGTCTCAAGGTTAATGAAAGTTATTTAAATGCGCTCGCATTATTGTTAATGGCATTTTCAGAAGAGTTATAGTTATTTACCGTTTGGTCTAAAAAAGTAGCATAACTAGTTACGATTTCACGGAAATTTTCAAACTTCGGTTGAAGCGCATTAAAATTGCTTCTAATCGTGTTAGATGCATCAGAATTCCAAGTGCTAGCCAATGCATTCATCTCACGTTTAATGTCATCAAGCCGCGCAGCCAAATTGTTGTTTAGCGTACGAATTTGATTCGCTGTACTTGTAACCTCATTAAGAGATATTTTGATTCCTTCAACAGACACCTGTAATCACCTCACTCGTTATAGATTAATTGGTTAAACGTCTCGCAGCGTTTACTACTTCACCCTGAGTATCTCGGTAAGTTTTAGCACTTGTTTTTAAGAACTCAGAATACTGCTTCATGAGTCGAGTCATTTTATCTAAGTCATCTTGGAAGCCCTCAATTTGGGTGGTGTAAGCGACGTTGTCAACCCCTGCCCAAGCAGCCTTCATTGCGTTGACTTCGTTGAACAGCTGTTTGTAAATTCTTTCATAATCAGCTGCTTGCTGGTCAATTTTTGCTGATGCAGACTCTAATTTCGCTGGATCTACTGTAATCGATCTTGCCATAGTTATCACCTCCTTTAAATTAGTAAAGCGTAAGTGCCCTCGGAACAAGCAAAAAATGCTTGTTCCTGCGAAGCAGTTTCTCTTAGAAGCTTTCATTGTGGAGCTGGACAATTCTCAAAGACTAGATTCTAAATCTTCCTTAGTTCCCGTATCACATTTTTATACTTGTTTGCTGCCTTCTGGAGACTGGAAGCACTCTTGATGGAACCAATTCCTTTAAACTCTGAACCAATTCCCTCTGAGATTTCCTCGAGCTCCCTAGCGACCGCCTGAATGTCGATTATTAAGCTATTAATCTTGCTTTGCAACTCCTTATCCATCCTGACACCCCCAACTGGTTAATGCAAAGACCTTGCTTTTGCCAATAATCTTGACTCCGCACCCTCCAAAAGACTAGCAGCCGTCTTCAGATAATTAATATTTTGATTAATCGTAAAATGGAAGGTAGTCAAAATGTCGGCTTTCAACAGATTATCAAACCCTGTAATTCCAACCTTCAGATACAATGAATCAATTTCGCTATTAATCTCATCTGTCTTTCGTTTAATGGCCTGTAACCGATGAGCATAGTAAGCCAGACGGTGCAAATTCACCTTGATATACGGTTCTACGACAAATTGTCCCCCAGATATGGCATGAGCAATCTGCGCTAAGGCTAGATTCACTTTCTGCTGGAGCTTGGCAAAGATATTCCTAACGTCTTTAATAACCTTGGAGGTGACATTCTTTAAACCTTGGTAAACTGCCACACAGCCATCGATGACCCTTTGTGCTGCTTCCTTCATTCCCTTCCACGTAGCTGAAATCACCATCAACGCCGCATCCCGCATGAAGATGGCAGCTTGATAGATTTTCCGTCCCCCTTGGATCGTATAAACAAGCTCAAATTTAATGATCTCTCCCATCAGGTCACCTGGGGTATAAATTCCTCCTGGACTGACCTTTTCGAAACTGCCATTTTTAAAATTTACACTTGTTTCATAATGCGGATAAAATGGATCCAAATAAACATTCTTATTAATCTCGACCACTTTATCGACATAGGGAGCGAAACCTAAATCATGTACAAAATCTCCATCATAGACAATGAAGTCAAACTTTTCGCCTCTTAAAGCATCCTGCTGTTCCCGAGTTAGCGAGGGCCAAAAAATCGGTGCCCCGTTAATGACATAGCCGTTTACATCATCTTCTAAATAATGGACGAACACATAGGATGCCAGATTCCCGCCCTTTGAGTGGCCGAAAACAAACTTTTCGCCCTCGGCAGGATGGACAAATTGTTGGTAAAAACGGCTGGCCTCTTCCTGCTGCTGGATTTCATTTCCGATTCCAGCAGAGCCATTTGAAACCCAGTCAGTTTTGAAATGATCCCAATCGAGCGGATTTTCACTGCCCCGAAACACAGCTGTTGCGTTTCCATCTCCGTCTCCCCATGCATAGCCGACAAAGCCGGACTCTGACTTGCCGCCCATATTGGGATTATTGTTTTGATAGCCATTTAACACCACATTGGCCAAGTCAGAATTTTTATAGCGTTCGGAACCAAAATACTCTTCCAACGCTTCTCTCCTAGCATCGCCGCCATTGTCGGGAATCCGTTTGACCTTTTGCCAAATTTGCTCGACACTTAATCCCTTATAACGCCCTTCCGGTAAATCGAAATACGACAATTGCAAGAGGATATTCTTTTCTTCATCATTTAAGTTATCAAGTGACACGGCCTTCTCACTCCTCAATCGGCTCGTAATAAGCTTCGATTTGACTAGGCTCCGTTATGTTCGCAAGATTATCTACCATAATGGTTCCATACACCTTGGCATCTAAATTGCTCCACGGTACATTATTGACATTGGACGTCCGAATATAATCTGCCGGATCCACAGAAGCATCTACAAACCCTAGGGAAACTCCATATGATTGTACTCCCAGCGGCTCCAATAACTGCAATAAGCGATAAACCGGTTCATAATAATCAGCAGGATTCGGGGCCCCAGCGGTCTTTACCGCAACCTTAATCACCACTTCTGCATCCTGATTTTTTTTCGAAAAATAATCTTGCGCAGACAAGTTTTTCATCGAGCTGTTATATTTTCCGTCTTCCACATACAACAGTACCCGATAGTCAACATCACCTGGCACAATCGCTGCGACTTCTTGTTTGTACTTGCGGGTCAGCTCATCCCCCCATTTAGACAACACATACGTATCGTAGAACTCGTCATCATGGTCACGTTTGATGCCAGCCAAAAACACATGCTCCGGCTTACCTTCAGGGTGAACAATGACTTTATCATCCCCATACATATTTTTAAAAATGGAATTACCTTGCTTGGAGGTCTCTACTTCAAATTTCCCTCCATACGTGTCCTCTAAATGTTTGACAATCGTTTCCTCTGAAGCTTTCTCATTCATACAGCCGGTTCCTCCTAGTAATAGAATGATGGGTAGAAGAATACCGAGTATCCGCTTTTTCCGTTTCATCATACACCTTCCTTGATTCGGCGATGTCCACTCAAGGACAAGGGACCCAGCACAGGGCCGGTCAGCTTACTCTAAACTTTAGTCATTTACAGCAGCATCAGTTTTGACCCATTTTTTAACCCCAATTCTTCAATCGTCAAATTAGGGTCCAACACCACTCCGGTCTCTCGGTCACAGAGGACCGTTTGCTCGGTCGCCTTAAAGTAACCCTTAGACAATTCAGAAACCGTATTTGACAGCAAATAGGCTACCTCAAATACCTTGCTTTTGACCGGAATAAACACATCATAGCTGTCATGGGAAGCGGGGTTATAAATCTCTACAAGGAGCTTATGCATATTCCAAAACCCCCTCTTCACTATGGGATGCAGTCAGCAATTTGACTAGTTTTACTTTGCCTTTGCTGACGATATAGCCAAAGTCCTCCGGGATTTCCTTGTACATATCGCTGGTGATTTTATTGATTTTCAAGGCAAATTGGTCGGTTATGCCGTTGCCCACCCAAACCGCATCACTAAGGGATGCCTGTTTTTGGAACCAGCTTTCATAAGAATATGAGTTAAGCCTGTCAGCCGCATCTGCTAAAATCATCGTCACATTTAACCCATTTCCCCGCTCTAAAAACACCTTTAATTTATCTTTGCCGTCATCCGACAGCAAGCCTTGTAATTCACTAAACGAATGAATAATACAGGTGATATTTTCAAACACCGGGGCTTCCTTGCCTTCAGCCAGTAAATCTTTCGTTGTGTTGTTGCGGTATACCAAGGTATTAAACAGATACACAATCATGTCTTCGAATTGGTTTGGCTCGTTCGCATATTTGTACGACTGGCTGCCCTCGCTGTCAATTTCACTTCCTGGGTCGATCACAATCAGTTCACTGCTCTGCTGTTTGGCAGCGAAAACCTCTACAAGCCCTTGAACGAATGGTGAACTATTTTCAATAGTCGCCGCTGTTACTAGGTTGACAAATGAACGTTTGAAATCATACGCGACAACCTTAAGAGATGCTTTTTCAACCCCAATTGGCACCAGTTTGGACTGACCGAATTGGATTTCTTCGCGCAAGTATTCAAGGTCAACTTTTTCCGGCAGAATCGGAATTCGTTTCGCCCCATTTTTGTGCCAGTTTTTCTGGCTGTCACGGCAATAGGTTGTGACAAACTGGTACATATCTGCGGCGTCTTTCGAAATATGGGCGACTTGGAATTCATATACCGCCTCTGTTTTAAAAATACCCCTGCCTTTAAACTTAGACGGATAAACGCCATCCACATTTCCCAGCACACCGGAATACTCCGATGTGTCATTTAACTGTAGAACGTAAAGTTGCTTAAAGTTCTGCAGCAGCTTATAGCGGATTGCCCCCGTATTCAGTGCGGTCACGACAAAGTAGATACCATACTTCGTTCCTTCCCGAGTTAAATAGGAAATCGCTTCTTCGTACTGCTCATACGTCTCCGAAAATGCCGCATAGTTGTGAATCATAATGACGAACGATGGCACGGTTGTACCAGACATTTGATTGAAATTTCTAAAGTCCCCACCGAAATTAGCAAATAGTTTTTTCCGTTTGGTAATCTCGCCGTTTAACAACTTAAACAGATTGTCAATTTTCTCGGCTTCGTGGGACAACATGACGTCCCCTACATGCGGTGCTTCACGGAACCAGCTTAACGTTTCCGACCCAAAGTCAAGCATATACAAATTGACTTCATCCGGCGTATGCTCTTCCATTAACGAATAAATAAGTGTCGTTAAGAACGTTGTTTTTCCGCTGCCAGCAACACCGTATACCACTGTGTTTCCCTCTTGAGTGATCGGCATTCGGAGTACCAACTGGCGCTGGTGGGCCGGGTCATCGTATTCTCCAATAATTGGATTTAATTCAAAACGGTCTGTCACACTAGCATTCGGGTACTTCCGTTTCAGTTCATTCACATAAATTATTTCTGGGATTGGATCTAACCAAAGTGGCTTCACCTTAATATTTTCTTGGCTTGCCAGGTTCGCTAAATATTTGGTCACCTCATCAATTTGGCTAGATGGATTTTTCACGGTGGTTTTGCGTTTATCAATCCTTGCCGATTTCAATACCCGGCCTAAATTATCGATAACCTCAATTCCATCGTCCTTGGTTGTTTCCACTTTATCGGATGGGTAATACGGAGCGCCTGCCCATGCAGATTGGCCAAGTTCAAACAACTCGTTGTAGCCAACCTGGAGGAAGAAGCGGCCGGTTTGCTTGATCTCCGCCGCATCTGGTCGTTTAATCACTTCCATACTGTCGGCCTTTTCCTGCACCTTTAAACTAATCCGGAATTTACTGTTACTCCAAATTTGGTCGTCAACCACCCCTGATGGCTTCTGCGTTGCCAAAATCAAATGGACACCAAGGCTTCGGCCGATCCGTGCGGCGCTGACCAGCTGCTCCATGAATTCCGGCTGCTGCGTTTTTAATTCCGCAAACTCATCGGAAATCATAAACAAGTGCTGCAACGGTTCTTTAACGACTCCTTCTCGATAGAGTTTTTGATATTTATAGATATCAATATTGCTTTCATTTAAGCGCCGGCTTGTTTCACTGAATATCGCCTGGCGTCGCTTTAGTTCACTTTGAATCGAGACGAGTGAACGTTTGACGGCTGCGCCATCGAGGTTGGTAATCGTACCGGCTAGATGCGGCAGGTTTAAAAACGCGTTAGCCATTCCGCCGCCCTTGTAGTCGATTAAAATAAACGCCACTTCGTCCGGATGGTAATTCACGGCTAACGATAGAATGAAAGTCATGATAAATTCACTCTTACCGGAACCAGTCATACCGGCAATCAACCCGTGCGGGCCATGGTATTTTTCATGCAGGTCGAGCTTAAATGGTTCCCCCGACTGGTTGACTCCAATTGGCGTTTCAATCGTCAGTGTCGGATTGTTTTCTTTCCATCTTGTCGGTGCGTTCAAATGCTCAACTTTACCGACTCCAAACATTTCTAAGAATGTCAGCATATTAGGCAATGTATAAGCTTCAACAGATGATGCCAGCTGAATATTGGCTAACTGGATGGCGATTTGTTCTGTATCTTGGTGATAGTAAACATCTGCTTTAAATGCTTGATACTTGCCAGAAATGTCATCCTTATCGTAAATTTTGCAGATGCTCCCATCCAGTTCCACGACATTGGTACATTCTTTGGGCAGCATTTCCAGGTCGTTGTATAACGTAACCAGACTGAATCCGATATTTTTCTTCTCTTTTAAAAGTAAATTGATCATTTCCGCCTTGCCGGCTAAATCTTTACTCATGGAAAAAACAACGTAATGCTGCGTGATCGAATCTGCTTCACTGTCGGCCAACTCGGCGCGGGCCGTAATTTCTTTTTCAAAATAAGCGGAAAGCTCTTTGACCTCGCTTGGTGACGAAGCAATAAACCGGATATTTTGTTCATCATCCCAGGTATGAGGCAGCCATTTGGCAAACTTCCAGCTGTCATGTTCATCCTGGTCATAAAGAAACACCAATTTTAGCTCATCATAGCTATGTAACGCTGCAAGCTGAAGGATAATTCCCTTTGCGAAAGCCACCGCATTTCCTCGTTTGCCGATAATCCCGGTTACCCGTTCTTCGATCAGCGAGATCGTGACGGGAACCTGTTTTAATATCGGCGGTGTCTCCACCAATTGATATAACTCGTCTTGAAGATTATCATCGTGAAGGGTAAATTTTTTCTCCGGATATTTAATCTCTGCTTCCAGCGGCAGGTTACCAAGTCCAACTCTCACTTTTAAGAAGTCTTCCTGCCCAATCACTCTTTCCCACAAAGTGCGGTCACGGTTTTGGATCCGCTCCAGGCAGGCATCCAATGTGATGTGATTTTCATGTAAAATTTCACTTTGGTAGCGACACTCATTCGCAATGACCTGTTTCATCTTTTCTAGGTACTGGCTATATCTTTCTTGGCGTACCTTCTCATTTTCTATCTTTCTTTTCTTTTCATGTCGTTTGGTTAAAATTGGCCAAAGAATCGTCCCTAACATCATCGAGATGGACATAATCAGCGTTGGGATGGCATACAGGATATCACCGTTGTTGCGCATCACGTTTTGCACCGTAAAAACCCCTGTAAACAAGGACGCCATCCCCATCGTTAGCGAGGGGCCAAGCAATAGCATTAATGGTGTTTCTTCCGCCGTATTAGGCTGAGGCGGCGGGTCAATTTTAATGGTCTTTCTCTCGATATCCCGCTTAAAGCGTGGTGACCGGAAGAATAAATCCTTGTTAGTCTCTTCCGTTAAAAATTCGTCTAAGTCATCCTCTTCCTGAGGAATCGGCTTGCTAACTACAAACGGCTTAAAGGCTTGACGGTCTAGAAACACCATTTGATGGGGATTATTAAGCGAAAGCAATTTTCCGTTAAAAATAATCCGCAGCCCCATAATCGAAATCACATCGCCAATAGTTAGTTCCTTTTCCTGGATTTTCACCCCGTTTACATAGGTTCCATTAGAACTATTATGGTCTTTAATAATGGCATGGCCTTTGGGATCATATTCAATTTGGCAATGAGAACTTGACACTAGCTTGTTGGTAAAGCAGATGTGACTGTCCTTTGAGCGCCCGATTTCAATCACATTGGTATTGACGATATGTTTTGTGAACTCATTACGATCTTCACTAAAGGGTTCGACGTAAACAAGGGCAGGCATTTCCTTGTCACGATAAATGGTATATGTATTGAAAGGCTCCACTACTTGCTTTGCCGCTTTTTCATTATTAGCGCCCTTTAAATAGGCGATTTTGTTCGACTTTAGGTACCACTTTCCATCTTCAGCTTCAATTGCCATCAGGTCAATGGTGCGCTGCTCGGCATCAACCGTAGTTAAGACGTACCGGCCGGTTACTTTTTCCGGCAGAACAAGATGGATGGCTTTACCTTTATCAAAAAGTGTTAATATCAAAACGGTTCGCTCCCTAGGGATTTAGAGTTATGTAAAAATAGTCTTTTTTTCGAATGATATGTTAGGAATTTCCACTCACTATGACATTGTAATAGATTATGGCGATTGGTTTAATAGGTTGATATGACTAGTTTTTCAACATACATATGTTGCTAAAGGCGGTTTTTTTCAGATATGGTTACTTTTTCTGGATAAAACCGGTTTTTTAAAAATAAAGGCTCTGTTAAATTAGGCTATTGATTTCCGCTCCAGGCGCTCAGCGAACCGCGGGCGTGCCGGGGAGCCTCCTCGGCGATGAAAGCGCCTGCGGGGTCTCTCCCCAGCTCCGTACTCCCGCAGGACACTGAAATTCATCCTCGAATCGGCCCACGCACGAAGAAAATGCGATAGCACAAGGAAAGCATCCATGAACTTTCTCCGCACGAAATTATGCGATAGCATAATTGAGGATTTTCGAGGAGTCGAGCGCCTTCCGCTCCAATCAACAGCGTTAAAAAAATCAACATTATCGTTTAACAGAGCCTAAATAAAAAGCCCCTTCTATATACAACCAGGTCATGTTTTATTGTCCGGTCTATATAGAAGGGGTCATATTAAATAGATATCACGGTTGTTCTTTGGTCACTGGCTATCAATTCCCCGGTAACCTTCCCTTCCTGCTTCGGCTTGATGGCGGTCTTTTTCTAGCCTTCTACAACATCCGCTTCATCTTTGCGCTTTTGTTTTCTGTACATGATAACCGCGGCTGTTGCAATGGCTAATCCTCCGACGCCGCCGATTGAACCAGCAAATAGTGGCGTGTTGTTATACCAGCGCACAAACAAGTTAGTCGAGACGAGGAAGTCATCAACACGTTTTTCGAGCTCGTTTCCGGCTGCATCCACTGCAACAATCTTTACTTCCTGCTTGGTATTCGCGCTCGGAACTTCAATCGTGTAGTTTTCTCCATCTGCCTTATGATCAACCTTCTTACCATTCAAATAAATTTCCGTTTCATTTAGAACGAGGTTGTCCTTGACAGTGAAGGTGACTGGCTTCGTTTCCACTGGATATTGCGCGCCGTTTTCCAAATCAACTGGAACAATGACCGGTGCCGTTTTGTCAATACCAAAGGAAATTTCAGCTTTTTTCGTTTCATCAATGTTTTCATTAATGTTGCCGGCTGCATCCTCAGAGTACAATGCTACTGTGTATCGGCCATCGCCAGCAAACAGATCCTTTTTCACTACATACGTATACTGGCTCCACTTGCCACTGCCACCCGTTTCGGAAACAGAATAATCAGGTCCCTTTTTCAAATCAGCTGGAGTGCCATTCTTGGTCATTTTTACGTTAATAGAATCTTGGTTCAAGCTATCCACATTTGTTTCAGTCACGATGACATCTGTTTCATTCTTCACGTATTTGCCTTCAATTTTTTTCAAAGCTTCATCAAAGACATACACAGAACCGAAGCGATTAACAGAGAAACGGATCGTTTGGGTTGATGTATTTCCTGCAAAGTCCACGAGTGTCGCGGTTAAGGTATACAGGTCATCATTTTCCTTTGTCTTATCGAAGTTTTTGAAGGCATAAACTTGGCCATTTGGCGTATCAGCCAGGCTTCCATCTAGCTTGACGGTGCCGCGATTGGCGCCGGTTAGGCTAATGGATACGGAATTTTTATTAAAGTTTGTGTCAGCGTAACTAATGACAGGCGCTACATCTCCGTTGTTGGCAGACTGGTCCTCAACGCCGGTGATGGTCAATTCGGGTGCCGTCTGGTCGACAAAGAATTCATCCGCTTTGTAATCTGCGGCCACGTTGCCCGCCATATCCGTATAATCAATATCAAAGCTGTACTTGCCATCAGCCGAATAATTGATGGTGGCGGTGTGTACGTCGCCCCGTGTTGTCCAGCCGCTAACACCTGGGAAGGCCGCTTGCGCCCCGCCATCACTAGCAGAGCCGGTTACTTTAATCCGGCTAGTATCAAAATTGTGCTCGTTAATCGTAATGGTTGCCGTTCTGGCTGCTTTGTAATAGTTGCCGTTAGCAGCAGCGTTATTACTGTAAGAAACATTAATGACTGGAACGGTCTTATCCAGTGTGAACTTTTGCTGGGCAAAAGGTGCCGCTCCGTTGTTCGCATTATCTTTATATTTGATATCGAACGTATAATCACCATCAGCCGTATATCGGATTGTCGCTGTATGGATCGTTTGATCAGGGTCAGCGGCGTTCACTTTTGTTGACCAGCCTGATAGATTCGGAATCGCACCATCTGTATTGGTAATCAGATGCTCTACATCCTGAGGTCGGAAGTTCCGCTCGGTAACCACGATCGTTGCTGTACGGTCTGCTTTGTAATAATCGTGATTCTCAGAGTCTGCTGAGTTGTTATCATAGGTCACTTCGATAGTCGGTGCCGTCTTATCAATACTGAATGTCATCTCTTCTTCCGAAGTGTTACCTGCCCTATCCGTCACCTTCACTTTGACCTTGATTTCATTACTGTTATTGGTCACATGAAGGGTTTTCGTCATTTCTGTGACTAAGTTCTGATCATTTTTGGTTTGCTCCCAGCCTTCAGCCGTGCTGCCAGGTGCATAGGTTTTATCATTATTGATTATGATGTGTCCCGTTTGATTGTTGGCCGTATCGTACGGAGCAACAACGGACCATTGGATGTCGCTGATACCGGAATATGTATCAGCAACAGTTAATTTTACGTCTACATTTTGGTTATAAAGGTCTAAGTTGTTATTGTCCGTATAAGTCGTTTCAGCTTTTTCAAATTCAATGTGCTTTTCTTTAGCGTGTTGTTTTTCATCCTCAATTACTGTTCCATCCGGTGTTACAAAATCGCTGCTATTGTTAACATGGTCGGTTGCTTTGGCAAAAATTTGTCCCTTGAATGAAGCTGGAACCGTAAACGTTACGATCCCCTCCGTTGGAATCGCCTCCATGCTTCCTAGTTGTGACGGGTCAACTTCCTGTAAAGTGCCATTAGCAAGAACGGCATAATACTTACCATTTTCATAGTCTTGTAGGTAGACAACCATTGTTTTGAGTTTACTTGTCGCTTCAAAGTCGTTGTCTTTTTCAGGGTCTTCTGCTTTTACCGTTACTTGGACTGGATTTTTAAAATAGAAACCATAATCGGTTTGTTCGACTGTGTGTTTCAAACTATCTGTTGCGTTTACACCAGAGAACTCGAAATCGGTAATTTCTGGGCTTGTTTCATCAATATAGATCGTTTTTTCGGCCTGATTCGCATTTCCAGCATTATCAACGATTTCTGTGTAAATTTGATAGGAACCGTCTTCTTTTCGATTTGTTTTCTCCGTATCACGGGCCGTTAAGTCTGGTTTTAATTGTGCTGCTTTTTCGTTGTCAAAATAATACTCGTCAATCAACTGATCGTTGACGTTGATATGGACCGTGTTGACACCTGAGTCGGTATCTTCGGCATTCACGTCATAGTTCACTTCGCCGCTGTAGAATTCTTTCTGGTCTCCATCAACATAACGAGTAATCCCCGTTTTCGGAGTAATGTGAATGGCCGCCTCCGGCTTTGTTTTCTCAATCATCACCACGCCGCTAGTCTCTGAGGCAATGTTCGAATTGCTGCTTGTTACCATATACGGTTCGGCACTCTTGTTGTTAACATTGTCGGTTACTTCTACAGAGAAGGTACCTTTGAAGTATTCCGCATCCATCGTATACTCTGCTTCCGCCGTTAATCCGTTATTTTTGAGGTTTGTTTGGACTAATGACGGCGCTTCTGTTTCCCCATCTGGTACAGCCTTCAAGGAAAGGTCCTTAATGCCGGCAGCATCATCATTAACCTTGACGGTTATTTTAATTTGCTTGTTAAAGAAGGTGCCAAACGAAAGGTAGTTCAATAATTTGGCAATCGTGCTATCGTTTTCAACTTCTAAATGAACGGCATCCCCGTCGGCTTCGTCAAGGGTTGGCGCATTTTCATCAATGTAGATGGTTTTTCGTGCCTTCTCTTCTAAACTATTCCCTGCGTTGTCTTTTACATCTACCGTAAAATCATATAATCTTCCTTCTTCAGTAAGATCGTTGGTATTAATTGCCTCAATCGCAGGTTTAAGCTCCTTGGCCTCTTTAGAAAAAGGATAGGTTTTGTAATTCTTGCCGTTTAGATCAATTTTTACCGTATTGACGCCGGAGGCATCATCCGCTGCGTTAATGTCTAACTTCACATCATCACTGTAATATTCCGTTACCACACCTGTAGACTCATTAACCTTTACATAAGGATTTTCCTGTTTTTCAGGCTTTACCTTCATTTCCACCGTTGGCTTTTTACGGTCAATCATGAATAATGGGTTGCCGGCAGGTTCGATATTGTCCTTTGTTACATCATAGGTTTTGTGATTAGTGACACGGTCCGTGACATCAACAGAGAATGTTCCTTCAAAGCTTTCTTCGTCAATAACAAATACGGCTTGGGCTGTTTTGGCATCCCTGCTGAAATATTCATCCACTAATTTGGGTTCAATCTTTTTATCTGTTGAATTCTTTGAAATGGCTTGTAACGAGATTTTTTGAACCCCTGAAGCTTCATCCTTGGCGTTAACTGTGACTTGGATGGCTTTATTAAAAAACATACCAAGTGTAAGGTGATTCAAGAATTCAGATAGCTTATCATCATTAATTTGTTCCACTTTGACAGATCTGCCGTCTGCAAGTGTTGGTGCGTTCTTGTCAATGTTAACCATGACTGGTACTTTGCTCGATTGATTTCCTGCTTTATCAACCGCCCAAACTTTATAGCTGCCAGAAGTATCAGCCGTGAATTTAAATTGATTGGACTTCGAATCATATGATGCTTCTGTTACGGTCTCTTCCCCAACCTTGCTGTAGAAGACTTTATCGATGTCAGAAGAATAGCTGATATCGTAAAAATCCTCTTTACCATTGTCAATGGTTCCTGAAACCTGAACCGGGCCGCTAAACCATTGCGAACCATCCACCATATCCTTATTTGGGCCATCTAATTTTACGCTGGATAAGACAGGACTTTTTGTATCAAACACGATATAAATATTATCGGGCAGGGGAACTTGTTTACTTCCCCAGCTTCCTGAAGACTTAACCTTCATTTTTTCAATAGCTGCTGATTGTTTAAGGGTATATTCCGTTTTCCATCCTCTAAATGATCGGAGGCTGATCAGATCGTAGGCCGATCCTTCCTTAGGAGTGATGCTAACGGCTGAATCCCTTGAATAGATACGAATTTCTTTATTGCCTTCATGATACGCGTCTTTGGCTAAAGATCCCGTGATTGACACATAATCTTCCCAATTTCCTTCTAAAGGCTCATCTTTCACAAAATTGGCCTCGACTGTTTTATCAGCAGTAATTTCTGGAATCACATACGTATAAGATCCTTCCGCATCATTCGCTGTGATGCCGTCAGTAACTTTTGTACCATCCACTAATAATTGCTCTAAGTGATAATCATAATCTGGAGTAATAGTAACAGTTGCATTGCCATTGTAATCCACAACCGGCTTATCGATTGTGATTTGACCATTTTGGGGGTCGACTGCCGTTACGTTGTAGGTATTAATCGCAAATTCAATCACCACTTTTTGGTCCCGTGTTACTGGATCAGGCGACGAAAACTCGTATTCTTTCTTTGACTGAGACACCTCAGAGGTAATCAAGGTATCCCCAAATGTAATCCGCTTAATATGGTAGCCCACTACCGGAATGACCTTAAAGGACGGTTTTGAGCCATAATTGACAATAACGGTACCGCCTGCTGAGTCAATCGTTTCGTTGGAACCATTCTTTACTTCGCCCTGCTGACGGTCGTATTGAAAGGTAAGAACGAAGGTGTCGACAGCAAAAGCAACATTAACCGTATGTGCCGCCGTCACATTTTTTAATCTGTACGTATAACTGCCATCCGGATTTTTAGTGAGATTGATATCATCTTTAAGATTGATAAATGTATCATCTACTTTCATACTGTCCACATGGTACCCTTGTTCAGGTGTTACCGTAAAAGAAAAATCCGAGCCATAGGTTATATTGACTGGCTCACCGGATAGCATAATTTTGCCATCCTCGTTATTCGTAATGACACCATTTTGATAGGAATCAAATGTAATCGAATTGGTTTTTACTCCAAACTCAATGACAATAGTGGTATCTTCAGTCAGGTTTGCAATAGTTTCTGTGTAACCATCCTTATTTTCATTTGGGACAGTTTTGAGTTCTGCATCACCAATTTTAATCGACTTGATTTCAGAACCCTGGCTTGGTTCAATACTGATATCTACTTGTCCTTCATCGACAGTTACAGGTCGTTTGTGATAATCAGTACCATTAATACTGACTTTCCCACTGCCTTCACCAATACTGTAAACCGTAACTTGATGTGCTGCTGGTTCATTCTCTGGTGCCGGCTCAGGATCCGGTATTGGATTGGTCTGTTCCTCCGTACCGGCATTTGGTTCCTCTGTACTTGGATTTTGTTCTTCAGTGCCAGCTGGTTGTTGTTCATTTACAACTTGCGGATTGTCAGTTGTGATCGCTAATGCAAACTTTCCGACAGGCAAGTTGTAGACAACAAGCATGATTGCCAGTAACACTGCCAAAACACGAGGGAGCTTTGCTTTCCTCTTTTTAAACATTCCTCACACCCCTTGTTATTTCTTAAAACTATTTATCAAATGGTTTCACTTGTATGGGTAACCTTGATATCTTTAACAATTTTGAAAGCAACCTCCGGAACCTGCTCCTCTGCTTCATCTAGTAAAGCAGTTTCATTTAACAGGGTGGTTTCTTCGATACTTTCTTTTAAGAGCACTGTTTCATCCACGAGTTCTTGCGTGGCTGCTACTTGTAGAAGCTCAGTATTTTCGGCCAGCAATTCTGTGGCCTCACCTCCCAATAAAACAGTTGCCGGTATAGGCTTGACCTCGTTAGGCAAACTTCCTGGTTGAGCCGTGCCCAGCTTTGCGGAACCTGTCCTCCCGAGTCTCCCAGACCGTGCCCGTGACAGGCGGTCAAACGGGCTAGTGGGACGCTTGCTGCCTGAATGGTTATGTTCCCGAATCTCCTGAATTTGTTTGGCTGCCGTTCTCCCGGTCAATTCGCCAATCAGGGCCGGTATATTCATTTTTATAAAAAGAAAGATGGTCACTGCAAATAGTACTCCGGCAAGGGAGTACCCGATAATGGAGACGGAGAGCCAAGCTGTTGCATCCATAACGAATCCTCCCTAGTCCTTTTTATAGGCATTATCAATGGCCGTTTCTGTTACTTCAAAGCGATTGATGACTTCATTTTTAATGGTTTCAACTTTATCTGAGGTTTTTTCTATTTTATTGGTGCTTTGCTTGACTGACTCTACAATGGAACGCAGGTCAGTTTCTTTGACACCATCGGATTTAAACTTTCTCGCATAGGTTTCAACTGAATACATCGTCAACTTGTAGAGTTCGAGTTTGACAATTTCGCTCTCGTCGGGGTTCTGATCCACCAGTTTGATTAAATGTTTTATATTTTTCCAGTAAGGACCGTATCTCCCCTTATCAGATGCTTCTTCGATTTGCAGGGTAATATCCTGATTGAATTTACCAATATCCCGATAGATCATCGCCATTTCATAATAATTGCGATCCTTGGAACCATACTTGGTGGCATCCTCAAACCATTGGACAGAGCTTTTCATTCTCGTAATCTGATTATCGCTATCCGCTGTTTTCCCATAGTCGTAGTAATACCAATAGACTTTGCCCACTTCAAAAGCCAGGTCGGCATAATCAGGATTTTTACGCAGCTCCATCAGATGCGCATTAATTTTTTTCGTAAATTGCTCTTCTTCCTCAATGGAAAAAGCAGCGTCGTTTTTAAATGTATCAAGCAAACCGATATAGGCTTCATTCTCCGATGGCTTGATATCAATGGCTTTAAGATAATAGTCCATTTTATTGGCATCAGCCGTTGCTGTTTTAGCTAATTGGATATTATGGTCGTAATTGTCATTGTTCTCTTTTGTACTCATCGCTTGTCCAGTAATTCCAACCGCCAGGCTAAGCAGGGCTGCACCGGCTAGAATACTAAAATTTCGGAGTTTTGCCTTTTGCTTTGCCCGATACGCATCATCCGCTTCTTCGTAGTGGTCGAGCGCATAGAGAAGCTCGGCACAGGACTGGTATCGGTCATCTGGATTCAGCTGGGTGCATTTCTGAATGATTTTTTCCAGACCGCCCGATAATTGTGGATTCCAATGCCGGATCGGATAAATCTCGTAAGGAGGCTCGCTAGGGTTTTTACCTGTTACAAGGTGGTAAAGGGTGACACCGAGACAATACACATCTGTTCTGGGGTCGGTTTGGCCTTTGCCGCCAAATTGCTCAGGTGCCGCATAGCCCTTGGTTCCTAGATTGACGGTATCTGCAAGATTTTCTTGTTTGTATTCTCTAGCAATCCCAAAGTCTATTAGTTTCAAGTTGCCGTCTGGCTTCAGCATGACGTTGGCCGGTTTCATATCCCGGTAGATGATAGGAGGATTGTTGGTATGTAAGTAATCGAGTACTTGGCAGAGCTGTTTTGCCCATTCAATCACCTGTTCCTGCGATTGGGCACCATACTCGTCCAAAATCTTGCTGAGCGGCTCGCCTTCGATGTAATCCATAATGACATAAATAACGTCTTCCTTATCTAATATGTCAACGATACGCGGCAAGGCAGGATGGTCGAGCTTCTTGATCATGTTCGCTTCGGCGATGGCACTCTGAATCACGACTTCGTTGTTTTTATCTCGGGCCCGTTTTTCGATTTCTTTGACGGCCCACTGTTTGTTCAGGCGTTTGTCCATGGCCAGATAGACCTTGGACATGCCGCCCTTTCCAATCAGCTTCAGTATTTCATATTTTCCTTCTATTACAGAACCTATTGCAGCCAATGTGTGTTCCCCATCCTTACAAGATTTTAATAAGCATGACCGTGATATTATCCGTTTCCTGTCTTTGCTTATTAAGTTCTATCAATGCCTTTGCTTTCTCTGCCATCACAGCTTCATCCATTAAGGATTCCGGAGCGAACGCTTGATGAATCTCTTCCCCAGTAATCATGTTGCGGAAACCATCCGAACAAAGCATGAATACTTGACCGGGTGAAGGGTTCCCAGATAAAAATACGGGTTCCACTATTCTCGAAGCACCGATACATTGCAGAAGAACATTTTTTCTAGGATCAAACCTTGCCTGTTCTGGTGTTAACGTGCCTCTCCTAACCTCTCGACCTACTACTGTCTGGTCTTCGGTTAAGACTTCCAGTTTATCGTTATCAATTCGGTAAACCCTGGTATCTCCGACGTGGGCAATCAGCATGGGCTTTGATTCGATCAGAAGCAGCGCTGTAAGGGTGGTTCCAAGCTGGATTCCAACTTTTTGCCCATATGCTGCAATCCTTACGTTTTGTTCCTGAATGATTTGCTCCCAGCTGGACTGAATTTCTTCGAATTGGTATTGGGCGATTTGTGTCGGAAATTCTTGTTCGAACCATTCGGAGAATCGATTGATGACACTGGCACTTGCGACTTCCCCTTTGGCAAGCCCCCCCATGCCGTCGCAAATGACAGCTAAAACTACCGTTCCAAGAGATGTCTCTGCAATCTTGATGCAGTAGCTGTCTTGATTGGTTGGCTTTTTCGTTCCAATATCGGTATGTGCAGCTGTTAATACTTTCATATTGAACCTTCTTTACTCTGCTATGTATGTATCTTAGAACCTTTGGGTTTTCTTCATTAAAAACGTGATGATAGTATTAATAAGCATGAAAACTATAAATCTATTATCCTATTTCATCCAATTATTTCCCATTTTACCTCAGTTTGTTTAACAGTGTCGATATATAGGAATACCTAAAAATAACAGTTAATTGCCAATTTAAGGTAATGTCATAGGACTATTTTATCGATTAAAAAACAAACTGTCCTAATAACACAAAGTCTTCACTTGATTTCGACAAATATTTTATTTATATTATTTTAGGAATATTGTTTTTGAATTGAATTTTTGGAATTTTGGCGTGATATCACATAGGCAGGTTATAGTATGGTATTTGATGGAATTGTCATTTCTTTTATTGTCGGTTTTCTCAGAAAAGGGAATTTATGGGGTCTAGCACAATTGAATTTAAAATGGGGATGGATCTTTCCACTGTTGCTGGCTATTGAATTAGCCGTTTTTTCCTTTCAGAATGACAACAAATTTCTTGGAGACATAAGTGGTTCTATTTATATGCTCGTATATGTTCTAGGGTTGCTATTTTTATTTATGAATCGTCATAACCGCGGTTTTTGGTTTATTTTTACTGGAGTATTATTAAACTTCTTAGCTATGGCGGTTAATGGGGGGAGAATGCCCGTTTCAGAGCAGGCGGCTGCAGTTCTAGATCCAGGCTATATTGAAGCTTTAAAAGATAGCTTGTACGCAAAACATGCTCTGCTGACGTCTTCTACCCATCTCGGATTTTTGGGTGATGTGATTCCCATCACCGATCCATATCCGCGTACTCAAATTATCAGCATCGGCGATATTGTCATGAACATTGGAATCTTCTTTTTCATCCAGTCCCTGATGGTTCATAAAAAAGTGGACACTACCGCTCCATCTCTTTAAAGGAGGTGATCAAGATGAAAAAGGATCAAAAAAACGGCATCAAATTAACCAGCATTCTTTACAATGCAGTGATTATCGGTTCTGTTATCATAGCTCTAACTTCTGGATTTAAATTAGTTTAAAAAAGCAGTAGAATGATAGGGGAAGTAACTTATTACTTCTCCTTAAATTATTATTTTGAGAGTGATAAATATGCGCATATTCAAAACACCGGCCAATACCTATTTATGCTTAGTTTCCGCCCTAGGTATTCTGTTATTTTCTTTTTTAATCAAGATCCCAACGTATACCAGAATGGATTGGATAACCATTTTTGCTGTTGCCGGATCCATATTGTTGCTGAATTACTACACTATCCTTCTCCCCCCTAAGGGTAATTCCCTTTCCATGGATTCTTCTATCTATTTAGCGAGTCTTTTTTTGTTTGGTTTAAATTTCACTTTACTTGTGTTAATTATACATTCTATTATTTTTGCAATATTCCAGCGAAAAGTTGTTTGGTGGAAACACCTGTTTAACTTCTCTGTATATTCGTTGATGATTATTGGTTCCTACAATATTTTTAGTGTTACTGGCGGTCTGATTGGTTATATTCATATTGAAAACCTAATTCCGTATTTATTGTCATTTGGAACTTATTTTGCCTTGAACCTAGTGCTTGTCGGAATTTACTTTATATTATCTATCACGGAAAACTTACTCAACTTTTTTCTCGACCTGTTTAAAGAAACAATCGCCACTTATATAGGTACACTCTTGTTGTCATTGGTGCTGGCCGTTCTAATGAGGACAGACAGCATTTTTGGTCTAATTCTTTTCACCTGCATTGCCTTTTTATTATCATTAGCATTTAAACAGCATTTCCGCCTCTTTAAAGAAGTATCTGAAAAAGCCAATAAAGACTTTCTTACCGGCCTTAATAACCATGGATACTTTAAGGAACTACTCGAAAAACTGGTTAATGATGCAAAGGATAACGACCAGCCATTAAGTGTTGTCATTCTCGATATTGATGATTTTAAAAAATACAATGATTTATATGGACATATTCAGGGAGACCATCTTCTTCAGGAATTTGGTACACTTTTAAAATCAGAAGCAGAAGCAGCAAATTTTATTGTCGCCCGCTACGGCGGAGAAGAATTTTCCATCATTATGCCTAACACAAACCGGCATACTGCTTATTCGTTTATAAATGATTTCCGAAAAAAGGTTAACGACACCTACTATAAAGGGGTAGAACGCCTCCCATACGGATGTTTGTCCTTTTCGTCAGGTATTGCTGAATGTGAAAAAGCTACTTACAGTATTTCCGAACTACTTAATAAAGCTGACCAAGCAATGTATGCTGCTAAAAACCAAGGAAAAAACCTAGTGCAAATATATAATGGACAATCCGATTATTCGCTCCTCCATTCACTTTCCCTTGAAAAGGATTTGGAAGAACTGGAGTATCAATTAAAAATTTTCCTCTCCAAAGATGTCTATACGTACCGACATAGCAAGCGCGTTTATCAATATGCTGTTAATTTTTCACGGACTCTCAAGTTAAATGAACATGAACGTAAAACAATCATTCTTGGCGCACTGATCCATGATATCGGAAAAATAGAAGTCCCGCGGGATATTTTGAATAAAAAAGGGAAACTTGAACCTGAAGAATGGGAAATGATAAAAAAACACGTAACATGGGGAAAAGAAATTATTTCTACCAATAAGAAATTGGAAGACTTAATTCCATTAGTGGAACTTCACCATGAACGCTATGACGGCCACGGTTACCCTTACGGCCTAAAAGGAAAATCCATTCCAAAACTGGCTCGGATACTCTGCGTCATTGACTCGTTCGATGCCATGACGACCGAACGTCCCTACCAGCAAACCAAAACCTTCCAAGAAGCATTCGTCGAACTGCGCCAATGCTCGGGAAAACAATTCGACCCACAATTCATTGAACCATTCATCAACATGGTCAAACAACAAGACACTGCTGAAATCACAGACAAAGTTCTTGTAACATGAGAAACTGTTCCAAAGACAGCCGCCCACAACCTAAAGGCGGCTTTTTATGTGTACCCTGGTAACGCATTACTCCGGTGGGGGCCTGTCCCCCACCTTGGTAACGTATTAAAGAGATGGATCCCTTTCCCATTTCTGTATAGTATTAATATTATTGCATGTTAATGAAATTGTTGATTTTGCTCATGGAAACGTTGTCATCCAAAGAAATATTAAAAGTTTCTGAAATATTAAAATAATATACTGGACGAATATTAAAAATTGTTTTAATATACTAATTGTTAACTAATTTACTAGTTCTTTTGGTCGATACTATTATTTGACTACTCATGTCAGAAAAATTAAAAAACTTCTATAGGGGGAACAATAATATGAAGAAATGGACTATGGTACTTATGGCATCTGCTTTGTCTGCCGGTATCCTTGCAGGCTGTGGAACCAGCCAATCAGCAGGAAGCGGCGGCAACTCAGACAAAATTAAACTTGGAGTAAACCTGGAGCTTTCCGGTAACGTGGCTTCTTACGGTGAATCCATGGATAAAGGAATTGAAATGGCCGTTAAAGAGATCAACAAAGACGGCGGCGTTGATGGCAAAAAAATCGAAATCGTAAAAGTCGACAATAAATCAGATGCCTCAGAGGCCACAAACGGAATCATTAAATTAACTAGCCAAGATAAAGTGAATGCAGTCATCGGTGCGGCAACGAGCGGAAATACAGTTGCCCAGGCACAAGTGGCAAACGATACAAAAACCGTGCTCATCGCCCCTGGCGGTACAAGCCCAACGGTTACAGTGGACGAAAAAGGCAAAGTACGCCCCTACGTGTTCAGGACATCTTTCATTGACCCATTCCAAGGTACAGTTGCTGCCAACTTTGCTTTGGACAACTTAAAAGTGAAAGATGCAGCAATTTTCGCGGACAGTTCGAGCGATTATGCTAAGGGCTTATCCGATTCATTCAAGAAAACGTTTGAAAAAGCTGGCGGCAAAATCGTTTCCCAGGAAGCTTACGTTGGCAAGGATACCGACTTCCGTGCAACCTTGACCCGCATCAAGGCAAAACATCCATCGTTCATCTTTATACCAGGGTATTATGAAGAAGTCGGCTTAATCGTCAAACAAGCTCGTGAATTAGGAATTGACGTACCATTAGTTGGTGCCGACGGCTGGGATTCTCCAAAACTAGTAGAATTAGCCGGAGCCGATGCCTTAAATAATACTTACATTATTAACCACTATTCATCGGAAGACCCAGATGAGAAAGTGCAAAAGTTTGTCACAGCCTTTAAAGAAGCAAGCGGCGGCGAGGCGCCAAACGCATTCAACGCACTAGGTTATGATACGGTTTATTTCTTGGCAGATGCCATCAAACGTGCAGGAAGCACAGATTCTAGCAAAATTCAGAAAGCATTAGAAGAAACAAAAGATTTGGCACTTATTACTGGAGCTTTAACTATTGATAAAAATCACCATCCAGTTAAAACAGCGACTGTTCTGGAGTACAAGGACGGCAAACAAGTATTTAACACTAAAGTAAATCCTTAAAATCTAGCACCGGTAAAATGGAAGGGGATTTTCCTTCCATTTTACTTTTTAAAAAATTATCCCAAAAAAGGAGAAATAACGCATGGAGTGGTTACAGCAGCTAATCAATGGAATTTCACTCGGCAGCATCTATGCCTTAATCGCATTAGGCTACACCATGGTATATGGAATCATTAAACTGATTAACTTCGCGCACGGTGACGTGTTTATGGTCGGTGCGTTCGTCGGGTTTTATGCGATTAAGGGATGGGGATTGGGCTTCTTCCCGGCACTCATATTATCCATGGCTTTCTGTGCCGTATTTGGAGTTTTAATTGAACGAATTGCCTACAAACGGCTTCGGAATGCTACGAGAATTGCAGCCCTGATTACAGCCATCGGAATGTCACTGTTCATTGAATACGGAACCATTTATGTTCGCGGGGCGCAGCCAGAAGCCTACCCAGCTGGGGTTCTTCCAAGCAGCTCCATCAATTTGTTCGGCGCCCACATCAACAGCCAGGCTCTGCTCATTTTATTGGTGTCCGTGGTACTTATGATTATTTTGCAATTTATTGTTCAACGCACGAAAATGGGTAAGGCGATGCGTGCCGTGTCCCATGATATGGAAGCTGCCCGGTTAATGGGCATTAACGTGGACCAGACCATTTCGTTTACGTTTGCAATCGGTTCTGCATTAGCCGGAGCCGCCGGGGTGATATTCGGTATTTACTATACAAAAATTGATCCTCTCATGGGTGTCATCCCTGGATTAAAAGCATTCGTCGCAGCTGTTTTGGGAGGCATTGGCAGCATACCAGGCGCCATGGTCGGGGGCATTATCCTCGGTGTCGTGGAATCAATCGTCAGTGCCATGGGCTTTTCGTTATGGAGAGACGCAGCGGCCTTCCTGATTTTGATTTTAATCCTGATTTTTAAACCATCCGGTATCTTTGGAAAAAATACAAGAGAGAAAGTGTAGGTGATTCTCATGAAAAAAGCCAAACAGTTCTTGTTGTTTCTAGTACTGTCACTTGTTGTTTACGGGGTCATTCAATACCTCATTCAGACAGGCATGTTGAATCCCTTCTATAGTAATATGATTATTTCAATAACAATCAATGTGATTCTCGCGGTCAGCCTCCATTTGGTCATCGGGATTACCGGCCAGTTTTCAATTGGACATGCTGGTTTCCTTGCAGTTGGTGCCTATGTATCAGCGATTGTGACCATGCAATGGGAAATGCCGTTTTTCGTGGCACTCATTGTAGGCGGAGTGGTAGCTACACTGGCAGGCCTTGTTGTCGGGATTCCGACATTGCGCCTGCGGGGTGATTATTTGGCAATCGCCACTCTTGGGTTTGCGGAAATTATCCGGATTACTTTTTTGAATATTGATTATGTGGGCGGTGCCTCCGGAATGCAGGTTTCGCACCTGACAACTTGGACGTCGGCATTTGTATGCCTGTTCATTACCGTTCTAGTGATTTCAAACTTTACCAATTCGCGACATGGGCGCGCCTGCATCGCGATTCGCGAAAATGAAATTGCTGCAGACGCCATGGGCATCAACACGACATTTTATAAAGTTGCCGCGTTTGCTTTAGGATCATTTTTTGCCGGTATTGCTGGCGGATTGTATTCTCATAACTTCTATATTATTCAGCCAACCAACTTCGGCTTCTTGAAGTCATTCGATATTTTAATCTTTGTAGTACTTGGCGGCCTTGGCAGCTTATCCGGCGCTGTGATTAGTGCCGTGTTATTGACGGTTATTTCTACGTTCTTGGGTGAGTTCCCAGAAACCCGAATGATTATTTATAGTGTCGTGTTGATTGTCGTAATGCTATATCGTCCTCAAGGACTGATGGGCACTCGTGAAATCACCGATTTATTTAAGCGCAGTACCGCGAAAGGGGGTAACTAGAATGGCGCTATTAGAAGTTAAAAACGCCGGAATCACGTTTGGCGGATTGAAGGCTGTTTCCGGTTTTAATATGGAAATTCGCGAAGGAGAGCTGGTCGGTTTGATTGGGCCTAATGGCGCTGGGAAAACTACTAGCTTCAACCTGTTAACGGGTGTGTATACCCCGTCGGAAGGCGATATTATTTTTAACGGAAAACGTCTAAACGGACTAGCTCCTTATCAGGTTACCCGCTCGGGCATCAGCCGGACATTCCAGAACATTCGGTTGTTCGGTGAGTTAACGGTATTAGATAATGTAAAGGTCGCTTACCATTCTTTAGCGAAGAATTCGATTTTAAGCTCGATCCTCCGCCTTCCTCGACATTTTTCTGAAGAAAAAATCATGGAGGAAAAGTCGCTCGAGTTTTTAGAAATTTTTGGATTGGACCAGTATAAGGACGAATTGGCAAAAAATCTCCCTTACGGCCAGCAAAGAAGATTAGAAATTGCTCGTGCGCTAGCAGCTGGTCCGAAATTATTGCTGCTGGACGAACCGGCGGCCGGAATGAACCCGCAGGAAACGCACGACTTAATGGAGTTAATTGCGTTTATCAGAAAGCAATTTGGATTGACCATCTTGTTGATTGAACACGATATGCAGTTAGTCATGGGGATTTGCGAACGGATTTATGTATTAGACCATGGACAGCTAATTGCGGAAGGGACACCTGAAGCGATTCGAAGCAATCCGAAGGTAATTGAAGCGTACTTAGGTGAGGAGGTTGCGAGTGATCATGCTTAAAGTGAACGATATCAATGTGTTTTACGGGAATATTCAGGCGCTAAAAGGAGTTTCATTAGAGGTCAAGGAAGGTGAAATTGTGACACTGATTGGGGCAAACGGCGCTGGCAAAAGTACGCTGCTCAAAACCTTGTCCGGGCTGCTGAAGCCAAAAACGGGTACCATTGAATATATGGGGAAAGTGGTTTCAGGCAAAGTGCCGCAAGCGATTGTAAAGGCAGGCATCTCCCACGTGCCAGAGGGGCGCCGCGTTTTTTCAAACATGTCAGTAGAGGAAAATCTCGAATTAGGAGCCTTTACAAGAAAAAACTCACGTGAGATTCGTGAGGATTTGGCGAAGGTATATGAGTTGTTTCCAAGGCTGCTGGAGCGCCGCAAGCAGTTATCCGGAACGTTATCTGGCGGTGAGCAGCAAATGCTCGCCATGGGCCGCGCCATCATGGCCAAACCAAAGCTTCTGCTGTTGGACGAGCCCTCCATGGGACTAGCCCCACTCATGGTAAAGCAGATTTTCAATATTATTGAACAAATCAACAAAGCAGGCACCACGGTCCTACTTGTCGAACAAAACGCCAACATGGCCCTATCCGTCGCCGACCGCGCCTACGTCATCGAAACTGGCCGCATCGGCCTAAACGGCACCGCCGCCGAACTCCAAGCCAGCGAAGACATCAAAAAAGCCTACCTCGGCGGAGCATAAACTAAATAAAGTCTAAAATTAGGGACAGGCCCCCACCATGGTAAAGCGTTAATGCACCGGGGGCCTGTCCCTCGCCATGTTAAAACATTAACGCATTGGGGGACAGGCCCCCGCTCTAGTAACGCATTAATGCAGTGAGTCTGTCCCCTTATAATATGTTGTAAAGTTCTTTAAGGTTTTGGATTTCATAGGTTGGTTTGATGTCTGTTTGGTTGGTTTTTTGTTCTGGGTTGTACCAGCAGGTGTCGATTCCGGCTAGGTAACCACCTTTTATGTCTGAGTTTAGGGTGTCGCCGATGATAATTGTTTTCTCTAATGTGATATTTGGAATTTTGGCGAAGACGAAGTCAAAGTATTGTTTCATTGGCTTTTGAAAGCCGACTGTCTCCGATACGAAAATATCCTTGAAAAGCGGGTATAGACCAGAAGCTCGGAGGCGTTTATCTTGAGTTGTGGCGACCCCGTTTGTCACGATATAGAGGTCATACTCGTTTTGCAGGCTGGCTGCTAACTCAAGAGCACCTTCCACTAACTGATGGCCTTGGTCCAGATAGGTTCGATATCTTTTTTCCAGGAATACTCCATCCACCTCTTTGCCATGCTCCTTAAATAAAAGGGAAAACCGAGTATTCACTACTTCATCTCGGTCAATTTTTCCTTCTTCAAACGACTTCCATAGACCTTGATTGATCTCCAGATAACGCTGTTCCATCTCAGAAGTTAATGCTATCTTTTGCTCTTCAAAAAGAGATTTCAATGCTTCCCTTTCCGCTGCACTAAAATCTAACAATGTATTATCCACATCAAATAATAGAGTTTTATATTTTTTCAAAAGTCATCCACCTCTTCGGTCTTTTCGGATCTGCCAGACTGCTAAATTACTAACATTTTTTAGGGTACGCCAATTACCTAGGAGGGTCAAGATTTAATATTTTCTAGTCTCCTCTTAATATTTCTAGTAAGTATTAACATAAAGAGCAAAATATTGGTAAAATATTATAATAGAGTTATTGTATGGGCTGTGTGAACAGCTTACAACCCTTTGATGATGCAGGTGAGACCCTTGAATAAAACGACCCACCCGAGTCCTCCTATTGCCTTACTTTTAAAGGCAGAGTTGAGGGAAAAAACAAAGCTGACCAAAACCGAAATGAACGCTTGCCTTGCCGATGGAATGCCTCATTATATGATTGGCAACGAATACCGTTTTTTGGAGACCGAGGTCGTTCAGTGGCTGAAAACCTATCGGCCCTCACAGGAACGGTTAGAGAAAGAATTTATCGATAAAAAAGGCAGGACATTACAAGAATATGTTACTCAGGAAGTGATCCTAGAAACGCTGCGGATCAAGAAGGAGAATTTAGCTGCCCTTTTAAAAAAAGGAATGCCTTTTGCAAAAGTCGGAGAAAAAAATTTCTATCATATCCAGGATATCTTAGATTTTTACCGGCGAGGTTCACAAATCCATGCAAAACAACCCCAAACAAGAAGTTCAAAGAAGAAGTTTTTGATGCCGCTTTGCAGGAGTATCCCGAAAGAGGTTCCGTTTATTATCATGGACGGGTCATACAATTTTAACAAACACCAAGCAGGTACAGGATTGGTGTTGATTGAGAATAGGGATATCGCAACCGGGCGTTCCAATGTGTGGAATATGAAAACAACCAAACCGATTATATGCGAATACCTGGCTTTACTGGAAGCCTTAAAACTAATCAAGGATAACAACTTCACCAAGGCAGTCGTCATCACCGACCAAGAGTCCTGGTGCAAAGGAATAACCTTCGAAATAAAAACATTCGAAGAAACCGTAAAGCCCGTTATGACCGAACTTACTGAGTTATGGGGAGAGTTACGTGGCAAAGTAACGATTAAATTTGTCGGCCAAATGGATAAAGGAAATCAAAATTCCCTATACAAAAAAGCCCATGATCTAAGCAGAGCCTATAAAAAAGCTATTTTAGAAAACTTAGAATTTGGCTGAATCGTGATTTCTTAACAGCTGCTTTTACTCCCTCGTTCAGGCAAAATAAATAAAAAACCTCTATAGGCACAACGAGCTATATTACTCGTTGTGCCTTTTTTCTCGTATTTTCTATTTACTGAAATGGGAACTGTCCCCTTTGGCCTATCCCCTTTTGTTTTTTTTAGGTAACGATTGTATTTATTATTTGAACATAATAAACTAATCTAAAGTCATATTATAAATTGTGATAAAGTGGCAATTTATGCAGAAACCATGCAGCTCTGGGGGAGGACCGCCTAATGGACATCAACCATTATAAAAATATAGAGCGTGAAGAGAATATACCCATGATTCAAATCATTGACGAAGATATCTCCACACTGATTTTTTTAAAAGAAGCACTTGAGAAAAAAGGCTGGATGGTCGTTACCAATACCGACCCTGAAAAAGCTGCCTCGCAACACCTTGAGTGGAAACCTGACTGTGTCATCATTATAGAGCCCCTATCGCAAGGCGGCCATGGATTTCAGGCCCTTAGCGCCATACAAAATCACCACAAACAAAGTTATGTACCGGTAGTGGTCATTAGTTTAAATAAAAACAGAGAAACAAGATTACAAGCTTATCGTTTAGGCGCCGATGATGTTTTTGAAAAACCACTCGATTTAGAAGAAATGATCGTTCGAATTGAACGTTTGTTAAGCCGAAAGAAATTATTTGACCAATTTTCGAAACCAGCACCTCGTCAAGAACTCACCGTACAAGTGAAAAAGCCGCTGTACGTATCGATAATCGATGATGATGCGATTATTCGTACCATGCTTATGAAAGTTTTAAATACAATGGATGCGGGTTTTTACGAATTACAGCTGGAAGCATTTGATAACGGCATTCAATTTTTCGATTCCAAACGACTAGAGAAACCAGGCCAGCACTTTTTAATTCTTGACGGCATAATGCCCGTCATGGACGGGATGGAAATACTTCAAAAGGTAAGAAAGCTGTATATGGATGAAAACTTATACATTCTCATGTTAACTGGCAGAAAAAGTGAAGCAGATATTGAAAAAGCACTAAAACTCGGTGCCGATGACTATATGACAAAGCCTTTCAGCATAAGAGAGCTGCAAGCAAGAATCGAGCGTTTAGTGAAGAGGATGAAATAAATGATAGACAATGAGCTCTTACTCCTTGCTGTTTTATCCGTTTCCATTTTCAGCATGCTAGTTCTTCTTTTATCTTATTTAACGGTCCGAAAATCAGTGGATATCAGGAAAAGGAAATCGATTGAATCCTATAAAGAAAAATATAACCCATTGATTTTCTCGATGCTTTCAGAAGGACTTTTATCAAGAGAGCTGACTCCCGAAACACCTCTTCAATTTAAAGCGATTGAAGAACTCCTTAGCCGTTACGCCAAGGTGTTAGAAGGGAAAGAAGAAAAAGAACGACTATTCCAACTAGCTTCTATGTATTTAACGGATCGGTACCAAAAACAGCTGATGAGCAAGAAATGGAGCACAAGAATGAATACGCTCTACCATATTGAAGACTTTCAGATGATTCAGCTGGCGGAGGAGGTCCGCCGGTTAGCCGGCAGAAGGAGAATTTCCCATGAAGAGCTTTTGCACGCTTTAAGGATTCTGGCCCTGGCCCAGCACCCCGATTTGTTTGCTTTGCTAACGGGGGAATTTGTCCAACTGTCAGAATTGGACCTGCGCAATATCCTTGTTCACGTTAATGCTAAGCAATTTGATCAATTGCTCCTGCATTTCCACAAATCTCACACACCGTTAAAAAAAGCCATCTTGGATGTCATATCAATAAGAAAAGAAGTATCCTATCTTACTTTTGTAGAAAACATCTTTGCTTCCTATCAAGGAGAAGTTAGGTTAAGAGCCATAAAAGCATTAGCGGAAATAGGGTATGTTGAGGATGCCGCCCCCTATTTACAGTTTCTTTACTCGCAAAAATGGGAGGAACGCATGATGGCAGCAAAACTGATGGGTTCATTAAGGGAAGCACCGGCCATTCCAAGATTGATTGAATTATTACATGACCAATCTTGGTGGGTTCGGTCACAGGCGGGGCAAGCGATTGCTCAATTTGCCAATGGCAAAGAAATATTACAAGCCGTCCTGGACGAATCCTCTGATCCCTTTGCTAAAGATATGGCTTGGGAATGGCTTTATAAAGGAGTTTAAATCATGGTCAATTTTATTTGGGGAAATGTGACAACCATTTTTGTTTGGTTTATTGCCATCTACATGGCTGTTGTTATCGTGTTTTACTCCGTCATTATGTTAATTTCTTTTTTGCAGCTTCGAAAGGATTACAAATTGGATAGAGTACTAGCCTATGAAGATTATCTGGATGAATTTTATACTAAACCGGTATCGATTATTGTTCCTGCCTATAACGAAGAGGCTGGAATCATTCAAAGTGTCCGGTCGTTATTAAGCATCAATTATCCTACCTTCGAAATCATTGTTGTAAATGATGGTTCGACTGACGGCACATTAGAAAAAATGCTGGCTCAATATCAAATGAAAGAAATAAAAAAAGCCGTGCGAATTCAGGTGGAGACAAAACCAATTAAACACATCTACCAATCAGAGGTGCTGCCAAATCTGTTCTTAATTGATAAAGAGAATGGCGGAAAGGCAGATGCCTTGAATGTGGGCCTCAACTTTTCCCACTTTCCTTATTTTTGTTCCCTTGACGGCGACTCCGTCCTTGAACAAGATGCTTTTTTAAAGGTCATGAAACCGATTATTGATTCTAATGAGGAAGTAATTGCTTCAGGCGGCAGCGTTCGGATTGCCAATGGTTGTCAAATCCAAAACGGCCATGTTCTATCAGTGGGCTTATCGGATAAACCCATGGTCGTCATGCAAATTATTGAATATTTGCGGGCGTTTTTAATGGGGAGAATTGGTTTAAGCCGGCATAATTTGCTGCTCATTATATCTGGTGCCTTTGGAGTTTTCTCTAAATCGTGGGTCATTGCCGCTGGAGGTTACCGTGTTGATACAGTTGGAGAAGACATGGAATTGGTAGTCAGAATTCACCGCTTGTTAAAAGAAACCGGCCAAAAGAAGAAAATTGTCTATGTTCCTGACCCTGTTTGCTGGACAGAGGTCCCCGAAGATATAAAATTTTTACGCAGACAAAGAAGACGCTGGCATCGCGGGCTGTTCGAAAGCTTATGGCATCACCGAAAGCTTACCTTCAACCCCAAATACGGTTCGATTGGTCTCATCTCCTTCCCTTATTTTTGGATTGTCGAGTTTTTCGGACCAATTGTGGAAGCAGCAGGTTATGTATTTATGATTCTCTGCCTCTTTCTCGGAGGAGTATATCTGGAATTTTCCATCCTATTGTTCCTTCTCTCCTGCTTATATGGCTCTATTTTTTCGATGGCCGCCGTTTTATTGGAAGAATGGAGTTTGACTAAGTACCCAAAGGTTTCCGATATTATTAAGTTATTTTTGTACTCTTTAACCGAGACGATTTGGTACCGGCCGTTAACCGTCTTTTGGCGCTGTGAAGGAGTTTGGCAAATGCTGAAAGGGGATACCAGCTGGGGAGAAATGACAAGAAAAGGTGTATCCGAATGAAGAGACCAACCTATTTATTGATTTATGCAATTGCTTTCGTTTTGCTGCTGACTAGTCCCTTTTGGCTTTGGTTTCTTCAAGGTTCAAAAGAATTGAACGTGTTAATCATGGATAAAACCGTTCCAAATCAGTCCTACCGGGAACACAAAGGATTAGTCTGGGTTTTAAACCATTCAAAGTATACCCATAATGGCGGGCTACCGTATTCCAGTGCTGTTGACTATAAAGGATTCGAGCCAAAGGATGGGGAAAATTACACCGTCACTCCCCTACCCAAAAACTTAAAATCATACGATGTCTATTATTTAACCGACCAATATGGGGTCTATGAGGAAGAGTTTTACGGAGAAAATGCTGCCGGAAAAAAATCTTCCAAGATCTATGGAGGATTAAAGGCTTCGGAAGTAGACCGGCTCCAAAAGGCACTGCTTCAGACAAAGGGAAAAACCTTAATTGCCGAGTTTAATACATTTGCCAGCCCCACTTCCGATACGGCCAAAAATAAGATTTCCAATTTGCTCAATGTTGATTGGTCGGGGTGGATTGGCCGATATTTTGCCGACCTCAGCAGCACCGAGGTACCTGAGTGGGTAAAGCAGCATTATGAGGAACAAAACAAGAAGTGGTCTTTTACAGGGGATGGTTTTGTTTTTGTCAGTAAAAATAATTACATCGTGGTCATCAGCGGTAATGATATACATGACAATGGGCTTCTGTTTCAATTAACCAAAACAGGGAAAAACCACTTTAGCAATAAATTGGAAGGCACCTATCAATATTGGTTTGATATCATCAATCCCCGCGATGAAAAGGAAGTATTAGCTGAATACAAGCTCCCTGTCTCAAATTCTGCTAAAAAGGAATTAAACAGCTATGGGATTCCGGCTGAATTTCCGGCGGTGATTTATCACCAGAATAGCAAATATTCTTCCTATTATTTTGCTGGTGATTATGCAGATGAATCCGAGGTGCCGGGAATCTACCAGACAAAGGGGTTGGATGTTTGGAAAAAGACTTTTGCAACGGCTGACTCTTTTTACTGGAAAACCTATGTCCCGATGATGAAAGACCTCCTTGCTAATGGCTTGCACCATGTGAACGACAAAGAACAAGTGGAAGTAACCACTATTGCTGGCTTGAAGACAAACAGTAAAACAGATGACTCTTATATTCAGATTCAAAAAGACGGGAAATGGCAGGACTTTCTCATTAAAGGCGTAAATATGGGGATTGGAAAGCCGGGATATTATCCGGGTGAAACCGCGATTACCAAAGACGAATATTTTCGGTGGTTCCAAGAGATTGGCAAGATGAACGCCAATGCCATCCGGGTTTATACTCTCCATCCGCCGCAATTTTACGAAGCGTTTTATGAGTATAATCAAACAGCCGATCAACCATTATATTTATTTCATGGTACGTGGGTTAATGAGGAAAATCTGATTGCAACCCAGGATGCTTTCGCCCAGGTCAACATGGATGACGCCAAACTGGAAATCAAAAATATGATTGATATCATTCATGGCAATGCCGATCTCCCTGCCCGTCCGGGACATGCTTCAGGTAAGTATTCATACGATATATCGAAGTATGTTATTGGTATGATTATCGGGACAGAGTGGGATCCTTCCATGGTGTTGAATACCAATCAACTGCATGGAGGCACTGCCCAGTTTAATGGTACCTATTTTCATACAGAGGATGCCTCCCCGTTTGAAATCTGGCTTGCCGGCCTACTGGATTATGCGGCGGACTATGAAACAAGTAGGTACCATTGGCAGCATACAATGAGTTTTACCAACTGGTTAACTACCGATTTATTGACTCATCCTGATGAACCGCTGGAAACAGAAGATATGGTGTCGGTTGATCCGAACCATATCCATGCATCTGATGCATTTCACGCCGGACTGTTTGCTTCCTATCACATTTATCCGTATTATCCTGATTTTCTTAACTACGAGGAAAAATACCTCAATTATCTGGATCAGGATGATAATAAAAATAACTACGCAGGATATTTGAATGATTTGATTCGTGCCCATCAGATGCCGGTTTTAGTAGCAGAATTCGGCGTTCCTTCATCTAGAGGATTGACTCATAAAAATGCTTACGGTATGAATCAAGGCTTCCACTCCGAGGAAGAACAGGGCCAAATCGATAGCAATTTATTTCAATCGATTGTTTCAGAAGGCTATGCTGGCGGGCTTGTGTTTACCTGGCAGGATGAGTGGTTTAAACGGACGTGGAACACGATGGACTATGATAATCCTGACCGCCGGCCGTATTGGAATAACCCGCAGACCAATGAACAGCATTTTGGGCTGCTCGGCTTCGAACCAGGAAGTGCCGAAACGGAGATTATCGTTGATGGCGAAAGCAAGGATTGGGATGTAGCGGGTGTTAAAAATAGTTACCTATCAAAAGACAAAAATAATGCTCTACATGAGGTCCGGGTATCCTCTAATAGTGGTTATTTATATTTTCTTTTGAAGTATAATCAGCCGGTGGATTTCACCAAACAAGGCACGTATATCCTGCTTGATACGATTAAAAATCAAGGTCAAACTTCGATTTCCCTATCCGACGAGTCAAAAGTCCAAACCAACTTTGGAATTGATTTTTTAATTAATCTAACGGGACCAAAGAACTCTAGGATCATGGTGGATAGTTATTACGATCCTTTCTATTATCAATACGCTGAGCTGTTAAACATGATCGAGAAACAGCCATATGCCCGACAAAAAGACAACGGGGTATTTCACCCCATCCGGCTGGCGCTCAATAAAACTATAACGATTCCGTCGTCAAACACAGTTATCCCGTTTCAAGATTACGAAACCGGTGTGTTAAAATTCGGCAGCGCAGACCCCGATAGCAACGATTTCGATTCGTTAACGGATATCAGTATCAGCAGCGATCACCACGTCATTGAGGGAAGAATTCCTTGGCAGCTGTTGAACTTTAAAGATCCGAGTCAAAATGAAATCATGAGTGACCTCTGGAAAACCGGATTGGAGCGCAGCATGGAGGCCGATGGAATCCGTGTAGCGGTTGTAACGACAGACCAAGGAAAGGTCCAACAAACTCTCCCAAAATTAAACGGAGGACAACTCGAGGATAGTGACGCCTTCTTGTATAAATTAAAAAAATGGGATCAACCCGTCTATTATGAACGGTTAAAGAAATCTTATGATTTGATTAGGGAGACCTATCGAACGACAAAACTGAAATAGTGGCGAAGCCAGGGGGACGTGTCGCTACAAGGGAATTGATAGACCTGGGTTACCTGACAGTAACTCCCTACGTGACCGTATGCATTGAAAAAACTAGAAATGGGTAACGTAGACAGCCTCTACGTGACCGTATGCATTGAAAAAACTAGAAATGGGTAACGTAGACAGCCTCTACGTGACCGTATGCATTGAAAAAACTAGAAATGGGTAACGTAGACAACCTCTACGTGACCGTATGCATTGAAAAAACTAGAAATGGGTAACGTAGACAGCCTCT
>NZ_HG942080.1:0-40303 GCF_000612665.1 Neobacillus dielmonensis
TGCTGGGCGCACATAAAAAAGGCTAGCAATAATGCTAGCCTTTGTAATCCACCTATGTATGGTGGAGACGGTGGGAATCGAACCCACGTCCAAAGATATCGGCACTTAAGCTTCTACGAGTGTAGTCGATATATTGGCGCTTCGCTGAGCCTTTTGCCTATCGACAGGCGGCCGGACAGCTAGTCTGGTTGTTCTCTTCCTTCATCCTCAGACGGTGGAATCCGGCGTAGCCTGCTAAGAGTGAGTCCGCTACCCTACCACACAGGCGATGGAGGGGCGAACAGCCTAAGCGCTATTAAGCAGCGAAAGCTAAGTTATTGTTAGTTTTGCCAGTTATTGGCTTTGGCGTTTTAACGAGGCCGACCCCCTCGACTCGCAACCTAAGCTCGAACTACCCCTGTCGAATCCGTAGCGTCCCCATATAAAATGTGCTGAATGATATCAGCTAGACGTTTAGGAAACTGGCAAGTTTGTCTGAGCAAAAGATTGTGTCGCAACTTGGCGACAAACTTATTATAACACACTTTAAGCATTTTTCAATTGTAAGTAACTGTAAATAAAATGGAAATCAACTACAGTACTGACTACATCTTCTGTCGCTCGCGGAAGGCACGCTCAATTTCCCGCTTCGCTTCTTTCCTCTTCAAATCTTCCCGTTTATCATAATTCTTTTTCCCTTTTGCCAATCCAATCAAAACTTTGCAATATCCATTTTTAAGATAAAGCTTTAGCGGAATGATCGCAAAACCTGCTTCTTTCGAATCACCAACCAGTTTCATGATTTCCTTTTTATGAAGCAACAGCTTGCGTGTTCGTAATGGGTCATGATTATAACGGTTTCCCTGTTCATAAGGGCTGACATGCATGCCAAAAATTACGGCTTCACCGTTTTGTATTCTTACATAGGAATCTTTTAAGTTCACGCGTCCGGCACGAATTGACTTAATTTCGGTTCCTTGCAGCACGAGACCAGCCTCATAGGTTTCTTCGATAAAATAATCATGGTACGCCTTTTTATTTTGGGCAACTGTTTTCCCTTCACCTTTTGGCATTGTTTTTCACCTCATATCTATGGCTTTTATTTTAACAGAATAGACAATCCCAGACAATGAAAAGAGAGCCGTCTGGTTCGGCCCTCTTCTATCACCGTTTCTTCTTCTTTCGTTTTGTGCTTTTGTTAACCGGGACATTTTCATAATGCTTCCGTTTCTTTTTCGGTTTAGCGTTTGGACTTCCTCCGAACTCTTGCCGTCCGTTTCGTTCCCCCTGCTTATTGCGCCGCGGTTTATGGGTATCACTTCCGGTTTTAAACACCTTTGGAGCCGCTGGCCGTTCACGACGGGGAGTCCCCTTCATGCCGACAATTTCAAAGTCAATCGATCGTTCGTCCTTATTGACATTGACGACCCGGACGGTAATTTCATCGCCGATCCGGAATACCTTCCCGGTCCGTTCGCCAATCATCGCGTAATGATGTTCATCAAAACGATAATAATCATCTGTCATATAGCTGACATGCACAAGACCTTCAATGGTGTTTTGCAGTTCGACGAACATGCCGAAGTTAGTAACGGAACTAATAATACCGTCAAACTCCTCACCAATTTTATCAAGCATGAACTCTGCTTTTTTGAGCTCATCGGTTTCCCGCTCGGCGTCGACAGCCCTGCGTTCCATTTTTGATGAGTGTTCGGCAATATCCGGCAGTTGTGCATCCCACTTTTGTCTTGTCGCCTCATCTACCTTACCCTCAATCAAATAAGTGCGAATCAACCGATGTACGATCGTATCCGGATAGCGGCGGATCGGTGATGTGAAGTGAGTGTAAAACTGGGTAGATAAACCAAAGTGTCCCAGGCTTTCAGGATAATATTTTGCCTGCTGCATCGAACGCAGCATGACAGTGGATACAACCATTTCCTCCGGCTTTCCTTGCACCTCTTCAATAATTTCTTGCAATGCCCGTGGATGAACGTTGTTCGCGGTTCCTTTCACAATATAGCCGAAGTTGGTAATAAACTCGAAAAATTTTCTAAGTTTGTCCTCCTTCGGGTCCTCGTGAATCCGGTAAATAAATGGAACATCCATCCAGTGAAAGTGTTCAGCCACCGTTTCATTGGCTGCCAGCATGAATTCCTCAATCAATCGCTCGGCAACGGACCGCTCACGGAGAACCACATCAGTCGGTTTTCCTTCTTCATCAACTAAGACCTTTGATTCTTTAAAATCAAAATCAATCGCACCACGAGTCATCCGTTTATTGCGGAGAATCCCCGCAAGTTCCTCCATTAATTCAAACATTGGAACAAGCGATTCATATCGTTTCCGCGTCTCTTCATCTTTTTCGACTAGAATTAGATTAACGTCATGATAGGTCATCCGTTCCGTTGTCTTGATCACACTTTGAAAAATTTCGTTGGAGACCACGTGACCAGCTGAGTCAATTTCCATTTCGCAGGATAACACTAGCCGGTCTACCTTAGGATTAAGCGAACAAATCCCATTGGATAATCGGTGTGGTATCATCGGGATTACTCGGTCTACTAAATAAACGCTGGTTGCCCTGTCTGCAGCCTCCCGGTCGATTGGTGTCCCTTCTTTTACATAATAGCTAACATCCGCTATATGAACCCCAAGCTTATAATTTCCATTTTCTAATTTGGTTACTGTAACGGCGTCATCCAGATCCTTTGCATCGGCTCCGTCAATTGTCACAATCACTTCATTTCGCAAGTCCCGCCGATTAGACAGTTCACTTTCATCAATTGTGTCAGGCGTTTCATTAGCCTGCTGGAGAACTTCGTCCGGAAACGCCATGGGAAGACCATGCTTATGTATTACCGAAAGAATATCCACACCTGGGTCGTTTTTATGGCCAAGGATGTTTACAACTTCCCCCTCCGCACTTTTCCTTCCCTCTGGATAGGCGGTCAGTTCGACAACCACCTTGTGTCCTTCCACTGCCCCTTTGGAAGCAGCTTTTGGAATAAAGATATCACTTGTAAACTTTTTATCATCCGGAATGACAAAGCCAAAATTTTTACTTTCTACATAAGTCCCAACGATTTGCTTTATACCTCTTTCGACAATCCGAATAACGCTGCCTTCACGGCGCTGCCCGGAAGTTTCTGATGAAACCCGAACTAAAACGATATCACCGTGCATAGCATTGTTAATTTCAGTCGGTGGTATAAAAATATCATCCATTCCTGGTTCATCTGGTATGACAAAGGCAAACCCTTTGGCATGTCCGGTTAATTTACCGCGAATTAAGTTCATCTTTTGCGGCAAACCATAACGGTTCGCTCTTGTGCGAACGACAAGCCCTTTTTCCTCCATTTGGACAAGCGCTTTAACAAACTCTTTAAAATCAGCGGAATCCTCAATGCCGAATGCTTCTTCGAGCTCTTGAACGGTCAGCGGCTTATAAGCCTCATCCTTCATGTAATGTAAAAGCTTATCAATATGATTTTGGATCTGATCCAAATGCTATCCCTCCTTATTAAGGAATTTTTAATCGTGCCAATCGAGCTTTTCTAAAAAGTCGTATACATCCTTATGCAGCTGCTCTTTCTCTTTATCCAATGTGATAACGTGGCTGGACTCTTCGTACCATTTTATTTGCTTTATCTCAGATTCAATACTGTTATAAATAATATTGGCACTTTCGGTATTGATCATTTTGTCGTGGCGTGCTTGGACTACAAACGTTGGGGCATAGATCATGTCTACATTATCCCTGACATCTGCGATCAATTCTTGTAGTGTTTTCAAGGTATTCATCGGAGTCTTTTTAAACTCATTCATCTCTAATTCAATTTGTTCCTCCGATTTTCCTTCTCGTTTTTTAAACTCGCGGGCATATTCCAGCACGCCTTCATACATAATCTTTTCGCTTTTTATATGCATCGGGGCACACATCGGTACAATTCCTTTTATAGGTACAGTGTATCCCAATTTCAAAGAAAATACCCCGCCTAGGGAAAGTCCGGCGACCGCAATTTCTTCATGACCTTTATTTTTTAAAAAATTGTATCCAGTTAATACGTCTTGCCACCAATCTTCAGGACCGGTATGAACCAGTTCTTCTGGTGGAACACCATGGCCTTTATAATGGGGCGCGTGGCAGGTGTAGCCTTTCTTTTCGAGGAAACGCCCGAGCATTCGAACATCTGATGAGTTGCCAGTAAAGCCATGAAGCAACAAGACCGCACGCTTCCCACCTTCAAATGTAAATGGTTTTGGTAATGCTATTTTCATGATGTAAAACTCCTTTAGTACAATCAGTTTCTATTTTAGTTTAAGCATTACAGGGGTGAACATTCCACCAAAAAGGCTTGGCAAGAACAACTCGTCCTCTAGCTTCTAGGTCTTAGGAACAAAAAAAACCTGGCTTATTTTTGCCAGGTTTCCTTTGCATTTAAATCTGGAAATACGTTACTCCTAGAGCAAGCAGGAAGAATAGTACAGATAGAACGACTGTGATACGATGCAGAATTAAATCAATTCCACGCGCTTTTTGCTTGCCAAAAAGGGTTTCAGCACCACCGGAAATGGCACCAGATAAACCAGCGCTTTTACCTGATTGAAGTAAAACGACCGCAATAAGGGCAATACTAACAATAATCAATAGAACTACTAAAAATGTATGCATAAGGCCACCTCCTGTAATACGTACATGCTCAATTATTTTAAATTTATCATATTATCGTGTTTTTCACAATAGAAGCATTGTGACAGCTTTTGGCATTGTTTCCCCTTATCTAAGACCAGAGGCTGTCTCTCCCTTTCCTACTTTCCACGATAAAAACGAACTACTCCTTTAAAATAAGACTCTGTCAAATTTGGCCGTTGATTCCGCCCCTGCCGCTTAAGCGTTCCCACGGGCGGGCCGGGGAGCCTGTTCGGCGATGAGAGCGCCTGTGGGGTCTCCCGATCCAATCAACAGAAATTAAATATCAACATGATCGGTTAACAGAACCTAAAATAAAAAGGCATCCATTTATTCATGGATGCCTTTTATCAATTGAAATTAACGGCTTAAGTTATAGAAAGATTTGATACCGTTAAATTGAGCAGTTTCACCTAATTGATCTTCGATGCGAAGCAATTGGTTGTATTTTGCAACACGGTCTGTACGAGATGGTGCACCTGTTTTGATTTGGCCAGCGTTTGTAGCAACAGCGATATCAGCTATTGTTGCATCTTCTGTTTCACCAGAACGGTGAGAAACAACTGCTGTGTAGCCAGCGCGTTTTGCCATTTCAATCGCATCAAAAGTTTCTGTAAGAGTACCGATTTGGTTAACTTTAATAAGAATGGAGTTAGCAATACCTTTTTCGATACCTTCAGCAAGCTTTTTGGTGTTTGTTACGAACAAGTCGTCACCAACCAATTGAACTTTTTTGCCAAGACGCTCAGTTAAAAGCTTGTGGCCTTCCCAGTCGTTTTCATCTAAACCGTCTTCAATGGAGATGATTGGGTATTTGGAAACAAGCTCTTCATACCACGCAACCATTTCTTCAGAAGTCAAGACTTTGCCTTCGCCATCAAGATGGTACTTGCCGTCTTCTTTGTTGTAAAGTTCAGAAGAAGCAACGTCCATTGCCAATCTTACTTCCTCACCTGGCTTGTAACCAGCTTTTTCAATGGCTTCGATGATTGTTTGTAATGCTTCTTCGTTTGAACCAAGGTTTGGAGCAAAGCCACCCTCGTCACCTACAGCTGTATTTAGACCTTTGCCTTTAAGAACGGTACGTAGGTTGTGGAAAATTTCAGCACCCATACGAAGTGCTTCTTTAAAGTTTGGTGCGCCAACAGGCATAATCATGAATTCTTGAATATCCACGTTGTTGTCAGCGTGAGCACCGCCATTAACGATGTTCATCATTGGCACTGGAAGCTGTTTCGCATTGAAGCCGCCAAGGTATTGATATAAAGGAACATCTAGGTAGTTTGCTGCTGCATGAGCAACTGCAAGAGATACACCTAGGATGGCGTTAGCACCTAATTTACCTTTGTTTTCAGTTCCATCAAGCTCAATCATCGCTTTATCGATAGAAACCTGATCTAAAACACTGAAACCTTCACCAATCAATTTTGGTGCAATAATTTCATTTACGTTATCTACTGCTTTTTGTACGCCTTTTCCAAGATAACGGCTTTTGTCACCATCACGAAGTTCCACTGCCTCGTATTCACCAGTAGAAGCACCACTTGGTACTAATGCGCGTCCAAAAGCGCCTGATTCAGTGAAAACTTCTACTTCAACAGTAGGGTTACCGCGGGAATCTAATACTTCACGAGCATAAACATCAACAATATATGGCATTGTAAAATCTCTCCTTATTTTTAAAAATAAATTTATTTTTTAATAATTGATTTTCCAGTCATTTCAGCAGGTTGCTGAACATTTAACAGCTCCAACATGGTTGGGGCCAAGTCACCTAAAATACCGCCGTCACGTAATTCAACGCCTTGCTTCGTCACGATCACCGGTACAGGGTTTGTGGTGTGGGCGGTCATTGGGTCGCCTTCAAGTGTAACCACTTCATCAGCGTTACCATGGTCAGCCGTAATGATAGCTGCTCCGCCTTTTTCAAGAATTAAATCAACCACTTTTCCTAAGCATTCGTCAACAGCCTCAATTGCTTTGATCGTTGGTTCAAGCTTACCTGAATGCCCAACCATATCTGGGTTAGCGAAGTTAAGGATAATCGCGTCAAACCTATCAGCACTGATTTCTTTTGTCAAAGCTTCCGTTACTTCATAAACACTCATTTCCGGTTTAAGGTCATAGGTAGCAACCTTCGGTGAGTTGATTAAAATCCGTTCCTCACCAGGGAATTTCGCTTCACGACCGCCGCTCATGAAGAAGGTAACGTGCGGATACTTTTCCGTTTCTGCGATTCGTAATTGCTTCAAATTATTTTGTGCCAACACTTCACCCAAAGTATTATCCAAGTTAGTTGGTTTAAATGCAACATACCCGTCAACTGATTCGCTGAAGTGGGTTAAGCAGACAAAATATAGATCATTAGGATGCTTTGGCCCTCGGTCAAATGAACGGAAGTCCTTGTTCGTAAATGTATTTGAAATCTGAATCGCCCGGTCCGGACGGAAGTTATAGAAGATGACCGCATCGTTATCTTGGATGGTGGCAACCGGCTGGCCGTCTTCCTTAGTGATTACCGAAGGAATGACGAATTCATCAAAGATTCCATGAGAGTAAGAGTCCTCGACCAATTGCAATGGATCGGTATAGGTTGGTCCCTCGCCGTATACCATGGCGCGGTATGATTTTTCAACACGTTCCCAACGCTTGTCACGATCCATCGAATAGTAACGTCCGGAAATGGTTGCGAATTCGCCGATTCCATACTCCTTCATTTTGTCCAATGTCTCCTGAATGTATGTCGGTGCTGTTTTCGGACCGACATCACGTCCATCTAAGAACGCATGAATATAAACTTTTTCAACGCCCTCTGCTTTCGCAAGCTTAAGCAGGGCAAACATATGGTTAATATGGCTATGTACGCCGCCATCAGATAACAAACCAAATAAATGCAGGGCTGTGCCATTTTTCTTTACATGGTTCATAGCGCCAAGGAAGGTTTCATTTTGAACAAACTCACCTTCTCGAATCGAAATGTTTACGCGGGTTAAGCTTTGGTAAACAATTCGTCCGGCGCCGATATTTAAATGGCCAACCTCAGAGTTACCCATTTGTCCTTCTGGAAGACCCACTGCTTCACCACTGGCAGTTAAATGAGTGTGTGGGAAGTTATCCCATAACCGGTCAAAGTTTGGTTTTTTTGCCTGGGCAACCGCGTTCCCTTTTACTTCATCCCTGCATCCAAAACCATCAAGAATGATAAGGGCTACTGGAGCTTTACTCATATTGGCCCGCCTCCAGCAATTTTAAAAATGATTGTGGATCAAGGCTGGCACCGCCGACTAAAGCACCGTCGATATCTGGCTGCGCCATGTATTCTTTAATATTTTCTGGCTTCACGCTGCCACCGTATTGAATGCGAACGGCATTTGCCACATCTTCAGAAAACTCTTTAGAAACAACCTGGCGAATGTGAGCACAAACCTCATTCGCATCTGCAGATGTAGAAGATTTACCTGTTCCAATTGCCCAGATAGGCTCATAAGCAATAACTGTTTGTTTCACTTGGTCTTCTGTTAAGCCTTGTAACGCTTTGGCTACTTGATCACCAACTAATTGATTGGTCTCACCATTTTCACGCTGTTCAAGGGTTTCACCACAGCATACAATTGGAGTTAGATTGTATTTAAATGCGGCATGTACTTTTTTGTTAACGGATTCGTCTGTTTCATTAAACATTTCCCGGCGCTCAGAATGGCCAATAATAACATACTGAACTCCAAGATCAGCAAGTGCTTTCGGGCTAATTTCACCTGTAAACGCACCGCTTTCCTCAAAGTGCATGTTTTGGGCTCCAACTTTTACTTCGCTGCTTTCGGTTACTTCTTGCAAGCTTTGTAAAAATAAAGCAGGAGCGCAAATAACCGAGTCCATCTTGTCTGTAGCAGGTACAAGACCTTTTACTTCCTCAGCAAAACTTTTTGCTTCTGAAAGCGTCTTGTTCATTTTCCAGTTACCTGCAATGATTGGTTTACGCATACTGGAACATCCTTTCTTGATTAACTTACTTATCGTTTAATGCCACAACACCTGGCAGCGCTTTGCCTTCCATAAACTCTAAGGAAGCGCCTCCGCCTGTAGAAATGTGGCTCATTTTATCTGCTAAGCCAAACTTTTCAACAGCTGCAGCTGAATCACCGCCGCCAATAACTGAGTATGTGCCATTAGCATCTGCAAGTGCTTGGGCAACCGCTTTGGTACCTTCAGCAAACGTATCGATTTCAAATACTCCCATTGGCCCATTCCAGATGACAAGTTTTGAATTTTGAATGACATCACGATAAATTTCACGAGTCTTTGGACCAATATCAAGTGCTTCCCAATCTGCTGGAATCTCTTCGATGCTGACAACTTTTGTATTTGCGTCCGCGGAGAAATCGTCTGCTACCACAACATCAACCGGCATATAGAAATTGACACCCTTTTCTTTTGCCTTAGCCATGAATGAATTAGCCAAATCAATTTTGTCTTCTTCCAGCAAGGATTTACCGATTTCGTGTCCTTGTGCCTTAATAAAGGTATAGGCAAGTCCACCGCCGATAATCAAATTATCCACTAATTCTAAAAGATTTTCGATGACGCCAATTTTGTCTTTTACTTTTGCCCCGCCAATAATCGCTGTAAATGGACGTTCTGGATTGGATAGAGCTTTTCCTAAAACATCTAGTTCCTTTTCCATTAACAAGCCAGATACTGCTGGAAGGTGATGCGCAATGCCTTCCGTTGAAGCATGTGCACGGTGTGCTGCACCAAAGGCATCGTTCACATAAACATCTGCAAGTTCAGCGAATGACTGGGCAAGCTCAGGGTCGTTCTTTTCCTCACCAGGATAGAAGCGGACGTTTTCTAATAGTAAAACATCGCCTTCGTTTAATGTGTCAATTAATGCTTTTACAGAATCCCCATAGGCTTCGTCAGCTTTTTTAACTTCTTTTCCAAGCAATTCAGAAAGCCTTGCAGCGACTGGAGTCAACCGCATTTCCTCAACCACTTTTCCTTTTGGACGTCCAAGGTGGCTGGCAAGAAGAACTTTTGCTCCTTGTTCGGTTAGATACTGAATCGTTGGCAGCGCAGCACGGATTCGGGTATCGTCGGTGATTTTTCCATCCTGCATTGGTACGTTAAAATCCACTCGGCAAAAAACGCATTTACCCTTTACATCGATATCTTTTACAGATTTTTTATTCATCGACATGGTCCTCCTATACTTTTCATAAAAAAAGGAGTGGGGGAATTCTCCCCACTCCCCGTTGGAAACACCGTATAACAGTTTGCTTTTGGAACTTTAACCCCTAAGAATTAAAGTCCTTTTGAAGCGATATAATCAACTAGGTCAACTACACGGTTAGAGTAGCCAACTTCGTTATCGTACCAAGATAATACTTTTACCATGTTGCCTTCAAGAACCATTGTAGATAATCCATCAACAGTTGAAGAAACAGTAGCACCGTTATAATCGCTAGATACTAATGGAAGATCACTGAAAGCAAGAATTCCTTTTAGTGGACCTTCAGCTGCTGCTTTTAATGCAGAGTTTACTTCTTCAACAGTAACATCTTTTTCTAATTCAGCAACTAAATCAACGATAGAAACGTTAGGAGTTGGTACACGCATTGCCATACCATTTAATTTACCTTTAAGTTCAGGTAAAACAAGTGCAACTGCTTTTGCAGCACCAGTTGAAGTTGGGATCATGTTTTCAGCTGCTGCACGCGCACGACGGTAGTCCTTATGTGGCAAATCAAGGATTTGTTGGTCATTAGTGTAGGAGTGAACAGTTGTCATCATACCGCGTTTGATACCAAAAGTATCGTTTAATACTTTTGCAAATGGAGCCAAGCAGTTTGTAGTACAAGAAGCGTTAGATAATACATGATGGTTAGCTGCATCGTATTTGTCTTCGTTAACACCCATAACGATTGTGATGTCTTCGTTAGTTGCTGGAGCAGAGATGATAACTTTCTTAGCACCTGCTTCAAGGTGTTTTGCTGCATCTTCACGCTTTGTAAAACGGCCAGTAGACTCAACTACTACATCAACGCCAAGGTCGCCCCAGCCTAGTTGTGCAGGATCGCGTTCAGCGATAACTTTTACTTTTTTACCGCCAACTACTAAATATTCGCCATCAACAGTTACGTCCTCTGAAAGAGTTCCGTGAACTGTGTCATATTTTAAAAGATGCGCAAGCATTTTTGCGTCTGTTAAGTCGTTGATTGCCACGATTTCGATGTTGCTGTTATTCAGCGCTGCACGAAATACGTTACGTCCAATACGTCCAAAACCATTAATACCAACTTTTACTGCCATGATTATTTCCTCCTTATGTGCGTGGATATTTTTTATAAAAAGGGTGACCCTTTTTTAAACCTGCATTCGGGTGATTAGCTGTTATCCTTTTAACAGCCTTTGTGCAGCACCTTCATCGGTAATTAAAATCGATGATTTTGGTGCTTGTTTCATATAAGCTCTAATTGCCTTTGCTTTAGATGCCCCTCCAGCTACGGCAATAACATTGGGAATCGATATAAGATTTTCCAGTTGTAATCCAATGGTCAGGACTTTATGAACAATCTCGCCCTGCTCATTAAAATAGTAGCCGAATGCTTCCCCGACTGCCTTCCCGGCTTTTAAGTTTTCTAAAATCTCGGGACTGGATTTTCTCCGTTCAGCCATTGTCATAGCATTCCCAATACCGTGTACAACTATGTTGGCAGAATGAATTAGCTTTAACACTTCATGGATGCCTGGTTCACGGATTAAAGACTCGTAGATATTGGGACTGACCTGGTCAGGCACATAAAAAACACGATGTTTTGCATGGGAGTTTTCTGCCATTTTGGAACAAATCGTATTCGCTTGATTCTGAACATCCTCGCCTACTCCGCCGCGTGCCGGAACAAATAGTATTTCCTTATCGTTTGCTTCAGGAGATAACCTTTCGGCAACCGCAGCCATGGTGGAACCACCAGTTACAGCGATGATATTTTTTCCTATAAAAAGCTTTTTCATGCATACTGCGCAGGCCTTGCCAAGCTCACTCTTTACCATAGGCGATTCATCACTGTCACCCGGTACAATAATGACCTTTTTTATGCCAAGTCGATGTTTCAATTCCATTTCTAGTACATCAAAACCTTTAAGCTCCCGCATTAGCTCTTCAAGATCCTCTAGTAAATTTTTCCCCTCAGAGGTTAAACTCATTCCTACATTATTGCTATAAATAAGATTGTGATCTTTGAGGAATTCTACCTCCGTGCGAAGAACTCTTTCCGTTAGACCAAGGCTAGAAGCTAGGCTTCTTCGACCCACCGGCTGCATAAAACCTATGTATCGTAGTATCGAGTATCTTTTTTGCAGGACCTGAAGGAAATCTGGTAATAATCTTTTCGCAATGTCAATGAATGATTGCACGATAGCCTTCTCCTTTATAATATGCTGTTGGTCAAAAAATGTCCACCATAGACATATTATGTCCCACGTAATCTAAAAAAAATCACCCCGACTACGAATTTCATTGTAGCAGTAGTGATAACCAAATTCAACCTATAAGTCTGAGAAATTTTCTTGTAAGCGAATTCTTATGTCGAATTTGTTAACTTGCCCAAATGCGGCTTGTTCTCCATCGATATAGACGACTGGTATCATTAAGCCAAACCGTTCCGTTAATTCATCGTCTTCGTATATATCAATTTCCTTTAGTTCGAACGGGAATTCCTTATTCAGTTCGGCAAGCACGGCTTTCGCCTTATCGCAGAGTGGGCAGCTTTTTCTAGTATATAGTGTGATTGTAATTGGTAACATGTTTCTTCCTTTCTTGTTACTCGAGTTATTTAAATCTTTTTCTTTTAGAGGAAGAAGGTATCCCAAGTTGTTCACGGTATTTGGCAACTGTCCGCCTTGAGACATCCATCCGTTGTTCCTCTTTTAATTTCTCCATTATATCCTGGTCGGACATGGGTTTTTCCTTATTCTCATTGTCAATGATTTGACGGATCAGATTTTTCACATGTGTGGATGAAATGCTATCTTCCTGATCCACGGATTGAATGGTGCTTGTAAAAAACGTCTTTAATGGATAGGTGCCTGTCGGTGTTTGAACATATTTTTCCCTAACCGTTCTGCTGACAGTTGATTCATGAATATCAAGATCAGTCGCTATTTCTTTCATTGTCATCGGCACTAAAAAGGTTGCCCCTTTTTGAAAGAAGCCTGGTTGTTTTTCAACAATCTTCATCACAACCCTCAATAAAGTTTCTTTTCTTTGTTCGATGCTTTTGACAATCCATTGATACTCCTGAACCTTTTCTTGCAAAAATGAGTTTACCTGCTGGTCTTTGTTATAAAACTGTTTATAGTAGGAATCATTGAAAGTAATTTTGGGTAGTAATTCATCCAATAATCGGATAACCAGCCCCGCCTCAGTTTGATCCACGATCACATCAGGAACAACATAAGCAGCTGTTTCCTTTACTAATGATGCCCCCGGTTTGGGGTTTAACAGTTGAATTTGGTCAAATACATCTTGAATTTCTTTTAATGTGACCCCAAGCTCCTTGGAAATCTGTTTCCACTTCCGTTCGGCAAACTGGAGAAAGTATCCTTGAAGAATGGTTAATGCCATTTTATTATCAGGATCCTTCTTTTTTATTTGCAGAGTGAGACATTCTTGAAGACTTCTCGCCCCAATTCCAGCTGGTTCCAGTGTTTGAATTAGCCTTAAGCCCGCTTCTACAAACTCATAGCTGACAGAAAGCTTATCTGCAATGAGATGTAAATCCCCAGTAAAGTAACCGTTTTCATCCAGATGTTGTATTAAGTACCGAATAATTTTTATTTGTACGGTTGATTTGAATTTCATATCTATTTGAGAAATGAGTTGTTCTTCAAGGGAAGACGACTGATCGGCAATTTGTTCAATCCAATTCTTCTCCATCTTTTGAGGTTTTCTCCGCTGCCGATCGATTAGGGGATTCACCGGCTGGACGGTAACGTTTTCCAGGTGAATGAGCGGGTTTTCAAGTGACTTATTTTCTAAAAATGCTGTAAGTTCCTCAACGGAATACTGCAATAAGGCAATGGCTTGTGACAGCTCATGCGTCATCGACAGCTTAGTAGTTTGCTGCTGCCATAAACTTGCTTTAAACTGCATCCCAATCCCCCCTTAAAAATTATTTTACATGAAAGAGGGATTTTCGGGAACGGCATTCGAATAAAACGGCAAAATAAAAACCTCATGTTTCGATGAACATGAGGCTTTTATTACGCCCTCGTCAGGACTCGAACCCGAATTTCAAGAACCGGAATCTTGCGTGCTATCCATTGCACCACGAGGGCTTATCATTAACGACTTAATTATTATATGATATCCCTTTGAGTTTTGCAAGTGGTTTTTAGGTTTTAAATTAAAACGGATTGGATATGCTGAATGAGGGAAAGTTGTCGAACAAAATGAGAGTCGAAATGTTTGACCTTTATTGACCATCAGTGTATGATAACAATACAGAAGATTTTACCTTTTCAAATCAAAGGAGGAAGAAGAATGAATTTGATTCCTACAGTCATTGAACAAACGAATCGCGGTGAAAGAGCGTATGACATTTATTCCCGCCTTTTAAAAGACCGGATTATTTTGCTCGGCAGTGCTATTGATGACAATGTTTCCAACAGCATTGTAGCGCAATTATTATTCCTAGAAGCCGAAAACCCAGAAAAAGATATTACGCTTTACATTAATAGCCCAGGCGGAAGCATTACTGCCGGAATGGCGATTTATGATACTATGCAATACATTAAACCAAATGTATCGACTGTATGCCTTGGGATGGCTGCTTCCATGGGAGCCTTCTTACTTGCAGCTGGCGAAAAAGGCAAGCGTTATGCCCTTCCAAATGCTGAAGTAATGATTCACCAGCCTCTTGGCGGCGCACAAGGTCAAGCTACTGAAATTGAAATTGCGGCCAAGCGAATTCTTTTCCTTCGCGAAAAATTAAATGGTATTCTTGCAGAACGTACTGGCCAACCGCTTGAAGTGCTTCAAAAAGACACTGATCGTGATAATTTCATGACAGCAGAAAGAGCAAAAGAATATGGCCTAATTGATCATATTATATCCCGAAACACTTTAGATAAGAAATAAGACGAAAAGCAATCCCCCTTGGAGGATTGCTTTTTTAGTCTTGTCATTTTTTTATTGCTCTTTTTCAATAAAATTAGTTAAGACTTGGAGTGCATCTTCTTCATCTGAGCCATCAGCAATAATATTGATGGCCACCCCTGAACCGACCGCCAGGCTCATTAACCCCATAATACTTTTGGCATTGACTTTTTTGCCGTCCTTTTCTAAAAAAATATCAGATGAGAATCTGTTTGCTTCTTGTACAAATAATGCTGCTGGACGGGCCTGCAGCCCCGTTTTTAACTTTACTGTTGCTTCTTTTACCACCATTTTTAAATTCCTCCTCATTTAGGTATACCTTTTCTATTTCTATAAAAATAATATCTCGCATTATTTTATGGAGTGGATATCCCCCATACGCAATTTTTCTGCAATTTCATCAATTTTGCGCAAGCGATGATTAATACCCGATTTGCTGATTGTCCCTCCGGACACCATCTCACCCAGTTCCTTTAACGTTACATCCGTATAATTTAATCGTAGTTCAGCAATCTCCCGCAATTTGTCAGGCAATATTTGCAAACCTACCGTTTGATCAATAAACCGGATGTTTTCCACCTGCCTAAGGGAGGCACCAATCGTTTTATTTAAATTGGCCGTTTCACAATTGACAAGCCGGTTGACCGAATTGCGCATATCTCTGACAATCCGAACATCTTCAAAACGAAGCAGGGCATTATGGGCGCCGATAATGTTTAAAAACTCAGTGATTTTTTCTGCTTCCTTCAAATAAGTAATATAGCCTTTTTTCCGCTCCAATGTTTTACTGTTGAGTCCAAATTTGTTCATCAACTCACATAGAGAATCATTATGTTCCTTATACATCGATGCAATTTCTAAATGATAAGAGGAAGTTTCCGGGTTATTGACAGACCCTCCCGCAAGAAAAGCCCCCCGTAAATAAGAACGCTTACAACACTTTTTCTTTATGAGTTCCTCCGCAATATGATGGATGAACGTAAAATGTTCCCCAATAATCATGGTATCTTCCAGAATTTCCTTGGCGCGTTCAGTCAATCGGACTATATATACATTATTTTTCTTCAGCTTCATTTTTTTACGAACGAGAAGCTCTACTTGCACTTGATAGCTTTTCTTGATTAATGTATAAATTCTTCTGGCAATCGCAGCATTTTCCGTTTGAATATCCACGACGACTTTACGATTAGAAAAGGAAAGGGAACCGTTCATCCTGATTAACGCGGAAAGTTCAGACCGAATACAGCATGGCTTCACTTCCAAGTTTGTTAATTCCTTTTTAGTTTCTGAAGCGAAAGACATCCCCTAACCTCCTTTAACAACAAATACTATTGCACGTACGACTTGAATCTGCTGCCAGTTCCAAGTCGATAGATGCAGCGGCCGATTTGGCTGCTTTTATTATAACATTGAATGAATAAAAACAATTACAGCTTATCTACGCTTTATATCGCCTTTTGGTTTCAGCTATCAGCAAATTATATAAAATTTCTGCGACTTTTTTGGGATCATGACGCAATGCACCGTCCTCTAAGTCAGCGATGTCTGCATGGACAACTTCAATTCCAAGCTCCGACAATTGTGGCAGATCATAATGAACAGGATAAGCTAATTCTTCATTATACCGCAGCTGGACATCCTCAGGAATTTCCTTATTGTTTACTAATATCGTATGAATAAAAGCGCGGCTCATATGGTCATACAGCGCCTTCACATGGTCGCTAGCGGTATACCCAAGTGTCTCACCTGCTTGTGTCATTAAATTGCAGATATAGACCTTTTTAGCATGTGAACGGCAAACTTCATCCCCTAATCTTGGAACAAGCAAATTGGGCATAATGCTGGTATACAGGCTTCCAGGTCCAATGACAATCATATCTGCCTGGCGAATGGCTTGGATCGTTTCTGGGAGCGGCCGAATATTGTTTGGAGTCATAAACACTCGTTTTATTTTTTTCCCTGAGTAAGGTATTTTTGATTCTCCCGAAATAACCGTGCCATCTTCCATTTCAGCATGCAATACCACATTCTGATTAGCCGCAGGCAGGACTTTCCCTCTGACATTTAACACCTTGCTCATCTCCTGGATAGCATGAACAAAGTCTCCCGTAATGGAGGTCATCGCCGCTAGAATCAAATTCCCCAGCGAATGCCCGGAAAGCTCATTAGAGGTGTTAAACCGGTGCTGAAACATTTCCTCAACAAGTGGTTCAACATCGGAAAGTGCTGCTAGCACATTACGGACGTCACCTGGCGGAGGGATATGCAGGTCCTCACGAATTCTGCCTGAACTGCCGCCATCATCGGCTACTGTGACAATAGCCGTGATATCCACTGGGTATTGCTTCAAACCACGCAGTAATACTGGCAGGCCTGTTCCCCCGCCAATGACGACAATTCTTGGCTGGCCATAATCTCTCATGTTGACTTTTCCTTTCTCCTCTCAATGTCACGGTGTGATACCACTGTTTTATAATCTTTTTGGAAATATCGGCCAATATATTCAGCTAAGGCTACTGAACGATGTTGGCCGCCCGTACAGCCTACGGCAATCACTAACTGGGATTTTCCTTCCCGCTTATAATGCGGCAGCATAAAGCTAAGCAAATCCGTTACCTTTTCCAAGAACTTAGTGGTTTCATTCCATTTCAAGACATAGCTTGATACTTCTTGATCCAGCCCTGTTTTCGGCCGCATATGCTCGATATAATAGGGGTTTGGCAAAAAACGCACATCAAACACGAGATCCGCATCAATCGGAATACCATGTTTAAAACCAAAAGACATGACATTGACAGTAAATATTAAATGGCTGTTCGCCGTAAATTCAGATAATATTTTCTCACGTAATTCCCGCGGTTTCATCTGGGAAGTGTTGTAAATAGTTTGTGCTCGGCCCTTAAGCTCCTCTAACAGCTCTCTTTCTGCCGTAATCCCTTCAAGGGGTGAACCCGCTTTGGCAAGTGGATGGGAGCGTCTGGTTTCTTTATATCTTCTTACTAATGTGGCATCATCCGCGTCTAAGAACAAAATCTGCGGTGTAACCCAGGAAGTTTCGGCTAAGTCATCTAATGCTTTAAATAGGTGGTCAAAAAACTCCCTGCCCCTCAGGTCCATTACAAGTGCCACTTTATTCATTTTATTCCCTGATTCCTTCATAAGTTCTAGGAATTTCGGCAGTAATGTAGGAGGCAAATTATCCACACAAAAGAATCCTAAATCTTCAAAGCTTTGTATGGCTACTGTTTTTCCAGCTCCGGACATTCCAGTAATGATGACCATTTGAATATCACTTGTCGAACCGGTACTCATGTTTATTCCCCCTGTATTTTAGCTTGGACAGTTATTCCATCTATTAGCTTGGATCTAAACGATAACCAATTAGGTCAAAATCCTTTGTATAGGTAAAGGTACCATAGATCATTCCTTTACCATGGATCATGTAGTCGATTATATGATAGTCACCTGCTGCCATAGGCAATCCTTTTATTTGTTCAATCGGATGCCACTCTAATTTTCCTTCGTCCGATTCGTCTAAGTCAATCCCATCGGAATCAGTTGCCATAAACGTAAACATCATCCATTCTGAAAGAAGTTCATCGCCTTCTTTCATAATGAAAGTAAAAACCCCTTTTAATTGAGGGTTTTTCAGATAAATTCCGGTTTCCTCACGAAATTCCCGAATACAGGAATCACGGACTGATTCCCCGGGCTCCATTTTCCCGCCTGGTGCCGACCACCATCCACGGCGCGGCTTTTGGAGTAATAGTATCTTATTCTCTTTAATTAATACACAATTGGTGACCCGCTGCATGTTAACACCTTCTTTATAAAGCGTAAGCGCCTTGCTTAGGGCAGCATAAGATAGTAAATTACAGAGTCCCTGGGCGCTGAGGTTCGTATGAAATATCCTGATATAACAACCTACTTATTCATTTCATTATACTATTTTTAGGAAACTGCTACAATGAATACAAAATTGACTTTTCTGTTTATTTTATAAAATGGGTATGGTTTTGGTAAGTAATTAATTCTCCAAAAAATATGTAACGTAGTTGTTAAGGGGCTGCCGAAACAAAAAGAGAGCACAGGCTGCTGGTCCTGTGCGGAAAAGGTCTATATTTTAAAGGGGGTCAATATCTATAATCATAAACTATCTTTGTTTCACTACTGTTACATTTGGGTGAAGAAACAATTACTTTTTTGTAAATTGCCCTTTACCATTTTCCATTAGCCCCTTTTACTGCTGGCTAAACTTACTTTTTAAGCTTTATTTCCTCTTTAAGCTCTTCTACAAAGTGCTGGGCGCTTTGGGCAGCAATACTGCCGTCTCCTGTTGCCGTTACGATCTGACGAAGTGTTTTTTCCCGAATATCGCCGGCAGCGAAAATACCAGGTACTTTTGTCTCCATCCGGTCATTCGTCTCAATATAGCCATTCCCGTTGGTAATTCCCAAGTTTTCAAATGGTTTAGACAGTGGAACCATTCCAACATACACAAAGACACCGTCAGCTGGCAATGTTTGCTCGCTGCCATCCTTTGTTGATACAAGTGTCACGCTGCCCACTTTCCCATCTTTTTCATTAATCGATTTAACGGTATGACTCCAAATGAAGTCCACCTTTTCATTGGCAAACGCACGGTCTTGCAGAATTTTTTGGGCCCGAAGCTGATCACGACGGTGGACAATCGTTACCTGTGAAGCAAACCGAGTTAAATAAACCCCCTCTTCAACTGCTGAGTCCCCTCCTCCAATAACGAAAAGCCGTTTCTGTTTGAAGAAGGCCCCGTCACATACAGCACAATAAGAAACTCCACGGCCGCCTAGCTCTTTTTCCCCTGGGACACCAAGCTTTTTATATTCTGCACCAGTGGTAATGATGACAGAGTATGCTTTGTATTGTTTTGAACCGGCATTGACGACTTTATAGTCACCGTGGTCAGTTATTTCTTTAATATCGCCATAAGCGTATTCAGCACCAAATTTTTTCGCATGCTCGAACATTTTTGTGGATAATTCCGGGCCTAAGATGCTTTCAAAGCCAGGATAGTTTTCCACATCCTCGGTATTGGCCATTTGGCCACCCGGCATTCCCCGTTCAATCATGAGTGTTGAAAGATTTGCACGTGATGTATATACAGCTGCGGTCATGCCTGCAGGGCCGGCCCCGGCAATAATGACGTCATAAATTTTTTCTTCAGACATCGTTTTCACTCCTTATATAAAAAAAACGATTAAGTATAGTATTCCCTACTTAATCGTATTAAACAATCCATTTATAGTCCAACAAAGTGCTCAAAAGAAAGCGTACGCACTTGGTCAACATTAGTCTAATAATTCATTTACCAGTTTAACATATTTTCCAATTGTAGCTGTTGATATTCCGTAACGATTGGCCAATTCTTGCTGCGATACCTTTTCACTTCGCAGGCGATGCCATACATATTCCACAGCACCGGCCCATGCCTGCTTATTGGATAGTTTTATATCTGCTTTAAACCCTTCAACAAACACAGAAAACCACATTAAATACAAGCCAGACTCTACCGCCCCGATCGGCTGATGGTTTTCGTAAAATAACTCTGCCACAGCCTGGGCATCAGCTGTTACCGATTGTTTACCTGACCGTATCAGTGAAATATACTCTTTTTCCAAGTGAGTAAGTTTCTGATTTTGACTAAGCCGTTTAGATGTGATGATATCGTCTTTATTATTCGACACAGTGGTTAGGAACAAAGCAAACAAGCGTTCCTCCACATAGTCACTTTCTAATTTTTGATAGATGGAACCGGTTAAATCCTCAAACCCGTTGGCCGATTCGACTTTTTCATTCCACGGCTCTTGTCCTTCTTTATCCGGATTTAGTTCAAGCAACAGTTTCCATATATTTTTCGCAAAATTTTTATGACCTGTGTAATAGGCTGCGTAAGAAAGCCAATAATAAAAGGGAGCATCGGCATCAAAGTTACTTTTATATAATTTCTTCAACCAAAAGTAAGCAACTTCATATTCGCCGACAAGGGCAAAGGTTGTTCCTAATTTATACTGATGCTCACTATTCAGCGGCTGAACTTTTTTCAAAGGTTCTAGCATTTCTGATACATAGTTATGCTGATTTTGATAATGGGCAAATACCATTTTGTTGCAGAGTGCATGAAGGTTGCCCGGATTCAGCTTCAGAACTTGATTAAGAATGTCATCTGCTTTTTCAGCTTTCCCTAAGTAAAAATAGGCAAGAGCCAAATTGTTGTAAGCTGACCAATATTCCGGATATTCTTTAATGACGTCCTTTAATAGCTCGATAGCTTTGCTAAAATAGCCAGATTCGAGTAGTTCGCGGGCCTGCTCCTGCATGGTAATAAGGTCGTCCTGCTCGTAGTATTCTTCTTCAAGATCTTCCGATTCCAACATGAGCAGCTCCAGTAACTCCTCAGCATCATCCGCAAAATCCCCATCCGGATCCATTTGCAAGTATAGCTGAGCATGGTGATAAGCATCTTTAAAATACCCCAAGTGGGCATAGTTGTTTGCTAAGAAGTAGTGGCATTCTACTAGTCCAGGATCAAGATCTTCAAGGATGACATGCAGAAGACGGTTGGAATGTTCAAATTCGCCAAGTTCTGTTGAGACAATTGCTAACTGGCAGGCAATCATCGGTTCTCCTGGCTCAAGCTGCATTGCCCGGCCAAGGTATTTCTTTGCCTTTTGGAAATCACGCCGATGGTATGCCTTTATTCCCTTTTTAAAATAATATTCACCTGTAGGCACAAATGAAAGTATTTTTCCGTTATGAACTGCTTTTGCGTTTTTACCCATGAAGTCCTCCACTAACCATTAATAACCTATGTAGTATAACACAAGAAGTGCCCGTACGAGAAGGAATTAGAGTTGGCTAGGATGGAAAAATTAGCAATTAGGGTCTATAAGCAAGGCCTGGTCCTGGCAAGCCATAGTTTTCTATTCTTCTTAGGTTGGATGTACTTTTTATTACCATTTTTCTTATTAATTGTTCTTTATACAATACAGTATTTTATTTACCGGCGATTCCGACCAGTTTACCGGCAAAGTTCACAAATTTATCGGCTTTTTTTCCCGTATTACCGGCGAGTTGCCCACCCTTACCAACCATGCCACCTTTTTTACTGGCGCTTCCCTTTTAGCCCCATAAAAAAACCAGCCCCATTAGGACTGGTCTTTTGTGTTATGGCGTTCTTCTAAAGTTTGGAGTACGGTTTTAAATGGAAGGCCTTGTTCCACCAATAATACTTGAAGGTGATAAAGCAGATCTGCCGCTTCCCATCTTAGCTCTTCATGACTGCGGTTCTTGGCCGCAATAATCACTTCTGCTGATTCCTCGCCTACTTTTTTCAAAATCTTATCGACGCCTTTTTCAAACAGATAAGTTGTATAAGCTCCTTCAGGACGCTGGCGTTCTCGATCAATGATCACCTGTTCAAGGGTTTGCAGAATTTGATAATCCCCCAAACTTGATTTTCTTTCGGTCACTTCCTGTGAAAAACAGCTGACAGCTCCAGTATGGCATGCTGGACCTTTCGGATTCACTTTCACAAGCAAGGCATCCTGGTCACAATCATAGTTGATGCTCACAACTTGCTGCGTATTGCCGCTGGTTTCACCTTTATGCCAAAGCTCTTGGCGGGAGCGGCTGTAGAACCAAGTTTCCCCTGTTTCGAGCGTTTTTTGTAAAGATTCTTTATTCATATAAGCAAGTGTTAAGACTTCTAATGTTTCTACATCTTGAATAATCGCTGGGACTAAACCCTTTTCATCAAATTTAATAGTGTCCGGATTCATCGGACGGTCACTTCCTTTTTGCGTAAATAGCTTTTTACTTCCTCTACAGAGGTTTCTTTATAATGGAAAATCGACGCGGCTAAAGCGGCATCTGCTTTTCCTAGGATAAAGGCATCCGCGAAATGTTCCGCATTCCCGGCACCTCCGGACGCAATCACAGGAATTGAAACGGCTTTACTGACGGCCTTTGTCAGCTCTATATCAAACCCGTTTTTCTCCCCGTCGCTGTCCATGCTGGTCAGGAGAATTTCCCCCGCTCCCAGCTCCATACCTTCTTTTGCCCATTCTATCACTTTTTTGTCGGTTGGTGTTCTGCCGCCATGAGTATAGACACGCCATGTTCCGATTTCCGGGTCAAACTTTGCATCAATGGCCAGCACAATGCACTGTGAACCGAAAAAACTAGCACCTTCCCTGATTAATTCAGGATTGTTAACGGCTGCCGTGTTTAGCGACACCTTATCGGCACCAGCCCGGAGAATTTTTTTCATGTCCTCAAGGGAATTAATGCCGCCGCCAACCGTAAAAGGAATGGCCAGCTGGGAGGCAACAGATTTGACGACCTCTACCATTGTTTTTCGCCCTTCAACCGAAGCAGAGATATCCAAGAATACCAGTTCATCGGCACCTTGTTCATCATAAACACGTGCCAGCTCCACAGGATCGCCCGCATCACGCAACTGAACAAATTGAATTCCTTTTACGACGCGGCCGTCTTTGACGTCAAGGCAGGGAATAATTCGTTTGGTTAGCGCCATTATGCCCCCACCTCTTCCAATGCCTGCTTCAAGGTAAAGCGATTTTCATAGAGGGCTTTGCCGACAATCGCACCTGGAATGTTTGCATCAGCAAGTGCCTTCAAGTCTGCTAAACTGCTAACCCCGCCGGAGGCTATGACATATTTTCCGGTCACCTCTGCCATTTCGCTTACCGCTGCAATATTCGGTCCTGAAAGCATACCATCTGTAGCAATATCGGTAAAAATAAATGCGTCTGCCCCTGCATCTGCAAAACGCTTACCGAGTTCCACCGCTTTTACCTTTGATGTATCCAGCCAGCCGTGGGTAGCCACGTAGCCATTTTTAGCGTCAATTCCCACCGCAATCTTATTGCCATATTTTTTAATCATCTCGATCGCAAAGTCAGGTTTTGAGACAGCAATACTGCCGATAATGACCCGATTAACGCCACTCTCAAGATAATGGAGAATATCCTCCTCTGACCGAATTCCACCACCGATTTGTATTCTCACGCCTGCCAGCTGTTGGGCAGCTTGGGTCACAAACCGGTCATTGACCCGTTTGCCGTCCTTGGCCCCATCCAGGTCGACCATATGAATCCACTCAGCACCTTCGGCCGCAAACGTTTTGGCCATATCAAACGGGGAATCACCGTAAACTGTTTCCTGGTCATAATCTCCTTGGAGAAGGCGGACGCACTTTCCGCCGCGCATATCAATTGCTGGATAGATTGTTATACTCATCGAACTGCTTTCCTTTCTTCGGCCAGTTTTAAAAAATTTCCAAGCAATGCCATTCCAAGCCGGCTGCTTTTTTCCGGATGGAACTGCATCCCGTAAATATTGTCTCGTCCGACAACCGCCGAAACCTGTTCATGATAATCGGCTTTTGCCAACAGAACGTCGGTTTGATCGGCATCTACAAAATAGGAATGGACAAAATACACATAGTCCTCTACCAAATTTTCTATAAGCGGTGACGGCTTTACGAATTCAAGGCGGTTCCAGCCCATATGCGGCACCTTATAAGTTTCTCCAGTTGTCGTTTTCCCTGGAAAACGGCGGACATGTCCTGGAAGAAGGCCAAGGCCTTCTGTCAGGCCGTTTTCATCGCTCGTTTCAAACAACAGCTGCATGCCGAGGCAGATTCCGAGCAACGGCTTACCCGTAAGAGCAAACTTTTTAACCGTGTCCGCCGGAAGCCGCTCCATTGCATCACGAAATGCCCCTACTCCAGGAAGAATTAACGCATCCGCGCTGAGCAGTTTGTCTTCCTCGTCTGAGATAAAATAGCCGGCACCTAATCGTTCCAATGCCTTGCTGACACTAAACAGATTTCCCATTCCATAGTCAACGATCCCGATCATGGTGTCTGTCACCCCCTATTTGTTCGTTTGGTTTACAACATACCCTTTGTGGATGGTACACCCTTGACGCGCGGGTCGATCATAGTTGCCTCATCAAGTGCACGGCCCAAGGCTTTAAACACAGCCTCAATCATGTGATGGGTATTTTTCCCGTAATGAACAATGACGTGAAGGTTCATCCGAGCCTCGAGTGCGAGCTTCCAAAGAAATTCATGAACTAGCTCTGTGTCGAAGGTTCCGACCTTTTGCTGCGGGAACTCGCCGCGCATTTCGAAGTGCGGCCGGTTACTCAGGTCTACAACCACCTGTGCGAGTGCCTCATCCATCGGTACAAATGCATTTCCATACCGTTTAATTCCCCGCTTATCGCCGAGAGCTTCACGAAGTACTTGTCCCAAACAAATGCCGATATCTTCGGTAGTGTGGTGATCATCTACATCCGTGTCACCTTTTGCATCCACTGTCAGATTGAATTGACCATGCTTAGTAAATAAATCGAGCATATGCGTCATGAATGGCACACCAGTTTGGAGGTTAGATTGTCCTTCGCCATCAATGTCAAATTTTAATTGTATGTTGGTTTCGTTTGTTTTTCTTTCAATACTTGCCGTTCTTGTCATGAGGTCTGCCTCCTGTTTATTTTTTGGAGCGGATTTGCAATTCGCAAATAAAATCACCAAATTCGCAATTATCACTGGAAAATTCGCAAATAAACTGGCCTTATTCGCAAATAAAACCGATAAATTCGCAAATGGAAAGTTTTTTTGCTGGTTTTTTTTCTATAAATCATTCTCATTGTCGTTCTTAACCCTAATTTCTACTGCCCTAGCGTGTGCTTCCAGGCCTTCATTGCGGGCAAAAGTGGCAATTTTTGAAGCATTTGTTTTTAAAGCTGTTTCGCTATAGATAATCACGCTCGATTTTTTTTGAAAATCATCCACATTCAGCGGACTTGAGAACCGGGCGGTGCCATTTGTCGGCAGCACGTGGTTCGGACCGGCAAAATAATCACCAACCGGCTCAGAACTATAACGGCCGATAAAAATTGCTCCAGCATGGCGGATTTTACCCAACATGCCAATGGCATTCTCACACTGGATTTCGAGATGCTCTGGAGCTAATTGGTTCACCGCTGCCACGGCCTCTTCCATATCTGTAGTTATGTAAATTGCACCGTAATCAGCAATCGACCGAGCAGCAATTTCCCGCCGCGGCAATGTGGCAAGCTGTTTTTCCACCTCGGCTGCCACTTGTTCAGCCAACTGCTCTGACGGTGTAACCAGTACACTGCAAGCTCTTGGGTCATGCTCAGCCTGTGACAACAGGTCCGCTGCCACTTCGTCGGCACGCGCCGAGTCATCAGCCAATACAGCAATTTCACTCGGTCCGGCAATCATGTCAATATCAACATCACCATAAACTTCCCGCTTAGCCAGTGCGACAAAAATATTGCCAGGTCCAGTAATTTTATCAACGGGTTGTATGGTTTGCGTTCCGTAAGCAAGTGCCGCAATTGCTTGTGCGCCGCCCGCTTTATAAATTTCTTTTACCCCGGCTTCCTTTGCTGCGACGAGCACAGCAGCAGGAAGTTTGCCATTTTCATCTGGAGGCGAAACCATCACGATCCGTTCTACCCCTGCCACTTTTGCTGGAACAACGTTCATCAGCACTGATGAAGGATAGGCGGCCGTTCCTCCTGGCACATATACCCCTACCGAATCCAATGGAGTAATCTTTTGACCAAGAATGGTACCATTTTCTTCAGTTGTCATCCAAGATGGCCGCAACTGCTTTTCATGATACTTACGGATATTTTCCGCAGCTTCCCGAATTACAGCCACTAAATCGTCATCCACTTGACGATAGGCTTCCTCGATGTCCGTTTCTGCTACAGAAAAATTATCCAATCGAATCCGGTCAAACTTTTCGGTGTATTCCCTTAATGCTTCATTTCCACGGGCCCGCACATCCGCAATAATCTCTTTTACCACCATTTGCTGCTCTGAGGTTCCCGCCTCAATGGACCGTTTTAACGAAACTAGGTCTGTCACTTTTTGGATTTTCATTCTATAAAACCTCCACAACTTCATGAAGACGTTCGACTAATTCATCAATCTTTCTATCTTTGATTCGGTAGCTGACAGGATTCACGATCAGCCTGGACGTCACATCCTGAATTCTTTCATATTCCACCAGACCATTTTCTTTCAGCGTCCTTCCTGTTGAAACAATATCGACGATTCGGTCGGATAGTCCAATTAATGGGGCAAGTTCGATGGAGCCATTTAGCTTAATAATTTCGACTTGTTCGCCTTGCTCCCGGAAATAGGCTTCAGCTACATTCGGATATTTCGTGGCCACCCTTGGTGCAACCTCATTCATTTTTGTATTTGGAAGACCGGCAACCGCCAAATAGCAGCTGCTTATTTTTAAATCAAGCAATTCATAAACATCGCGCTCTTCCTCTAAGAGAACATCTTTACCAGCAATTCCAACATCAGCTACACCATGTTCTACGTAGGTAGCGACGTCCATTGGCTTGGCTAAAATAAACCGCAGGCCTTCCTCTGGAACTTCGATAATTAATTTGCGATTATCGTCAAACTCTGGTGGCAGTTTGTAGCCTGCTTGGCGAAGCAGTTCAACGGCTTCTTCAAAAATACGCCCTTTTGGCATAGCAATCGTAAGTACGTTAGTCATCTTTACGCCCTCCGATTAGATAAGTAGTGTCAGCAAACTTCTTGGTAAACGCATCGAGGTCCTTTACGCCGTTAATGTCCTGAAGCACGGTCTTAATCCCTTGTTCATGTCTTTTCTGGGCCAACTCGAAGGCCTCTTTTCGGCGCTCTGGACTGAAAAGAATACAGTTTGTGGTGTCCTCGACAAGCCCGCCGCCAAGTGCCTCGAGAAGCATATCGACTCTGACTGCAAAACCGGTTGCGGTGGCTTTTTTTCCAAACTTCTCTATTAAACTATAGCGGCCGCCATTGCCAATCGGAAAGCCGACATTCCCTGCGTAAACTTCATATAAGATTCCAGAATAATAGCTCATATGGCTGACAATAGAAAGATCAAATTTCACATGTTCCTCAACGCCATAGTCTTTAATAATCTCCCACAGTTCCTGCAATTCGAGGATGGCCTGCTTGCCTTTATCATTTTCAATGATATCTAAAGCATTGCCGATGACCTCACCGTTCCCTCTTAGTTGCAGGAGCTTAAGCAGCCTTTGCTTATCAATAGTGGAAAGCTGGAAGCTGTTGACCTGGTCACGATAGCCGACATAATTTTTTTCATATAAAAATTTCCTTAGCGATGTAGCCCTGCCGTTTGTCCCTAGGATTTGCATGAATAGGTCCTGGGCAAATTCTGCGTGGCCAATGGACACCTGAAATTCAGTTAATCCCGCTTGTTTGAGCGATGAAATTAACAGAGCAATGACTTCCGCATCACAGGAAACAGTTTGGTCGTTTATAAATTCAATTCCGATTTGTTCAAATTCCGCCGGCCGGCCCCCTTCCCGCTGTTGGGCACGAAACACGTTGGCTGTGTAAGCTAATCTGACTGGTAAGTTATCATCTAATAGTTTAGAAGCAGCGACCCTGGCGATCGGTGCTGTCATATCAGGCCTTAATACAAGCGTATGCCCGTCTTTATCCAGCAATTTAAAAAGCTGGGCATCGTTAATAGCTGATGCGGCTCCTACTGTTTCATAGTATTCAAGAGTAGGGGTTTCAATAAATTCGTAGCCCCATTCCCTCATGGTGTCGGCCATTTGTGTCCGTACCCGATGCTTTTTCTCATATAAACTAGGAAGCGTATCCCGCATTCCTAAAGGCTTTTCAAACATAAACAAGCGACTCATCCTTGCTCGCTCCTTTTCAAACGCTTTAGTCCGCTAATATATTAGAGAGTTAAAGATAATAGTAGTAGTTTAAACCTTATTAAACCGTACGTCAATGGAAAAGTCCGAAAATACACGATTTTCAATCTAACCAGTTTTATAAAAAAAGCCCCGTCAAACCATGACAAGGCTTATTGATTAGTTGTCTTTTCCATAAATCGGATCATTGGCCCAGCGTTCGGCAAGCTGTTCTTTCGTGTAAATGACCCGCATTGGATTTCCGCCCACAAATGCTCCGGCAGGAACATCTTTATGGACGATGGTACCCGCTGACACAAAGGCGCCATCGCCAATGGTGACACCGGGGAGAATCGTAGAGTTGGCGCCAATCATCACTTCGCTGCCAATCTTAACCTCTCCAAGCCGATATTCCTTAATCAAATACTCATGGGCCAGAATCGTCGTATTATAGCCGATGACCGTATTCCGGCCCACACTGATTTTTTCCGGAAACATGACATCAAGCATAACCATGAGCGCAAAGGAAGTCTGACTACCTACCTCCATTCCCAGAAAGGTGCGGTATAGCCAATTTTTCATTCCTAAAAATGGTGTATACCGGGCCAGTTCAATGACAATAAAATTTTTGACGACCTTCCAAAACGGCACTGTTTTGTAAACATGCCACAAAGAATTAGCCCCTTGAACGGGATAGCGGGTCGTATTTCGCATCTTCTCACACCCCGACAATTTTTAATAAATCTGTCATCTGGTCTAGGATGTAATCTGGTTCGTATTTTGCGATATAATCCCGTCCTTTAAATGCCCAAGCGACACCAGCAGTTTTTGTGCCAGCGTTTTTGCCACTAAGGATATCATGAAAATTATCGCCAACCATAAAGGTCTCTTCAGGGGACGAACTTAACTGCTCTAACGCTTTGTAAATCGGCTCCGGATCTGGCTTGGTTCTAGTTACATGATCCTCAGCAATGACAACATCAAAAAACGGATCCAATTTCATTAGCCTTAGCCCTTTCATAGCGACATCAAGCCGTTTTGTAGTGACAATACCCAGCTTAAACCCTTTTTCATGAAGTCTCTTAATTGTTTCATAGACACCTGGAAATTCCTTCACTAGTGCATCATGGTTAGCAATATTGAAGGTGCGGTATTCCACAATCATTTCTTCTACACGTTCTTGGTCAATACTGCTAAATGCTTCATGCAGTGTTGGTCCCATAAAGGGAAGTACATCCGCCTGGGTATACTTCTCAGGGAAAAATTTATTAAGTGTGTGCAGATAGCTGTTAATAATCAGCTGATTCGTATCAATTAGCGTTCCATCCAGATCGAACAATAAAGTGGTAATCTTGTTAGTCATATGTTGCTTCCTTTCTATTTAACAGGCCTGTGCGTTTCCAGATTGTTCCGACAATAAGAGTTAGAACAATGGCCACGCTCAGACGGATTAAAAACAGCGGCAAAATAGGAATTCCCAACGGAACAAAAATTAACGTGTCCTCAACAACCGCATGGCATGCCATAAGGAATAGGAAAGCCAATGTGATGTCCTTTTTACTGACCCCTTCTTCTTCCACTGCTTGGATCATGACACCAGCTCCGTATGCCAGACCAAAAAGCAGCCCGGCCGCCATCGTGGTCGAAGTGTTCTCCTTCATCCCCAGCGATTTGGTGATGGGAGCCATCGTCCGTGAAAATTTGTTCAGCCATTTGATATCCTTTAATATTTGAATCACAATCATTAGCGGTATCACAATCATTGCCATTTGGAGAATGCCCGGGCCAGCTTTTTCTAGTGATTGCAGGATAATCCCCATCCAGCCTGAAGCCTGTTCCGCAGTTCCATCAATGAACCCATACTTAGCTGTATCTCCGCCGCCATGCCAAACCAAATTAATGACGACAGCGGAAACAACCGCCAAGCCCGGCCGGGTAACGAGCACAATCCAAAGTTTGACTCCCGTTCTCATGGCAACGCCTGATTCAATGAATAAATTGTGGGAAAACGACAGCATCACCGCTAAAATGAACACTTCTTTTACGGTTAAATCCATCGTCAAAATCGCACCAATCGCAGCATACAAGTTCAAAAAGTTGCCCAACACCAATGGAATCGCTGCATCTCCGGATAAGCCTATCAGCTTCATTAATGGGGAAATCAGTTTAATCACCCATGGCAAAACTGGTGTGTACTGCAGGATCGACACAATTATCGTGACAGGAAAAATAATTTTCCCCAATGTCCATGTAGTCTTGAGGCCGACCAGCAGCCCTCTCTTTAAAGAGTCAAACAGCATTTCTCCTATCTCCCTTATAAAACATGTGCCTTCTCTATCTATCTTAGTTTTCCAAATCTAAATAACGCGCCTTAGAGGTTTTCTTCACCCGGCGATAGATGATTATAATGACTGCCGCTACAATCAAGGCAATGGAAATCATTTGTGCCATTCTCAGGCTGCCGAGCATTAAACTATCGGTTCGCAGTCCTTCAACATAGCACCGTCCAATCGAGTACCAAATCAGGTAGGACAGAAAAATTTCCCCGCGGCGGAGATTGACTCTTCGTAACAAGAGTAATAGGATAAACCCGGCAAAATCCCATAGTGATTCATAGAGGAAAGTAGGGTGGTAATAGGTACCATCAATATACATTTGATTGATAATAAAGTCAGGCAGGTGCAGGTTTTCCAAAAATGCACGAGTGACCTCGCCGCCATGTGCTTCCTGGTTCATGAAATTTCCCCAACGTCCGATAGCCTGTCCAAGAATAATGCTTGGTGCGGCAATATCGGCCAGTTTCCAGAAAGAAATCCCGCGCATTTTACTAAACACATAAGCCGTAATGACGGACCCAATCAATGCCCCATGAATGGCGATGCCGCCATTCCATATTTTCACAATATCACCAGGATGATCTTGATAGTAATCCCATTCAAAAATAACATAATAAATCCGTGCTGAAATAATCGCAATGGGTATTGCCCATAACATCAAATCGGCAAACGTATCTTTTGGCAGCCCGCGCCGTTTTTCCTCACGGATTGCCAAAAAAAGCGCCAGTGCCAAGCCGCAGCCAATAATGATGCCATACCAGTGGACCTCAATCGGCCCCAGCGAAAAGGCAATCGGATTCAGCGGTTGGATATTCTCATTCATTTTGGTTTCTCCCCTTTATCTATAGCTCATCATGGTCGCCGTCTTCGATGACATCCGAAAGCCGGTCTGTAAATTGCTGTGCTGCATTCACACCCATTCTTTTTAAGCGGAAGTTCATGGCTGCCACTTCAATGATAACAGCAAGGTTTCGCCCTGGGCGGACAGGAACCGTCAGCTTAGGAATCTGTGTATCAATGATTTTCATGGTTTCTTCATCAAGTCCGAGCCGGTCATACTGTTTCTTGGAATCCCATATTTCTAAATTCATGACAAGAGTAATCCGCTTATTGCTTCTGACGGCACCTGCACCAAACAATGTCATGACATTGATAATCCCCAGCCCGCGGATTTCCAATAGATGCTCAATGAGTTCTGGTGAGGTCCCGACTAGTGTGTCTTGGTCCTCCTGACGGATTTCAACACAGTCATCAGCCACAAGCCGATGGCCGCGTTTCACCAATTCCAATGCCGTTTCACTTTTACCCACACCGCTTTTCCCAGTAATCAGCACGCCAATCCCGTACACGTCCACCAAAACACCGTGTACTGCTGTGGTCGGAGCTAGCTTGCTTTCTAAAAAGTTCGTCAGCCTGCTCGAAAAACGAGTCGTTTTCATCGGCACCCTTAAAACAGGAACGGATTCTTGTTCAGAGGCCTCGATGAGCTCGGGCGGCACCTCCAGCCCTCTCGTCACAATGATAGCCGGGGTAATGTCGGTGCATAATTTTTCCATTCTTGATTGCTTTTCCCGTTCGGGCAGTCCCGCGAAAAAGGATAATTCCGTTTTCCCCAACAGCTGGATGCGGTCGGCGGGATAGTATTCAAAATATCCAGCCATTTCAATTCCCGGACGTGATATGTCGCTTGTGGTGATTGGACGGTTGATACCTTCCTCACCACTAATTAACTCTAGTTGAAATTTTTCAAAAATATCTTTGGTACGTACTTTAGGCAAAAGGGCCCCTCCTTTTATCATTTAGGCTCTGTTAAACGATAATGTTGATTTTATTAACTCTGTTGATTGGAGCGGAAGGCGCTCGACTCCTGCGGGGGCAGCACCGAGGAGGCTCCCCGGCACGCCCGCGGAAAGCGAGCGACTGGAGCAGAAATCAACAGCCAAATTTAACAGAGCCATCATTTAAAACGGTTATCAGCCGTTTTCTTGCTTTCAATCAATTTACCTCCTATTTTAACATTTTTTAACCCAGAACCATACTTTCCTTTACGGCAAAAACAAAAAAAGGTGCTGCCACCTGCCTGTGGCAAACACCTGGATTATTTTCGCTTAGAGGATCGGGTCGGTTCTAGCAATGTTTTTTGTATGAATAGATTCACCAATGACATTAGTACAGAAAAAATCAGTGCCATTCCGAAACCCGAAATTTCGAATGCATCGCCCATAAAATAATCGGTCAGTTCCAGCGTAATCGCATTGATCACAAATAAGAATAACCCCATGGTCAAAACGGTTGCCGGAAGGGTCAAGACGATTAACAGCGGGCGCACCAAAATATTTAAGATGGATAACAGGATGCTCGCCTGAAACGCTGCCCAAAACCCAGTCAGGTAAAAGCTTTCATGAAAATATCCTGCAAATGCCATAAATAAAACTGCATTAATGATACACCCAATTAACCATCTCATATTAAAACTCCTAATGAATTGACTTTTTTACTGTGATTGAGCCTGTTTTTGTATCAGCATAAATTTTCAGGTCGATATCAGTCTGGTTGGCTGATTGAAATCGCAACGACTTTTGGACCATTTCGCTTTTTTCCTCAAGAATTTGTACCCCGACAAGTTGGAGGTTAAACCCGCCTAGATTGGTCTTAAGCTCTCCTTTAATCGATGTGCTTTCCGGAATGGATAACTCAATTGTACCTGTTGTCGTTTTTGCATGGACCCATTCACTGCGGGTTCCAGACAGTGCCGTGGTTATGGCCCCGTTAAACGATACCGCCTCCGTCTTTTTAAAATCCCCTTCCAGCGTAATCGCACCATTAATCGTCTCAGCCTCTAACTCATCAAATTGACTGCGAGATACGGTAATTTTTCCGTTTGCCGTTTCAATCTCAGCCTTTTTCCCATTGATGTCCTCGAGAACAACTTTCCCGTTTGCGGTTTTGACCCGCAGTTCGTTTGCCTTTAGACCGCTACCTGTAACAGTGCCATTAAACACTCTAATACGTGTTTTATCAAAATCAGCTTTTGGCAGATAAATAACGGCATCTACTTTCATCCATTTTTGCTGGGTGGCAAAGCGCAGTCTGCCACTTTCTAGTGAAAAAGCCACATCATGCAAGAAATTTTCCCGTGCTTGCTCTTGTGACTCGACCCGGTATACCTTAGCTTGACACTCCACGCGAACATCCGGCTGGTCCCAAGAAGAAAGTTTGACTGAACCATTGGCCACATCAATATCCATGTCTCTTATTTCTGCATCCCCATGCTGGAAAATATGAGAAATATCAATTGATTGGCCAAAATTCAAATCAAAATCCATGTCTTTAATCTTTTTAAGGGCTGAATCTACAAAATCAAAGATTTTTTCCTTGGTTGATTGAAACTTGGCATTTAAAGGATCTTCCTTCTTCGATTCCTGGAAATGGACAGCAGTGGATAACTCATTGATGATTTGTTCCTGCTTCTGCTCCATAGTTTTCTGTTCCTTTTCCAGTTCATCTAGTAAGGACAAGGCTTCATCCACTGACAGTTTTCCCTCTTCGACCATTTTTAAAATCCGCTTGCGTTCCTCTTTCATTATACCCACCTCAAAGTGTTAAAAATTTATCGTTACTGTATATTCCCTTTATTGACACCATCTATAACCCTGCGTTCTCGTTCCTTAGTATATCTATTCAGCAATAAGTACCTTTACGCCTTTCACAATGTTCCAAATGACTACTATAAGAGAAACAATCGCAAGAGCAATCATAGAGATGATGGAAAACACCGGAATATCGCTATCCAAGCCGACAAATTCAAAAATGAAAATCAAACCGATCAGCGGTACACAAAAAAGTGGAATGAGATGCGATAACAAGGATTTCTTTGCATGCTGCTTGGTGATTTCATCACCGCTTGCTAGCCAAACTACTAAAGGAAAAATAAATCCAGCAAAAAATATACTAAAATAACACAGACTTGAAAGTACTTTTCTACTATCCATTTCGCTCATCTCCCTTATTAATACATTTACGATTGGGAGGCCTTATAAGTTTCGTCGTTTAGGAAATAAAGACGGCGATTCTACAAAATACTCGACGGTTGTCCAGCCCGAAAAATAAAAAGAGCTGATATCCTTCGATAGGATTCAGCTCTTTTTACTATGCATTAATGGCACTCTTCTGTTCAATTTGATGTCTCATTCGTTCCCGGTCACGCTCAAGGATTGGTTTCAAATACTTACCCGTATAGGATTCGGGTACTTCTACCACTTTTTCAGGGATTCCTGTTGCAACAATTGTTCCGCCTTTGTCGCCGCCTTCAGGACCAAGGTCAATAATATAGTCAGCAGTTTTGATCACATCAAGATTATGCTCAATTACTAAAACAGTATCGCCATTTTCAACCAAGCGTTGCAGGACAACTAACAGCCTTGAAATATCGTCCACATGAAGTCCTGTTGTTGGTTCATCCAAGATATAGAAGGTCTTCCCCGTGGATCGACGATGCAGTTCCGATGCAAGTTTTACACGCTGCGCCTCGCCACCAGAAAGAGTAGTGGCAGGCTGCCCCAGCTTCATATAGCCAAGACCCACATCATAAAGGGTTTGGATTTTTCGGCTAATTTTCGGGATATTCTCGAAAAATTTCAAAGCCTCCTCAACAGTCATGTCCAGGACTTCGGAAATATTTTTGCCTTTATATTTAACCTCTAGCGTTTCCCGATTATAACGCTTTCCATGACATACTTCACAAGGAACATAAACATCAGGCAAAAAGTGCATTTCGATTTTGATAATCCCGTCCCCTTTACAGGCCTCACAGCGGCCGCCCTTCACATTGAAGCTGAAGCGGCCTTTTTTATAGCCGCGGACCTTAGCCTCATTAGTAGCGGCATACACATCACGTATATCATCAAACACACCGGTATAAGTAGCAGGATTGGAACGCGGCGTTCTGCCGATTGGTGATTGGTCGATATCAACCACCTTTTCCAACTGCTCCAGACCTTTAATGCTCTTGTGCTGCCCCGGTTTCATCTTCGCTCTGTTTAACTTCTGTGCCAGCGCCTTATGAAGAATTTCATTTATCAAAGTACTTTTTCCGGATCCTGACACTCCCGTTACGGCTATGAACATACCTAAAGGAAATTTCACGTTGATATTTTTAAGATTATTTTCTGCGGCGCCTTTAATTTCAATATAACGGCCGTCCGGCTTTCTACGTTCCAAAGGCAGCGGAATGAACTTCCTGCCCGATAGATACTGGCCAGTCAGTGAATTTGGATCAGCCATCACTTCTTCAGGTGTCCCTGCAGCAATCACTTCACCGCCATGGGCCCCGGCGCCTGGCCCGATATCAATCAAATAATCTGCTGCCAGCATCGTGTCTTCATCGTGTTCCACGACAATTAAGGTATTTCCGATATCACGCATGTTTTGCAGGGTTTCAATCAAACGGTCATTGTCCCGCTGGTGCAGTCCAATTGATGGTTCATCCAAAATGTATAACACACCCGTCAACCTGGATCCGATTTGGGTGGCCAAACGAATCCGCTGGGCTTCCCCTCCGGAAAGGGTTCCGGCCATCCGGCTAAGTGTTAAATAATCAAGTCCAACATTAATTAAGAAGCCAAGTCGCTCATTGATTTCGCGCAAAATTAATCTAGCAACCTGCGTTTCCTTTTCAGATAGTACAAGACCATCAAAAAATTGCATGGCTTCTCCAATCGATAGGCCTGTTATGAGAGAGATATGCTGACCGTTAATCAGAACAGCAAGGCTCTCTTTTTTCAAACGATGGCCTTTACAGGTCGGACAAGGCTGCTGGGCCATATATTTTTCCATCTGTTCCCGGATATAGTCGGAGCTGGTTTCTTTGAAGCGTCTCTCCACATTACGCAGAACACCTTCAAATTGGATATAACCTTCACGGGTTTGGCCAAAATCGTTTTCATATCGGAAATATATTTTTTCATTACCGGATCCATATAGGATTTTGTCGAGTAGATGTCCAGGTATATCCTTTACCGGAATATCCATATCAATGCCGTAATGGCTGCAGACAGCCTCTAACAGCTGTGGATAATATTGTGAGCTGGTCGGCTCCCAAGGGGCAATGGCATGTTGCTTTAATGTCAGGTCCCTGTTCGGGATGACCAAGTCAACATCGACTTCTAGCTTAGATCCGAGCCCATCGCATTCTGGACAGGCGCCAAATGGACTATTGAACGAAAACATCCTCGGTTCTAGTTCCCCAATGGAAAAACCGCAAATCGGGCAGGCATGGTTTTCGCTGAACATCAGCTCTTCTTGACCAATAACATCCACGATCACTTTTCCCTCGCCAAGCTCGAGCGCTGTTTCAAGAGAGTCTGCTATCCGTGCAGCGATTCCCTCTTTTACCACAATCCGGTCGACAACTACTTCAATGGAATGCTTTTTGTTTTTGTCCAATTCGATGTCTTCACTTAAGTCGAGCATTTCCCCGTCTACGCGCACGCGGACAAAGCCTTTCTTTTTAATATCTTCGAGAACTTTTACATGCTGCCCCTTGCGTCCGGAAATAATCGGGGCAAGGATTTGCATCTTCGTCCGTTCTGGATAATCGAGAATCCGGTCCACCATCTGTTCAATGGTTTGTGAAGAAATTTCAATATTATGGATCGGACAGGTCGGATGTCCAACTCTAGCAAATAATAATCTTAAGTAATCATATATTTCCGTTACTGTTCCAACCGTTGACCGCGGGTTGTTACTGGTGGTTTTTTGGTCAATCGATATGGCAGGTGATAATCCTTCTATGGTATCAACATCCGGTTTATCCATTTGGCCGAGAAACTGCCGGGCATAGGCCGATAACGATTCCACATACCGACGCTGTCCCTCTGCGTAAATCGTATCAAACGCGAGCGAGGACTTTCCGGATCCGGAAAGTCCCGTTAATACAACAAGCTTATCTCTCGGAATGGTGACATCAATATTTTTTAAGTTATTGGCCCTGGCGCCTTTAACAACTAATTTTTCCATTGCCATGTTTACGTCATCCTTCCGCTTTCAATTCCAAAATTAAATCACGAAGCTCGGCGGCCCGCTCGAAGTTCAAATCCTTTGCCGCTGCCTTCATTTCTTTTTCCATATCGGCAATCAATTTTTCCCGTTCCTTTTTGTTCATTTTGCCAAATGCTGCAGTTGGTTTATACTCTTCCTGATCCTCTGCAGCGTGAGTCGCACGAATGGCTTCCCGAATTTCTTTCTGAATCGTCTGTGGTGTAATTCCGTGCTTGCGGTTAAATTCCTCCTGAATTTCACGGCGGCGCTTTGTCTCGCTGATGGCTTTTTCCATCGAGTCTGTCATTCGGTCCGCATACATGATTACCTTACCGTTGGCATTCCGGGCAGCCCGGCCAATGGTTTGGATCAGCGACCGTTCAGAACGAAGGAAACCTTCTTTGTCGGCATCCAGTATCGTAACTAACGAGACTTCTGGGATATCCAAGCCTTCCCGGAGCAGGTTGATTCCCACGAGGACATCATATTTGCCAAGGCGAAGTTCCCGAATAATTTCAATCCGCTCCAGCGTTTTCACTTCTGAATGTAGATATTGGACTTTTATGCCGATTTCCTTCAAGTAATCGGTTAAGTCCTCTGACATTTTCTTTGTCAGTGTCGTCACCAGCACGCGTTCATTCTTGTTGACCCGGTCTTGGATTTCTCCGATTAAATCATCGATTTGTCCTTCAATTGGCCGAACCTCAATGATTGGATCAAGCAATCCTGTCGGACGGATAATCTGCTCAACCATTTCAGGTGTGTGTTCCAATTCAAATGGTCCTGGAGTAGCCGAGACAAAGATAGCATTGTGGATATGCTTTTCAAATTCGTCAAACATCAGCGGCCGGTTATCCATGGCTGATGGCAGACGGAATCCATGGTCTACCAATACCTGTTTACGGGCTCGGTCTCCATTAAACATTCCTCTAACTTGCGGCAAGGTAACATGCGACTCGTCAATGACTAATAGGAAGTCTTCCGGAAAGAAGTCGAGCAGGGTATAAGGTGTTGAACCGGCAGGGCGAAGGGTCAGGTGACGGGAATAGTTCTCAATCCCTGAGCAGAAGCCCATTTCCCGCATCATTTCGAGATCATAGCGGGTCCGTTGTTCAAGCCGCTGCGCCTCTAACAGTTTGTCTTGTGCCTTCAGTTCGGCAAGGCGTACTTCCAACTCTTGCTCAATATTTTCTATTGCTTTTCTCATCTTTTCTTCTCTGGTAACGAAGTGGGATGCCGGGAAGATGGCGACATGTTCCCGTTCGCCCATGATTTCTCCAGTGAGTGCGTCCACTTCGCGGATACGGTCAATTTCATCTCCAAAAAATTCGACGCGAATGCAGTGTTCATCGCGGGATACCGGGAAAATCTCGACCACGTCACCGCGGACCCGGAACGTTCCCCGTTTAAAATCGATATCGTTTCGTTCATATTGGATATCCACCAATTTGCGGAGCAGCTGGTTCCGTTCTACTTCCATTCCAGTCCGGAGCGACAGCACCATCTCGCGGTATTCTTCCGGCGAACCGAGACCGTAGATGCAGGACACGCTGGCGATAATAATGACATCTTTCCGTTCAAACAAGGATGATGTTGCCGAGTGTCTCAGTTTATCAATCTCATCGTTAATGCTGGCGTCTTTTTCAATGAACGTATCAGTCTGCGGAACATAGGCTTCAGGCTGATAGTAATCGTAATAGCTGACAAAATACTCTACAGCATTGTTTGGGAAGAATTCCTTGAACTCACTATAGAGCTGGCCAGCCAATGTTTTGTTATGGGCAATCACCAGGGTAGGTTTGTTGACCTCTTTGATGACATTAGAAATCGTAAATGTTTTCCCTGTACCGGTTGCACCGAGCAGGGTTTGGTATCGCTTGTTATTTTTGACTCCTTCGACTAATTGCCGAATGGCTTCAGGCTGATCCCCTTGAGGTGAGTATTTAGAAACTAACTCAAATTGATCTATCACAAATGGTTCCTCCCGTCTATAAAATCCACCCTATAACGGGCATTTTTCCAGTATGATAATGTTGTTTAATGACCGGGATGGTACTGGAAAGGGGTCTATTTTTAATCATAGTAACATTCTACCACATTCCCCCAAAAACAAACCAACAATATGCGAACTAATATTCGTTTTTCAATAAAAAGAGGATGAAGTTTCTTAGTAACCGTTCCTTCTTATTTTCCCCCTGCTCGGGCATTTAGATCACTTCTTAGTGACCCCTCATCCTCCTTTTTCTCCTGCTCGGGCATTTAGATCACTTCTTAGTGACCCCTCACCCTCCTTTTCCCCCGCCCCGGCATTTAGAG